>NZ_JBIWCL010000035.1:0-78397 GCF_044761485.1 Streptomyces sp. NPDC097617
GGGGGGACCCTGTGGGAGAGTAGGACGCCGCCGAACAATTATTGCGGAAGCCCCGCACCAGCCCTTATGGGCTCGGTGCGGGGCTTTTCTGCGTTCGGGACACGTGTGCGGTCTCCTGTAGGGTCAGGGGGCATCGAACGACCATTTCTACAGTCACAGTGGAGGCCCCCGGGTGGAGGTCCAGGAGACTCGGGTTCAGACTGACCGAATTTTCACCATTCCGAACATCCTGAGCATGGCTCGCCTGGCCGGCGTGCCCCTGTTCTTGTGGCTGATCCTGGCGGAGCACGACGGCTGGGCCCTTGCCGTCCTCATGCTCAGCGGGGTCAGCGACTACCTCGACGGGATGCTGGCGCGGCGCTGGAATCAGATCAGCAAGCTCGGCAGGCTGCTGGATCCCGCCGCGGACCGCCTCTACATCCTGTCGACGCTCTTCGGTCTGACTTATCGCGAGATCCTGCCGCTGTGGCTCACCGGCGCGCTGATCGCGCGCGAGCTGATGCTGCTGATCATGGTGTGGATCCTGCGCAGACACGGATATCCGCCGCCGCAGGTCAACTTCCTCGGCAAGGCGGCGACCTTCAACCTGATGTACGCGTTTCCCTTGCTGCTGCTCAGTGACGGAAGCGGCTGGTTGGCCTGGTTGGCGGCAGTTTTCGGATGGGCGTTCGCTGTATGGGGTACAACCCTCTACTGGTGGGCAGGAATCCTTTACGTGGTTCAAGTCCGCCGTCTGGTGAAGGCAGACACCACCACCGATTGAGCCCGCCCGGCGCCGGATGACGCGGAGGAGTTGCGGAGTCACCGACCGAGACGGGCGAGGGTCGGTACGACTGTCGTCTCCCAAGGAGGACTCTTCCGACATGAAGGCCGTCGTGATGGCCGGCGGCGAGGGCACGCGCCTTCGCCCCATGACCTCGAGCATGCCCAAGCCGCTCCTGCCGGTGGCCAACCGGCCGATCATGGAGCATGTGCTCAGGCTGCTCAAGCGGCATGGGCTCAGTGAGACCGTGGTCACCGTGCAGTTCCTGGCGTCACTCGTCAAGAACTATTTCGGGGATGGCGAAGAGCTCGGAATGGAGCTCACCTATGCCCACGAGGAGAAGCCACTCGGCACCGCCGGCAGTGTGAAGAATGCCGAGGAGGCCCTGAAGGACGATGCCTTCGTCGTCATTTCCGGCGATGCGCTCACCGACTTCGACCTCACCGATCTGATCCGCTTCCACAAGGAGAAGGGCGCACTGGTCACGGTGTGCCTGACCCGGGTGCCGAACCCGCTGGAATTCGGCATCACGATCGTGGACGAGGAAGGAAAGGTCGAGCGCTTCCTGGAGAAGCCGACCTGGGGACAGGTGTTCTCGGACACCGTCAACACCGGTATCTACGTCATGGAGCCCGAGGTCTTCAATTACGTGGACCCGGATGTCTCCGTCGACTGGTCCGGTGACGTCTTTCCCCAGCTGATGAAGGAAGGCCAGCCCATCTACGGCTACGTGGCCGAGGGCTACTGGGAGGACGTGGGCACGCACGAGAGCTACGTCAAGGCGCAGGCCGACGTGCTCGAGGGCAAGGTCCAGATCGAGATGGACGGCTTCGAGATCTCCCCCGGGGTGTGGATCGCCGAAGGGGCCGAGGTGAGCCCCGACGCGGTGCTGCGCGGGCCGCTGTACATCGGCGACTACGCCAAGATCGAAGCCGGCGTCGAGATCCGGGAGCACACCGTCATCGGGTCGAACGTGGTCGTCAAGGGCGGGGCCTTCCTGCACCGGGCCGTCGTCCACGACAACGTCTACATCGGGCCCCACAGCAATCTCCGCGGCTGCGTCATCGGCAAGAACACCGACATCATGCGCGCCGCGCGGATCGAGGACGGGGCCGTCATCGGTGACGAGTGTCTGGTCGGTGAGGAATCGATCGTTCAGGGGAACGTACGGGTCTACCCCTTCAAGACGATCGAGGCCGGAGCCTTCGTCAACACATCGGTGATCTGGGAGTCCCGCGGGCAGGCGCACCTTTTCGGCGCGCGGGGAGTCTCCGGGATCCTGAACGTGGAGATCACTCCCGAGGTGGTGGTCCGGCTCGCCGGTGCGTACGCGACGACCCTGAAGAAGGGAGCGATCGTCACGACGGCCCGTGACCACTCCCGTGGCGCGAGAGCGCTCAAGCGGGCCGTGATCTCCGCGCTCCAGGCCAGCGCGATCAACGTACGGGACCTGGAGAACGTACCGCTGCCGGTGGCGCGGCAGCAGACCGCGCGCGGCAGCGCGGGAGGGATCGTGCTGCGGACCTCGCCGGGTGTCCCGGACTCCGTGGACATCATGTTCCTCGACGAGCGGGGGGCGGACCTCTCGCTCCAGGGGCAGCGCAAGCTGGACCGGGTGTACGCGCGCCAGGAGTACCGGCGTGCGTTTCCCGGAGAGATCGGTGACCTGCAGTTCCCGGGCAGTGTCTTCGACGCCTATACGGGCTCGCTGCTGCGTCGGGTCGACACCACCGGCATCGGCGATGCCGGGCTCAAGGTGGTCGTGGACGCTTCCAACGGAAGCGCCGGGCTCGTCCTGCCCAGCCTGCTGGGCAGGCTCGGTGTGGACGCCCTGACGATCAATCCCGGACTGGACGAGTCCCGGCCGACGGAGACCAGGGAGTCCCGGCGGGCCGGGCTGGTACGGCTCGGTGAGATGGTGGCCTCGGCGCGGGCTGCCTTCGGGGTGCGGTTCGACCCGGTGGGCGAGCGCATCTCCCTCGTGGACGAGCGCGGGCGGATCATCGAGGACGACCGGGCGCTGCTGGTGCTGCTCGACCTGGTGGCCGCGGAGAAGCGCAGCGGCAAGGTGGCGCTGCCGGTGACCACGACAAGGGTGGCCGAGCAGGTCGCCGCCTACCACGGTACGCAGGTGGAGTGGACGACGACGTCGCCCGACGACCTGACCCGCGTGGGGCGGGCGGAGAACACCATCTTCGGCGGGGACGGCCGGGGCGGTTTCATCGTTCCGGAGTTCAGTAGCGTCTTCGACGGGTCGGCCGCCTTCGTGCAGCTGCTCGGCCTGGTGGCGCGCACGCAGCTCACGCTGAGCCAGATCGACGCCCGGATTCCGCGGGCCCATGTCCTGCGTCGGGACGTTCCGACGCCGTGGGCGGTGAAGGGGCTCGTCATGCGGCGGGTCGTGGAGGTGGCCGGCGACCGGCAGGTGGACACCACCGACGGGGTGCGCGTGGTCGAGGCCGACGGACGGTGGGCGCTGGTCCTGCCGGATCCGGCGGAAGCGGTCACGCACCTGTGGGCGGAGGGCCCCGACGACGCCTCCGCGCAGGCGCTGCTCGACGAATGGGCGGCCGTGGTGGACAGCGCCGGGCAGTGACCCCCGGCGGGCGATGATGTAGGGCGGAAGTCCGGTGGGCCGGGGCGGTAGCACGGTCCCGGCCCACCGGATGGACGCATTGGGTGTGTGCGGTGCCGACATGCGACGATGTGCGGCATGTCGCAGCCGCCCCACAACCGGACTCCGGCGTCTCCGGCGCCCGCGCGCCCGGACGCTTCCATGTCGCTGCTGACGCACGTGATGGACCACAGTCTCGACGAGGGCTACGCGGAGGCCTCGGCCCGGCGCGAGGCAGAGGGCAAGGCGGGTCTGCCGCGCACCCTCAAGGCCAAACTGGGGCTCGCGGCCGGGCTCGTCGTCACCGCCATGGTCGTCACGCTCGGCGCGGCCGAAGCGCGGATAGCCGCTCCGGTGCTGGCCAAGGAGCGTCAGGAACTGATCGACCGGGTGGAGCGGGCCGACGACCGCACGCACGGCCTGGAGCGTGACATCGACCGGCTGCGGACCGACGTGGCGGCGCGCCAGCGTGCGGCGCTGAAGCAGCCCGGCGGTGGCCAGGGCGAGCTCGTGGCGCTGCTGGCGGGTGCCACGGAGGTCCGCGGGCCCGGGGTCAAGCTGGTGGTGGACGACGCGAAGGGCGCGTCCTCGGGCGGCGGCGGAAAGCCGCGTGAGAGCTCCGGCTTCTCGGACACCGGACGACTGCGTGACCGTGACATGCAGAAGATCGTCAACGGGCTGTGGCAGTCCGGGGCGGAAGCGATCTCCATCAACGGCCAGCGGCTGACGGAACTGTCGGCGATCAGGGCCGCGGGTGACGCGATACTGGTCGACAACAGGCCGCTGGTGCCGCCGTACGAGGTGCTGGCGGTGGGGGACAAGAAGCGGCTCGGGACGGCCTTCCAGGACTCGGCGGACGGACAGTACCTGCACGTGCTGCAGGAGAGCTACGGAATCCGTTACAGCCTGTCCCCGGCCGACGACCTGCGGTTGCCGGCAGCGTCGAGCCTGACCGTACGTACAGCTACACCAGCAGAGCAGCAGAAGGGTGCATCGTGATCGCGGTACTGGGCCTCTTGGCCGGAGTGGTGGTCGGACTTCTGGTCCGGCCCGAAGTACCGGCCGTGGTGGAGCCTTATCTGCCGATCGCCGTGGTGGCGGCGCTGGACGCGGTGTTCGGCGGTCTCCGCGCGATGCTGGACGGCATCTTCGTGGACAAGGTCTTCGTGGTGTCGTTCCTGTCGAACGTGGTCGTGGCCGCGCTGATCGTCTTCCTCGGCGACAAGCTCGGGGTCGGCTCGCAGCTCTCCACGGGTGTGGTCGTCGTCCTCGGCATCCGCATCTTCTCCAACGCCGCGGCCATCCGCCGGCACGTGTTCCGGGCGTGAGGCCGATGAGTACGAACGACAGCCCCGAGGAGCCGGGAGCGGCGGGCGCGTCGCCGCAGCCCTCGCAGCCCGCACAGCCGCCGCAGTCCCCCGAGCCCCGGCAGTCCCCTGCGCCCCCGCCTGCGCCGGAGCCCGTGGAGGCCCCGAAGGACGCGCCGCCGGCGCAGCCCGAGGAGACCGGCCGGCAGCGGCTGGCGGCGGGGCTGTGGCCGCTGCGGGTGAGCCGCGCCCAACTGATCGTCGCGTTGCTGCTGTTCGTCCTGGGCCTCGGTCTGGCGATCCAGGTCCGGTCCAACAGCGACTCCAGCGCGCTGCGCGGGGCCCGTCAGGAGGACCTCGTACGGATCCTCGACGAGCTCGACGGGCGGACCAAGCGCCTGGAGGACGAGAAGCAGCGGCTGGAGGACCAGCGCCGGGAGCTGGAGAGCAGCTCCAACCAGGCCGAGGAGGCCCGCAAGCAGACCGTGGAGAAGGAGCGCCAACTCGGCATCCTGGCCGGTACCGTGGCAGCGCAGGGGCCGGGGATCACTCTGAAGATCGCGGATCCCACGGGCCAGGTGGAGTCCGACCAGCTGCTGGACACCCTTCAGGAGCTGCGGGCGGCCGGGGCCGAGGCGATCCAGATCAACGGGGTGCGCATCGTGGCCGGCTCGTACTTCTCGGACGAGAACGGCGGGGTCGCCATCGACGGTAAGAAGATCACACAGCCCTATGAGTTCAGGGTGATCGGCAAGCCGCAGGATCTGGAGCCCGCGCTGAACATTCCCGGCGGAGTCGTCCAGACGCTGGAGAAGGAGCAGGCCACCGTCGCCGTCACACGGTCGGCGAAGATCGTTGTGGATGCCTTGCGGGCTGCGAAGCAGCCTGACTACGCTCGGTCGTCATCGTGATGATGAGCGGTGAAGAGTGGAGCGGCTCACGCGGGTGGATGCCTGCGGGGGGTCGACGCACCGAAGTCGCGGTGCGTGGTGGAAACTGTCTGGTGGTTACGGACGTTGTGAGAATGTCCGGGTCGGCAGGTGTCGGCATTCGGAGTTCGTCCTGCCCCACGGGCGGGTCTATTTCGGTCAAGGGGAATCGCCCGTGAAGTTGTTTGAGAAGTTGTTCGGCAAGAAGAACCGCGAGGAAGGCGGCGCGGCACGGCACCGCGCCGGGCACGGGGACGTGGAAGGACAGGGCGACCGGCCGCTCTTCCGCGACGAGGTCGCAGGTCCGGGCGATGTTCCGGGTGCCCCCGGCGCGTCGGCTGTTGACCCTGCCGGTACCGGACGCATAGGTTTCGGTGAACCATCAACCTCAAGTGCGGGTGGAGGGTTTGCCCCCGACCCGTATGCCACCAATGCATCCGCGGGTCAGCCGCGGCGCGAGGAGCCGTCCATGTCGGCCGAGCAGATTTGCAGCAGGTGCGGACACCGCAGCGATGCGGCCAGTCGGTTCTGCTCCAACTGCGGCGCGCCGCTGCGGGCGGGTCTGACGCCGGAGCGCGCCTCGGAGACCACGTCCACCATCTCGATCTCGGGCCTGGAGGCCTACGAGGCCGAGGTGTCGGGACAGCCGCACGTGTCGTCCTCGTCGCTGTCCCCCGAGGCCCAGGCCGCGGTGGAGGCGCTGCCCCCCGGTTCCGCTCTGCTCATCGTGCGGCGCGGTCCCAACTCCGGGAGCCGTTTCCTGCTGGACGGCGAGCTGACCACGGCCGGCCGCCACCCGCAGAGCGACATCTTCCTGGACGACGTCACCGTCTCCCGGCGCCATGTCGAATTCCGCAGGAGTCAGGACGGCGGTTTCACCGTCGGCGATGTCGGCAGCCTCAACGGCACGTACGTGAACCGTGAACCGATCGACTCCGTGGCCCTGAACAACGGCGACGAGGTGCAGATCGGCAAGTACCGGCTGGTCTTCTACGCGAGCCTGCGGGGCATCTGACCCTCCTCCGGACTCCGTCCGGGGCTACCCCCAGAGGGAAGGTTCCATGCTGCGTACCCCGACCGGCGGCGCTCCGCGAAACGGCGCCGCCGGCAGCGCCGGTCAGGCAGGGCGGCTGGTGAGCATCGGCACGGTGCTCGCCACGCTGCGTGACGAGTTCCCCGAAGTGACCATCTCGAAGATCCGCTTCCTCGAGGCGGAGGGGCTCGTCGAGCCGCGGCGCACGCCTTCGGGATACCGCAAGTTCAGCACCGACGACGTGGAGCGCCTCGCCCGCATCCTGCGCCTCCAGCGTGATCACTACCTGCCGCTGAAGGTCATCCGGGAGCAGCTCGACGCGCTCGCGCGCGGTGAGCAGATCCGCATCCCGGGGCCCACGGCGCACGGGGACTCCACCGATCCCGCCGGGCCGGCGGCCGTCTACGGCGAAGTGGGGCGCGAGCGGCCCACCGTGGCCCGGGTGGGGCGCGCCGAGCTGCTCGAAGCCGCCGGTGTGGACGAGGTACAGCTGGTCGAGTGGGAGTCGTACGGGCTGCTCGGGGAGGGCGCGGACGGCGGATTCGACGCAGAGGCCGTCACGGTGGCCCGCTTGGTGGCCGACCTGGGGCGTTTCGGGCTGGAGCCGCGGCACCTGCGGGCGATGAAGGCGGCGGCGGACCGCGAGGCGGGTCTGGTCGAGCAGGTCGTGGCACCGCTGCGCAGGCACCGCAACCCGCAGACCAGGGCTCATGCGGAGGCCACGCTGAAGGAGCTCGCGGGGCTTTCCGTAAGGCTCCACGAGGCGCTCGTACAGACCGCTCTCGGGGTCCGGCTGCCCTGAGGTGGGGGGCCCGACTACCCAAACCTGCCGAGCAGGTCCTAGGGTTGCTGTGTGAACGAGCTCGACGTTGTGGGTGTCCGGGTGGAAATGCCCTCCAACCAACCGATCGTGCTCCTGCGTGAAGTGGGAGGCGATCGGTACCTCCCCATCTGGATCGGTCCAGGGGAGGCGACCGCCATTGCCTTCGCGCAGCAGGGGATGGCCCCTGCCCGACCGCTGACGCACGACCTGTTCAAGGACGTGCTGGAGGCGATCGGCGAGGAGCTCACCGAGGTCCGCATCACGGATCTGCGGGAGGGCGTCTTCTACGCGGAGCTCGTCTTCGCCAGCGGGGTCGAGGTGAGTGCGCGGCCTTCGGACGCCATAGCCCTCGCCCTGCGGACGGGGACGCCGATCTACGGCAGTGACGGCGTGCTGAACGACGCCGGAATCGCCATTCCGGACGAGCAGGAGGACGAGGTGGAGAAGTTCCGCGAGTTCCTCGACCAGATCTCGCCGGAGGACTTCGGCACCGGCCCGCAGTGAGGTCCTGGCCGCGTCGTCCTCGGGGAACCTGAGCCCATTCGACTAGCCTTTCCCCGCAAAGGGATACGGGAAACCACTCTCAGGGTGATTATCACTCGGCGTGCCGAGTGTGGCGATCGTTGACGCACCCCTGGTGACTGCCTACCTTCAAGGTGGGCAGGTCAAGGACGGAGGGTCGGCGTGAGGATCACGGGCGACGGTACGACCGGGGGCACCCCCGCACGGAGTGAGGCTCGGGCGTACCCGCTGCACGGCGGTGCGGTCGGCACCGCGCGCCGTCAGCCGGAGTCGACACCGGTCGGACCGGTGGGCGGCGACCCGGAGCCCGAGCAGATCGGATACCGCGGGCCGACGGCGTGCGCCGCGGCCGGCATCACGTACCGGCAGCTCGACTACTGGGCACGCACCGGGCTGGTGGAGCCCAGTGTGCGGGCCGCGCACGGATCGGGCGCGCAGCGTCTCTACAGCTTCCGCGACGTCGTGGTCCTCAAGATCGTGAAGCGGTTCCTGGACACCGGTGTGGCGCTGCAGAACATCCGCACGGCGGTGCAGCACCTGCAGGACCGCGAGCTCTCGGACCTCGAACGGATGACGCTGATGAGCGACGGCGCCACCGTGTACGAGTGCACCTCGCCGGATCAGGTCGTCAGCCTGCTCCAGGGCGGGCAGGGCGTCTTCGGCATCGCCGTGGGCGTGGTCTGGCGCGACGTCGAGAGCGCGCTGGCCCAGCTGCACGGCGAGCGTGTGGACACCGGGGAGACCCTGGTGCGGCACAACCCGACGGACGAGCTCGCCGCCCGCCGCAACCGGGCCGTCTGAGCCGAGCCCGAGCGTTGTCAGTGGCGTAGGGCAACATCGGGCTGTGAGAGCCGCGCCGACCATCCTGCATCTGGACATGGATGCCTTCTACGCCTCCGTCGAGCAGGCGTCGAAGCCGAGCCTGCGGGGGAAGGCCGTCATCGTCGGGGGGCTCGGACCGCGCGGGGTCGTCGCCACCGCCTCGTACGAGGCGAGGCGATTCGGTGTGCACTCGGCGATGCCGATGGGTCAGGCGAGGCGGCTGTGCCCGAACGGCGCGTGCCTCATTCCTCGCTTCAGCCTCTACCGGCAGGTCAGCGATGTCGTGATGGCCATGCTGCGGGAGCTGTCGCCGCTGGTGGAGCCGCTGAGCCTGGACGAAGCCTTCGTGGACCTGGAGGCGGGCGGAGTCGCCTTCGACGCGCGGACCGCCCGGGAGACGGGGGAGCGGCTGCGGGCCGATATCCGGGCCGCCACGGGGCTCAGCGGGTCGGTGGGGTTGGCCGGGTCGAAGATGCTGGCCAAGGTTGCCTCCGAGGAGGCCAAGCCGGCCGGGCTGCTACTGATCGAGCCGGGGACGGAGCGAGAGCTGCTCGCACCGATGTCCGTACGGACCCTGCCCGGGGTGGGGCCGGCCACGGGCGAGCACCTGCGCCGGGCCGGGATCACCCTGGTGGGGGAGCTGGTGGAGGCCGGGGAGGACGAGCTCGTCCGGATGGTCGGCCGCTCGGCCGGTGCCGGGCTGTACCGGATGGCGCTGGGGCTGGACGACCGGCCGGTGGTCGCGGAGCGGGACGCGAAGTCGGTGTCGGTCGAGGACACCTTCGACGTGGACCTGCACGACCGGGTACGGATCCGCGGCGAGGTGCAGCGGCTCGCCGACCGGTGTGTGCGGCGGCTGCGGGGCTCCGGGCACTCGGGGCGCACGATCGTGCTCAAGGTGAGGCGGTACGACTTCTCCACGCTGACGCGGTCCGAGACGCTGCGCGGGCCCACGGACGACCCGGCGGTGGTGCGGGAGGCCGCGGCGCGGCTCCTGGAGGGTGTGGATACCACGGGTGGCGTGCGGCTGCTGGGGGTCGGGGTGACGGGGCTCGCGGACTACACGCAGGAGGACCTGTTCGCGCAGTCGCTCGCCGCTGAGCCGGACGGGGCGGACAGGGCGGAGGGTGCGGACGGGGCGGACAGGGCGGACGGGGCGGAGGGTGCGGCCGGGGCGGACGCGGCGGAGGGTGCGGCCGGGTCCGGAGCGGAAGCCGTGGCGGCCGGTACCCCCGAGGCGGGGGCCGAGGGCACCACCGGGGCCCATGAGGCCTTGGAGACGCCTGGGGAGCCGGAGCCGTCGCCCGAGCGGCGCTGGACGGCAGGGAGCGACGTACGGCATGCCGTGTACGGGCCCGGATGGGTACAGGGCAGCGGGGTCGGGCGGGTGACCGTACGGTTCGAGCAGCCCGGATCGGAGCCCGGCCGGGTGCGGACCTTCCGGGTGGACGACCCCGAACTGGAGCCGTCCGATCCGCTGCCGCTGGTGGGGGAGGGGCCGTAGGCCCTAGCTCTCGTCGCCCGCCAGGTGGCCGAAGTCGCGGTGGAAGTCCGACGGGAGGGTCGTGTCCAGGCCGTAGTGGTGGTAGAGCTGCAGCTCCTGTTCGGGGGAGAGGTGGCGGCCGACGCCGAAATCCGGGGCGTCCCTGATGAGAGCGCGTTCGAAGGGCACCCGGAGGGTGTCGCCGACCAGCTCGCTCGGTTCCAGCGGGACGAAGGCGTCCCGGCTGAAGAGCCCTGTGCGGACCGCGGCCCATTCGGGCACACCTGTGGCATCGTCGAGGTAGACCTCGTCGATGGTGCCGATCTTGGTGCCATTGCGGTCGAACGCCTTGCGGCCGATCAGGCTGCGCGGATCGATGTCGGTCTGCACGGTCCCTCCAAAAGGTCGCAACTGCTCCGTAATGACTACAGAAGTGCATATCCGCAGCAGAGGCCACTCGAGGAGGGGCCGGAACCTCGCTGGTACGCTGGTGAACGGCTGTCGACCCTGTGCGGGAGAGTCCTCCGAGTGAACGAGACGGAGGCGCCGAAGGAGCAAATCCTCCCCGGAATCTCTCAGGCATACGTACCGCACGGACGAGGCCACTCTGGAAAGCAGGAGCGGGTACCGGGTGCGCAGTGCCGGTCCCACTCCTCACCGACGGTGAAAGCCGGAGAGCTCGGGCGACCCCCGCGACTCCGGTGAAACTCTCAGGTGCAGATGACAGAGGGGGAGGCCGTCCGGGTGCCCGCGCCGTGGTGCCCCTCGCAGGTCATACGACCAGGAGGCCTCCGTACATGACCGCCAACCGCATTCCGCTCTCCCAGCTGGAGCGAGGCATCCCCTTCGAACAGCGCCACATCGGCCCGGATGCCGAGGCGCAGGCGAAGATGCTCGCCCAGGTGGGCTACGGCTCCCTGGACGAACTGACCGCTGCCGCGGTCCCGGATGTGATCAAGACCGCCGAGGGCCTCAACCTGCCCGAGGCGCGCACCGAGGCCGAGGTACTGGCCGAGCTGCGCTCGCTCGCCGACCGCAACCAGGTCCTCTCCCCGATGATCGGCCTCGGCTACTACGGCACCTTCACGCCGCCGGTGATCCTGCGCAACGTCATGGAGAACCCGGCCTGGTACACGGCGTACACGCCGTACCAGCCGGAGATCTCGCAGGGCCGCCTGGAAGCGCTCCTGAACTTCCAGACGGTCGTCGCCGACCTGACCGGGCTGCCGACCTCGGGCGCCTCGCTGCTCGACGAGGGCACCGCGGCCGCCGAGGCCATGACGCTGGCCCGCCGCGTGGGCAAGGCCAAGGGCAACATCTTCCTGGTCGACGCCGACGCCCTGCCGCAGACCATCGCCGTCATCGAGACCCGCGCCGAGCCGATCGGCATCGAGATCGTCGTCGCCGACCTGTCCGACGGCATCCCGGCCGAGGTCGCCCAGCGCGGCGTCTACGGCGTGCTGGTCCAGTACCCGGGCGCCTCCGGTGCCGTACGGGACATCAAGCCGGTCATCGACCAGGCGCACGGCCTCGGCGCGATCGTCGCCGTCTCCGCGGACCTGCTCGCCCTGACCCTGCTGACCTCCCCGGGCGCCCTGGGCGCGGACATCGCCGTCGGCACCACCCAGCGCTTCGGCGTCCCGATGGGCTTCGGCGGACCGCACGCCGGCTACATGGCCGTCCAGGACAAGCACGCCCGCTCGCTGCCCGGCCGCCTCGTCGGCGTCTCCGTGGACGCGGACGGCAACAAGGCGTACCGCCTGGCGCTGCAGACCCGTGAGCAGCACATCCGCCGCGAGAAGGCCACCAGCAACATCTGTACCGCACAGGTGCTGCTCGCCGTCATGGCCGGCATGTACGCCGTCTACCACGGCCCGGACGGCCTGCGGACGATCGCGAGCCGCACCCACCGCTACGCCGTCCTGCTCGCCGCGGGCCTGACGGCCGGCGGGGTCGAGATCGTGCACGGCTCGTACTTCGACACGATCACCGCCCGCGTCCCGGGCCGCGCGGCCGAGGTCGTCGCCGCCGCCCGCGAGGGCGGGGTCAACCTGTTCCAGGTGGACGCCGACCTCGTCTCCGTCGCCTGCGACGAGACCACCCTGCGCGCCGACATCGAGGCCGTCTGGGCCGCCTTCGGCGTGAGCGGGGACGCCGCAGACATTACGGCCCTCGACGCGACCGCCGCCGACACGCTGCCCGAGGGCCTGCTGCGCTCGGACGCGTACCTGACGCACCCGGTCTTCCACCAGCACCGCTCCGAGACCGCGATGCTGCGCTACCTGCGCAAGCTCTCGGACAAGGACTACGCGCTGGACCGCGGCATGATCCCGCTGGGCTCCTGCACCATGAAGCTCAACGCGACGACCGAGATGGAGCCGGTGACCTGGCCCGAGTTCGGTCAGCTGCACCCCTTCGCCCCAGTGGAGCAGGCCGAGGGCTACCTCACGCTCATCACCGAGCTGGAGGAACGTCTCTGCGAGGTGACCGGCTACGACAAGGTCTCCATCCAGCCCAACGCCGGCTCCCAGGGCGAGCTCGCCGGCCTGCTGGCCGTCCGCGCCTACCACCGCGCCCATGGCGACGAGCAGCGCACCGTCTGCCTGATCCCGTCCTCCGCGCACGGCACCAACGCCGCGAGCGCCGTGATGGCCGGTATGAAGGTCGTCGTCGTCAAGACCGCCGACGACGGCGAGGTGGACGCGGCCGACCTGCGCGCCAAGATCGAGCAGCACCGCGACGAGCTCGCCGTGCTCATGATCACGTACCCCTCCACGCACGGTGTGTTCGAGGAGCACGTCGCCGACATCTGCGCCCAGGTGCACGAGGCCGGCGGCCAGGTCTACGTCGACGGCGCCAACCTGAACGCCCTGGTGGGCCTCGCCAAGCCGGGTCACTTCGGCGGCGACGTCTCGCACCTGAACCTGCACAAGACCTTCTGCATCCCGCACGGCGGCGGCGGTCCGGGCGTCGGCCCGGTCGGTGTCCGGGAGCACCTGGCCCCGTACCTGCCGAACCACCCGCTCCAGCCGGCCGCCGGCCCGGCGACGGGCGTCGGTCCGATCTCGGCCGCTCCGTGGGGCTCGGCGGGCATCCTGCCCATCTCCTGGTCGTACGTGCGCCTGATGGGCGGCGAAGGCCTCAAGCGCGCCACCCAGGTGGCCGTGCTCGGCGCCAACTACATCGCCAAGCGCCTGGAGCCGCACTACCCGGTGCTCTACACCGGCCCGGGCAACCTGGTCGCTCACGAATGCATCATCGACCTGCGGCCGCTGTCGAAGTCCACGGGCGTGAGCGTCGACGACATCGCCAAGCGTCTGATCGACTACGGCTTCCACGCGCCGACCATGTCCTTCCCGGTCGCCGGCACGCTGATGATCGAGCCGACGGAGTCCGAGGACCTCGCCGAGATCGACCGCTTCTGCGACGCGATGATCGCCATCCGCGGCGAGATCGAGCGGGTCGCGGGCGGCGAGTGGCCGGCGGACGACAACCCGCTCGCGAACTCCCCGCACACCGCGGCGGCGCTGGGCGGCGAGTGGAACCACGCGTACACCCGCGACGAGGCCGTCTTCCCGGCCGGGGTCACGGCCGCCGAGAAGTACTGGCCGCCGGTGCGCCGCATCGACGGTGCGTTCGGCGACCGGAACCTGGTGTGTTCCTGCCCGCCGCTGGACGAGTACGACGCCTGACATGAACAAGGGGCCGGTCCGGGAGATTTCTCCCGGACCGGCCCCTTCGTCGTTGCCGCGTCGGCCGGCCGCCCGATCGCTACGCCGCCGCGAGCGGTCGGTGCGGGGCGATGATCTGGCCGTCCGGCAGGAGTTCGCCGGTGTCCTCGAAGAGCAGGACGCCATTGCACAGCAGGCTCCAGCCCTGCTCCGGGTGGTTGGCCACCGGGCGAGCTGCCTCCCGGTCGGCGGATTCGGCTGACGGGCAGGCTGGCTGGTGCTGGCACATGGATGCGTTCTTTCGCTGCGGTGTGGTCTGTGTGCTACGGCTCGATGCGTGGTTCATGGCCGTCCCCCTGGGTCATCCCCGCACCCGCGGGGAGCGTGTCATCAGTGTTCCCCCATGACAGCCGCTTCGCAGGGATTTCCCGGCAGCTGTCCTCACAGATTGATGACGCATCACTCGTGCGGGCGGTTCAGGCCAACTCCCCTGTCATTTCGGATGGTTCGCGAGTGGCCCGGGCGGACTAGGCCGAATGGGTGATTCGGGTCAGGCCGCAGGCGCCGCCAGGGTGGGAGGGGTCGGCGCCGTCGCCGGGGTCAGCCGGCGGGTCAGTACGGGCAGCAGCTCGGAGACCGGATGCGGTCGGTACGGGGCGATGCCGGGCGGGGCCGGGGCGAGCGGCACCAGCAGGTCCTCGCCGGCCGGCAGCCCGGCGGCGGCGTTCGCGCCCACCGCCCCGTGCAGCCACAGGGTCAGCATGTAGAGCTCCGGCACCGACAGCAGGCGCGGCTGGTAGCCGGTGGTGAGGGACTCCGCCTGGCGCAGGGCGCGTTCGGTGGCGGCGACGTAGGGTCCTTCGAAGAAATGGGAGAAGACCCAGCCGTCGGGGGTCAGCCGGGTATCGGCCGCCGCGACGTAGCGGTCCCCGCTGCGGATCAGGAACCGCCAGCCGGTGAGCCGCGTGCGGGGCGGCCTGCCGCCGGCCGCGAGGTTGGACATGCCCAGCCGGTCGAGGACGTGCACCGGCAGGGGGAGTTCGGCGGTCAGCGGCCCCTGGATCGCGCGCAGGGCCGGGGTGTGCGCCTCGTGGACGGCGGTGGGGGAACCGAGTGCCGCGAGGACGCTGCGCAGGGCGGGCGCGGGAGCCGGAGGGACATGCAGCGGCATGGTGGGTCGCCTCTCACTTGGGAGACCGGTGGAACGGGGGCAGGTGCGGACTCGCATTCTGGGGCCAGAGGGGGGCCGAGGGGCAATGGCCGCGCGCCAACTCTCTGCCTCGTTTGCGGAGTTTATACGACATGTGTTCACGCAGTGTTTCGGCTAGCTGTCCCGCCTATTGCCGACAAGGCGACTACCGGACCCGCTGACATGGCGTTCATGCCGGATGTGCGCGAACATGTCGCGCTGACCTCGGAGGTTACCGGACGGGGGCTCGGCTGGAAAGCGTCGGTTATCCGAACAAGGCAAAGTCGGAGCGGAATTTGCATGAAGCGACTTGCCAGGTGAATGTGCCGAAGCGCCCTTCGGCCAAACCGGCGCGCGCTCCTCGCCACGCACGCCCCCGGCGCGTTATGGATCATGCTGCCGGGGCATCATCGACCGTAACGCGCGCCTGGGCGTCACGGGCCAGGCCCACTCGAGGAGGGACGCTTCGATGGGGGAGAAGGTCGTGGCAGGCGGATTCGACCTGTCCGATCGGCAGCGGTATCGAAGGAAGCTCCACGAGTGTCTGGAGGGACTGGAGCGGCTCCTGGCGGAGAAGAGGTTCGATCGCCCGAAGAACATGATGGGACTGGAGATCGAGCTGAATCTCGCGGGTGCCGACGGGTTGCCGAGAATGGTGAATGCCCAGGTGCTGGAGCGCATTGCGAGCCCGGATTTCCAGACCGAACTGGGAATGTTCAATCTGGAGGTGAACGTCCTTCCGCACCGGCTCGGCGGCCGGGTATTCGACCAGCTCGCCGAGGAACTCAGCGCCGGGCTCGGCTATGCCCACCGGCAGGCCGCGGAGATCGACGCCGGAGTGGTGATGATCGGCATTCTGCCGACGATCTCCCGCGCGGACCTGGTCACCGCGAACCTTTCGGCAGTGGACCGCTACTCGCTGCTCAACGAGCAGATCCTGATGATGCGCGGGGAGGACTTCACGCTCGACATCGACGGCGTCGAACGGCTGATCTGGACCTCCGGGTCGATCGTGCCCGAGGCCGCCTGCACCTCCGTACAGCTGCACTTGCAGGTGACCCCGGCCCGGTTCTCGGCGGTGTGGAACGCGGCGCAGGTGGTGGCCGCCGCGCAGATAGCCGTCGGTGCCAACTCGCCCTTCCTGTTCGGGCGCGAGCTGTGGCGGGAGTCGCGGCCGCCGCTGTTCACACAGGCCACCGACACCCGGCCGCCCGAACTCCAGGCGCAGGGAGTACGACCGCGCACCTGGTTCGGGGAGCGGTGGGTGGACTCGGCGTACGAGCTCTTCGCCGAGAACGTCCGCTACTTCCCCGCCCTGTTGCCGATATGCGACGAGGAGGAGCCGCTGCGGGTGCTCGCCGAGGGCGGGGTACCGGCCCTGCAGGAGCTGGTCCTGCACAACGGCACGGTCTACCGGTGGAACCGGCCCGTCTACGGGGTCGCCGACGGGGTGCCGCACCTGCGCGTGGAGAACCGGGTGCTGCCGGCCGGGCCGACGGTCGCCGACGTCGTCGCCAACGCCGCCTTCTACTACGGGCTCGTACGCACCCTCGCCGACGAACCGCGCCCGGTGTGGACCCGGCTGCCCTTCGCCGAGGCGGAGGCGAACTTCGACGCGGCCTGCCGGTACGGGATCGACGCGCGGCTGCGGTGGCCGCGCCGGGGCCGGCCCGGGGGACTGGCGAGCGTGCCCGCCGTGCGGCTGGTCCTGGACGAGCTGCTGCCGATGGCGGCGGCGGGGCTGGACGCCTGGGGCATCGAGCCCGCGGACCGGGACCACTACCTCGGCATCATCGAGGAGCGCTGCCGGCGCCGGGTCAACGGGGCGACCTGGCAGGTGGACACCTACCATCGGGCGCTCGCCGGCGGGCTGGAGCGCGACGAGGCGCTGGCCGCGACGACCCGCAGGTACACCGAGCTGATGCACAAGGGCGACCCCGTGCACACCTGGCCGGTGGGGCTGACGGAGGAGGTGGCCGCCCCGGTGCCGGTCGTGCGTTGATCCGCGCGGGAGCACCCCGCCGGACACCCGCCGCGTGCCCGGCGGGGTGCCCGGCGGGGTGCCCGGCGGGGTGCCCGGCGGGGTGCCCGGCCGTGTCCGGCGACGTCCTGTGCTGCCCGGTGACGCCCCCCACGGTGATCCTCCCGGCTCCCCGAGGAGGCAGTATGGGGTGGTCGCAATGGGATCGCAGGACGGAGTCGGGCGTGCGGGCGGAGCCGGAGCCGGTGTTCGTGGGACTGGGCGAGGACGGGCGACGGGGTCTCCTGCGTACCGAGACACTGCTCGTCCTCGCGCTGTCGCTGGGGGCGAGCGGGGTCTCCGCGCTGATCAGCTTCCTCGGCTCGCTCACCAAGCCGGGCGGCCTCAAGGACCAGGCGGCCACGCTCAACGGCTCGTACGCGCCGGGGCGGCCCTGGCTGGACCTCGCTTGGCAGCTGTTCGGCATCGCGAGTGCCCTGGTGCCCGTGCTGCTGGTGGCGCACCTGCTGACCCGCGAGGGTGCGCCCGGGTTGCGGGTGCTGGGCTTCGACCGCACCCGGCCCTGGTGGGACCTGGGCCGGGGCGCGCTCGTCGCGGCGGGCATCGGCAGCGCCGGGCTGGCCTTCTACCTGGGAGCACGGGCCGCCGGATTCAATCTCACGGTGGTGCCGGAGGCGCTGCCCGACGTGTGGTGGAAGTTCCCCGTACTGATCCTCTCCGCGCTGCAGAACTCCGTGGTGGAGGAGGTCATCGTGCTGGCCTACCTGCTGCGGCGGCTCGACCAGCTGGGCTGGTCGCCGATGAGCGCGCTGCTGGCCAGCTCCATCCTGCGCGGCTCCTACCACCTCTACCAGGGCATCGGCGGCTTCATCGGCAACGTGGTCATGGGCGTCGTCTTCGTCCTCGCCTACCGGCGCTGGGGCCGGGTGGCACCGCTCGTCGTCGCCCACGCGCTGCTCGACATCGTGGCCTTCGGCGGGTACGCCCTGCTCGCGGGCAAGGTGGGCTGGCTGCCGACGCCCTGACCCGGAGCGGGTGCCACCCGATCGGCACAGCCGGGCGGTGGCGAACGCCGGGGGCAGTGCGACGCTGAAGGGGGAGCGAGGAGGCGCGCGCTGTGGCTGTTATGGACACCCTGGTGCCGTTCGCGCCGTTCTTCGTGCCGGTGGTCACCGGCCTGGTGGGCGGGATCAGCCTTCTCGTCCGGGACCGCCGTGAGGCGCGCAGCAGCGACCATCACTACCGCAGGCGACTGGAGAAGGCCCAGCTGGAAATCCAGTTCCTCACCGGCTGGATCCAGGCCAAGCAACTGGCGCCGACCGACGCCCCGGCGCCGGACCCGGGGCGCTGGCTGGATGAGTGCTACGCGTCGGTGCGCCGGGCCAAGCAGGACACGGGCGGGCGCCACCGGACGGGGCCGGTCTCGCTGCGGCGGCTCCTGCTGCTGGGGCAACTGAGCGGCCCGGCGAGGAGCATGCGGGTCGGCTACTGGATCTCTCTCGTCCTGTTCAACGGGGCGCTCGCCTGGTGGGTGAACGCACTCATCGCCGGCGTACCCGGGTTCATGCACGAGGACGGCGCCTCCGAGTCCGAGGAAATCGCCACCTATCTGGGGCTCGCGGGCCTGTTCTTCGTGGTGTCGGCCGTCCTGTGGGTGTGGACGGTGCACCTGGGCGCGGCGGAGCCCGCGCAGGTCTATCGCAAGCGGATCGACTCGGCCGCCTGGGTGGAGCACGAGGAGGGCCGGCGGAGCGCGGCACGTGCGAAGGCGGAGGCGAGGGCGCGCACGAAGGGCGACGGGAGGTCCGCGGGCTGACCGGGCGGGGTCGGCCCGCGTCTGTCCCCCTGGGTCACTGCGCCCGTCCGGCTCCGGGCTCCACGGGCAGGGACGCGAGGAGCTCGCCGTCGACCACGGTGACGGCCCGGCCGGTCAGCAGGGTGCGGTCGCCCGCCAGAGTCACCCGTACGAGACCGCGCCGCGCGCCGCCCTGGAGGCCGGTCAGCTCGGTACGGCCCAGCCGCTCCGCCCAGAACGGGGCGAGCGCGGTGTGGGCGCTGCCGGTGACCGGGTCCTCGTCGATCCCGAAGGCCGGGAAGAAGCCGCGGGAGACGAAGTCGTACCCGAGTGAGGGATCCTCGGCGGGCGCGGTGACGATCACCCCGCGCCGGGCGAAGGCGCGCAGGGCGGCGTGGTCCGGCTGCAGCTCGCGGACGGTCTTCTCGTCGGCCAGCTCGACGACCAGGTCGCCGATGTGGTCCGCGGTGTCGTGCACGGAGAGGATCGGCGGCCCGCCGAGCGCGTGGTCCACAGCGGCCGGAGCCGGCACCGGGGTCAGTGAGGACGTGGGGAAGTCCATGGTGATGGTGCCGTCCTCGGTCGTCTCGGCGGTGAGGATGCCGCAGCGCGCGGAGAAACGGATCAGTCCGGTGGCGAGCCCACTGGCGGCCAGTACATGCGCGGTGGCCAGCGTGGCGTGGCCGCACATGTCGACCTCGGCGGCCGGGGTGAACCAGCGCAGCGCCCAGTCGGCGTCCCCGCCGGCCGGCAGGGGGTGGGCGAAGGCGGTCTCGGAGAGGTTCATCTCGCAGGCGACCTGCTGGAGCCAGGCGTCCGGGGGGAACGCGCTGTCGAGGATCAGGACTCCGGCAGGGTTCCCGTGGAAGGGGCGGTCGGTGAAGGCGTCGACGATTCGGATGCGCATGACCCGACGTTAGGGCGATTCCTTGATCATCGACAAAGGCCAATCCGGGGTCACTGGCCCGTACGCGCTGACCCGTCTCAATGAACTTCGACCGATCCCACCGAACCTCGACCGCTCGACGTCGGCCCGCCGGCCGCGGACCACCCGCCGACCCGACATCCGACCCCGGTACGGGCCCGGATGGGCCGGTCGGTCGGGGGCCGTCGGGGGCGGTCGGGGGCGGGGCTGAACAGGGGGTCGAGCGGATCGCCTTCGTACCCGACGACGATGCAGGCCGCGGCGACCGGGCCCCGGGAGAGCTCTACGAGCCGGGCCAGGGCTGCTGCCTCGGACTGCCAACAGGTGGTCGGCCGGGTCCGTCGCGTCGAGGTCCGCCACCCCACCAAAGAAGGCGACGACTGCGCGTCGGTAGGCCAGAGGTCAAAGCCATCGGGGGTGTTCATCTCCAGGACAGGCTGCATCACGATCACCTGGCGAAGCGTTCCCCATCCGTCGCCGACGTCGCCTCCCGATTACGTCGAGCATCCTCGCCCCCGCCCGGCCTCAACATCCCCACCGGACATACCAGGGTTCTCCCCTATGGAAGATCACGAACAGGAGGCAGCGTCGGGCTCAAGCGCCTGATCGACTGCCAAGATCCGCGGACAGCGCCGCGTAGATGAACTCGCTGCCCCAGCGATCCCCGTCGAGGTCGTTCTCGACCAGGTGCGCCTCCCGGCGCATCCCGAGGCGCTCGCAGACCCGCACAGACCCGGTGTTCTCCACATCCAGCCGTGCGTAGAGCCGGTGCACCCCCAGCGTGTCGAAGGCAAACCCGGCCAGCGCCGCGGCCGCCTCGGTCGCGTAGCCGTGTCCCTGGTGACCTGGGTCGAGAGTCCAGCCGATCTCGGCCTGGGCGGCGTGGGCATCGGCCAGAGTGAGGCTTACCTCTCCAAGGACGCCGGGCTCATCGCGTCGGCGGACAGCGAGCGCCAGCTTGTCCCCGTCGGCGCGCCAGGCCGTCTGCGCCGCGCGCTCGGCGGCAACCTGCTCGCTGCGCTCACGCGTGTGCGCCGGCCGGTACAAGTAGCGCGCCACGCTCGGCAGGCTCTGGTAGGCGTACAGGTCGTCGGCGTCGCCGGGAGTGAACAGACGCAGCGATAACCGGGACGTGGTCAACGGCAGCAGCGAGGCGACGTCCATGCGGACCTCCGGGACGCGGATGTGGATCAAGTTGCGGACTGATTTTCGCATCACGACTGCCCGGCAGTGGCCCAGCTTCGCTGAGACGAGCCGTCGTCGCCGCGCCTTCGCTGAGACGTGCCCCCGTTTCGCTGAGACAAGTCAACGCGCATCCCCTCGCCGCTCGACTGTCGGCGACGTGTTCCGATATATCGTTGACACATCGCGAGTCTTCTCCGATAGTAGAGACATCGGACAACCGATGAAGCAACGACAACGTGACGAAAGGAGCGCAGTCATGCGTTCACACGGACAGCACGGACACGAGCACGGGCATGACCACGGACGGGGCCACGACCACTGCGGGCCCGATCGTCGGGAGGGTTTCGAGGGGCGGCGCGCCGCCTTCGGCCCGTTCGGACCGCCGTTCGGCGGGGGTCCCTTCGGTGGCCGCGGCGGACGCGGGGGACCGCGGGGCCGGGCCCGGCGCGGCGATGTGCGCGCCTCGATCCTGGCGCTGCTCGCCGACCGGCCGATGCACGGTTACGAGATGATCCAGGAGATCGGCGAGCGCAGCGGCGGGGCCTGGAAGCCCAGCCCGGGGTCGGTGTACCCGACCCTGCAGCTGCTCGAGGACGAGGGGCTCATCACCAGCGCGAGCGAGGGTGGCAAGAACCTGTTCACGCTCACCGACGCCGGCCGCACCGAGGCCGAATCGGGTCCGGACGCCCCCTGGGCGGATGCCGGGCGCGGCTTCGACTTCGAGGCGATGCAGGAGGTCCGGACGGCCGGTGTCGGCCTGATGGAAGCCTTCGGGCAGGTCTTCAAGACCGGCTCGCCCGAGCAGCGCGAGAAGGCGCTCGGGGTCATCAACGACGCCCGTAAGAAGCTCTACCTGATCCTGGCCGACGAGCACTGAGCCCGGCCGGCCCGGCATGCAGCGGCGCGCCCCGCGAGTTCCTCTCGCGGGGCGCGCCTTCGCGTACGACGTGCGTCATGTGCGTGACGCGAGGGGCGCGTGGGTCAGACGACCAGGCCGGCCAGCTTGCGCAGCGACTCGTTGAGCGCGGCCGTGGCCGAGTCCTTGAGCTTGCCCGCCATCAGGGAGACGGCGGCCCCGGTGAACTCCCCGTCGATGCGGACCGTGGTGGCCCCGCCGTCCGGGGTCAGGGTGTACCGGGTGAGGACGGCCACGCCCATCGGCCCCTTGCCGGTGATGGCGAAGAGGCGCTCGTCCTCCAGTTCCGAGACGGTCCAGAGGACCTCGGCCGGGAAGCCCATCATCTTCATGTTCTCGGCGAAGGTGGCCCCGACCGCGAGAGAGTCCGGTCCGCCCTTCGGGAAGTTCGTGTGGGTCATGCTCCACTGCCCGTATGCGTCCCAGTCCGTCAGCTGGGACCAGAGCTGCGCGGCGGACGCCTCGATGCGTGATTCCGCGGTGACTTCTGCCATGCGACCACCCCTTCTCGTCGGGTACGTGCGGCGGAAGGTAGCCCCGGCGGGCGGAACATTCAATACTGACGACCTGTCAGAAATGGTGGGGGTCGGCGGGCCCCGATCTCGGCTCCGTCTCAACAGGTGTCACCCCCGTG
This sequence comes from Streptomyces sp. NPDC097617, assembly GCF_044761485.1. Taxonomy (NCBI): domain Bacteria; kingdom Bacillati; phylum Actinomycetota; class Actinomycetes; order Kitasatosporales; family Streptomycetaceae; genus Streptomyces; species Streptomyces sp. NPDC097617. The sequence continues at coordinate 22,593 of NZ_JBIWCL010000035.1, forward strand.
ACGGTGCTGACCGGCCCTGTCATGATGGCCGGATGCAAGCGTCAGGGAGAAATGCCGGACTGGGCCTCGCCCTCGTCTCGGCGTTCGCGTTCGGTGGTTCCGGAGTGGCGGCGAAGCCGCTGATCGAAGCGGGTCTGGATCCCCTCCACATGGTCTGGCTCAGGGTGGCCGGGGCGGCGCTCGTGCTGTCCCCGCTGGCCTGGCGCCACCGTGGTCTCCTCCTGCGCAGGCCCGCACTGCTCGCCGGCTTCGGGCTGGTTGCCGTCGCGGGTGTGCAGGCCTTCTACTTCGCCTCCCTGTCCCGGATCCCGGTCGGCGTGGCCCTCCTGCTGGAGTACCTCGGCCCGGCGCTGCTCCTCGGCTACATCCGCTTCGTGCAGCGCAAGCCCGTCACCCGCGGGGCCGCCGCGGGCGCGGCCGTGGCCGTCGTCGGCCTGGCCTGCGTGGTCGAGATCTGGGCCGGGCTGAGCCTGGACCTGCTCGGCGTGCTCTTCGGCCTCGCCGCCGCCTGCTGCCAGGCCTTCTACTTCGTCTTCGCCGACCAGGGCGCGGACGGGGACGACGCTCCCGACCCGCTCGGGGTGATCGCGTACGGCATGCTCGTCGGCACCCTGGTGATGACGGTGATCGCCCGGCCGTGGGAGATGGACTGGCAGGTTCTGGGCGGCCAGGCCTCCGTGGGCGGCACCCTGGTGCCCGCCCCGTTCCTGCTCGCCTGGGTGGTGCTGATCGCGACGGTCTTCGCCTACCTGACCGGTGTGGTCTCGGTGCGCAGGCTCTCGCCCCAGGTCGCGGGTGTGGTCGCGTTCCTGGAGGCGGTCGTCGCCACCGTGTTCGCCTGGATCCTGCTCGGCGAGCACCTCTCGACCTGGCAGATCGTCGGCGGCGGTCTGGTGCTCGGCGGCGCCTTCATCGCCCAGTCCTCCCGGCCGCACCCGCCGGCCGACGTCCTCCCGGCCGTGTTGGACCGCGAGACGACGACGGCCTAGGGTGGCGCTCATGCATTCGACCGTGCTTCCGCCTCCCGCCGCCTAGCGCGGGCGGCGCCACCACGTCAGGTACCCGGCCCGGGGATCCCCCGGGCGGGTCCGTGCTGCCCGCGAAGCGATGACCTGCTTCTTTCATCCTTCACGCATGCGCGGAGACATCTCGTGTCGAACCATTCGCCCGCTGCCGGGCGCAGTCTGCTGTACCTCGTCGTCGCCGGAGCCGCCTGGGGCACCGCCGGAGCGGCTGCCTCCCTCCTCTTCCTGGCCAGTGACCTCGGCCCGCTCGCCCTGTCCTTCTGGCGGTGCGCGGGAGGGCTCGCGGTGCTGCTCGCCGTGCTCGCCGTACGCGGGTCCCGGTCCCGATCCCGTGCGTCCCGCGCATCCCTTCCGTCCCGTCGCCGCCTGTCCCGGGTGCGGCCCTCGGCGGGTTCGCTGATCGTGACCGGGCTGCTCTTCACCGTGTTCCAGGCCGCCTACTTCGCCGCCGTGCGCGACACCGGTCTCGCCGTGGGCACGGTGGTCACGCTCGGCGCCGGGCCCGTGATCATCGCGCTGGGCGCCCGGTACTGGATGGGTGAGCGGCTCGGCCTCGGTGGCGCGGCCGCCGTCGTCGGCGCGCTGGCGGGTCTGGCCGTACTCGTGCTGGGCAGCGGCGGCGGCGAGGTGCGGCCGCTCGGCGTCGGCTGGGCGCTGCTGTCGGCCGCCGGGTACGCGGGGATGACCCTGCGGGCCCGGTGGCTCGGGCAGCGCGGGGCCGGCGGGGACCCGCTGGTGACCACCGCGTGGTCGGTCGCGGTGGGCACGGTGTGCCTGCTGCCGCTCGCCGCGGTGGAGGGGCTGTCGCCGCACACCGCCGATCTCGGCCGCGTGCTGTGGCTGCTGGTGTACGTGGCGACCGTGCCGACGGCGCTTGCGTACGTCCTCTACTTCACGGGGGCCGCCGCCGTGCGGGCCGCGACCGTCTCGGTGATCATGCTGATCGAGCCGGTGAGCGCGGCGGTGATCGCGGTCCTGGTCCTCGGGGAGGAGCTGACCGGCGCCGTGGTGCTGGGGACCGCACTGCTGCTGACGGCGGTGGGCGCGCTGATCGCGGCGGAGTCCCGGCGGCGGCCGGTGGACGCGGTACCCACGCCCGTCCGGCGGACTCCTCAGAGCGCGGCGAGGTAGTCCGGGAGTTCGATGCCGGGGGCCAGGTCCGCGGCCGGCACCGGGGTTCCGTACGCCGGGGCCACCGGGATCACGCCCGCCCAGTGGGGCAGGTCCAGGTCCTCGGCGTCGTCGCTGGTCGGGCCGGTACGGAGCTTCGCGGACACCTCGGTCAGGTCCACCCGGATCACCGCGGTGGCGGCGAGCTCCTTGGCGTTCGCGGGCCGGATATCGGCGGATCGGCCCGGGGCGACGGACTCGACCATCGCGTCCAGGGCCGTCCGGCACTCGGCCTCGTCGGTGACCTGGTGGGCGGTGCCGTGCACGACCACCGAGCGGTAGTTGAGGGAGTGGTGGAAGGCCGATCGGGCCAGCACCAGTCCGTCTACGTGGGTCACTGTCACGCAGACGGCCAGTCCAGGGTCGGTGCGGCCGGCCGCGAGCAGCGGGCGGGAGCCGGTGGAGCCGTGCATGTAGAGCGATTCGCCGACCCGGGCGAACAGCGTGGGCAGGACGACGGGCGCGCCGTCGCGGACGAAGCCGAGGTGGCAGATGTAGGCCGCGTCGAGTATCGAGTGCACCGTCTCGCGGTCGTAGCGCGCCCGGTCGCGGGAGCGGCTGGGGACGGTGAGGGGGGTGGGCTCGTAGCTTCCGGTCGACGCGGGCCTCTCGGTCCCTTCCGTCGTCCCGGGCGTTTCCGTGGCAGGAGGCGTGGCGGCCATGATGCGGACTCCATTGCGCTAGTGCATACTGTGGTTTGTGCTAGGAGACTATCGGATCACAGGACGACGCGCAGCGGATATCGCCGCCGGGGTGGAGGCGGGCGTGGCTTCGGGCGCGCTCCCGCCCGGCTCGCTGCTCCCGCCCATGCGGGAGTTGGCCGGCGATCTCGGGGTGAATCCCAATACCGTGGCCGCCGCCTACCGGACCCTGCGCGAGCGTGGGGTCATCGAAACCGACGGGCGGCGCGGCAGCCGGGTGCGGTCCCGCCCGTCGAGCACGCCGCGGGACGCGCTGCGGATGGTGGTGCCGGCGGGCGTACGGGACCTCGCCGAGGGCAATCCGGACGTGTCGCTGCTCCCGTCGCTCGACGGGCCGCTGGCGGTGGCCGCCCGGCGGTACGCGCAGGCGCCGACCCTCTACGGGGCCGGTCCGGTCGCACCGGAGCTCGCCCGGCGGGCCCGCGCCGACTTCGACGCGGACGGGGTGCCGCCCGGTCCGGTGGCGGTCACCTCGGGCGCGCTGGACGGGATCGAACGGGTGCTCGTCGCCCACCTGCGGGCGGGCGACGCGGTGGCCGTGGAGGACCCGGGGTGGGGCGGGGTGCTGGACCTGGTCCCGGCGCTCGGGTTGCGCGTGCTGCCGGTGGCCGTGGACGACGACGGGCCGCGGGTCGAGGCGGTGGCCCGGGCGCTGGCCGACGGGGCACGGGCCCTGGTCGTGACGGCGCGGGCGCAGAACCCGACCGGGGCGGCGGTGGGCGCGGAGCGGGCCCGTGAGCTGCGGGCCCTGCTGGCGCAGCACCCCGAGGTGCTGCTGATCGAGGACGACCACGGGCACGGGATCGTCGACCTGCCGTTGCACCCGCTGGGCGGGGTCACCGGGCACTGGGTGCTGGTCCGCTCCACGGCGAAGGCGTACGGGCCGGACCTGCGGCTCGCGGTGCTGACCGGCGACGAGGTCACGCTGGACCGGCTGCGGGGGCGCCAGCGCCTCGGGCCGGGCTGGGTGAGCCGCCTGATCCAGTACGCGGTGGTGGAGCTGTGGACCTCGGGGGCGGTGGACCCGGCGGCGGTGGCCCGCTCGTACGCGCGGCGGCGGGACGCGCTGGTCGAGGCGCTGCGGGAGCGGGGCGTCCCGGCGCACGGGCGCAGCGGCATGAACGTCTGGGTGCCGGTGATCGACGAGACGGTGGTGGTGACCAGGCTGCTCGCCGCCGGATGGGCGGTGTCGCCCGGGGCCGTCTTCCGCGTCGAGGCGGGGCCGGGGGTGCGGCTGACGGTCTCGCAACTGGCGGTCGAGGAGGTGCCGGGCCTGGCCGACGCGGTGGCCGCGGCGGTCAGCGTCGGGGCGGCGGGGGTGCGGTACGACTGACCGCGGGCGGCGGACCTCGTGGCCGGGTCAGGGCCCCGGCCCAGGCCCCCGGCGGGTCGGTCCGTGCGGTCCTGCGGTCCGTGCGGCCCTGCCGGGGCCGACCGCCTCGACCGCTCCCGGCTCGTGCGGTCGCGCTTCGTGCGGTCGCGCCCGGCCGGCCCGGCCGCACCGCCGCGCCCGCTCCTGTCCCGGTGACAGGACCGGACGCGGCGTGGCGGCGCCGGGCGAGTTCGAGGTCGGAAGCTATCAAGCCAGGTCAAGCGGGCTTGCGGGCCCCAGTGCGGGTCTGGGTGAGGGCCGCGCCGGCCAGCACGATCGCAGCGCCGACCGGGGTGTTCCAGTGGAGCTGCTCGCCGAGGACCAGAACGCCCGCCGTGGTGGCGATGACCGGAATGAAGTAGGTGACCATCTGGGCGGTGGTCGGGCCGACCTCCGTCACCAGCCCGTACTGCATCTGCAGCGCCATGCCCGTGCCGAGGGCGCCCAGCGCGATCACCGACAGGGTCGGCCAGAGGGGGAACGAGCTCGGCGTCGAGGTGAACAGGGCGCTGACCAGCGCGAGCTGGAGCGTGGAGACCATGAGCTGGCCACCGGTCAGGGCCACCGGCGAGCCCGGGGTCCCGGCCAGCGTGCGGCGGACGTAGATCCAGCCGATGGGGTAGCAGAGGGAGGCCAGCAGGGCGAAGGCGGTGCCCTTGGCATCGACACCGGAGAAGCCCTGCCAGGCGCCGAGCACGGTCAGTACGCCGAGGAAGCCCAGGCCCAGTCCGGCGAAGCGGCGGCGGGTCGGCCGGTCCTCGGACAGGGCGACCAGCGACAACGCCATGCCCCACAGCGGCGAGGTGGCGTTGCAGATGCCCGCCAGGCTGGAGGGGATGCTCAGCTCCGCGTACGCGAAGAGCGAGAAGGGGGCGGTGTTGAGCAGGAGCGCGGCCACGCTCAGGTGGCCCCAGGTGCGCAGCCCCCGGGGGAGCGGCTCCCTTCGGACCAGCAGCACGGTGAGGAGGGCGAGCGCGCCGAACAGGACCCGGCCCAGTGCCACCTGGAAGGGCGCGTAGGCCTCCGTTCCGACCTTGATCAGGAGGAAGCTGAAGCCCCAGACGACCGAGAGGATCGCGAACCGGATCCGCCAGTCGAGGAGGCCGCCGCGACCCGGCCGGGCCGGTGCGGTGGCAGCCGCCATGGGGGAGGCGGTCGTGGCGGGGGAGGCGGAGGCCGGGAGGGCCGTTCCCGGGGTGGTCGGTGCGCTCATGCCCCTCACTGTCCTCGTATCAACTTCGTAGGACAAGCGAGAGTTTCTCTGGGTGACGCCGTAGTATTGCTTACATGTTGAACCTGGAGCGCCTGCGCACCCTCGACGCCCTCGCCCGCCACGGCTCGGTCAGCGGCGCGGCCGACGGCCTCCACGTCACCACTTCCGCCGTGTCCCAGCAGATGGCCAAGCTGGAACGCGAGGTCGGTCAGCCGTTGCTGGCGAGGAACGGGCGCGGGGTCCGGCTCACCGACGCCGGGCGGCTGCTCGCCGATCACGCGGCCCGGATCATCTCCCAGGTGGAGCTCGCCCAGGCCGACGTCGAGGCCCAGCGGGGCTGCGCCGTGGGCGAGTTGCGGATCGGTGCCTTCCCGACCGCCATGCGCGGGCTCCTGCCGCAGGCCCTCGCCGGGCTGCGCGCCGACCATCCGGAGCTGCGCGTGCGGGTGCGCGAGCAGGAGCCGGAGGAGAGCATGGCGGCCGTCGTGCGGGGGGACCTCGACCTGGCGCTGGCGATCGACTGGCACAACAAACGCATGCCGGTGCCCGCCGAGCTCACCCGGACCCACCTGCTGGACGACACCGTCGACATCGCGGTCCCGGCCGGCCACCGGCTGGCCGACCGGACCGCGAGCACCGGGCGTTCCGGAATCTCCCTCGCCGAATTCGGCGACGACGACTGGATCTCCTGGAACGAGGGGCAGTTCTGCCACGAGTGGCTGGTCTTCACTCTGCGCGGCACGGGCATCGAGCCCCGCATCGCCCACATCGCCGAGGAGCACCACACCCAGCTGGCCTTCGTGGAGGCCGGGCTCGGCGTGTGCGTGGCGCCGAAGCTGGGCCGCGGTCCGGTGCCCCCGGGGGTGCGGCTCCTGCCGGTCTGCGACAGCGTACGCCGCCACGTGTACGCCGTCTGGCGGGCGGACGCCGACCGGCGGCCCTCCATCCGGGCCGCGGTCGACAGCCTGCAGCAGGCGGCCGCGGCGCTCCGCTGACCGCCCGTACGGACCGCCCCGCGCTCTCGCGCCCGTGCGCTACAGCTTGCGGAAGTCCCAGGAGACCACCGACTCCGGCGTCAGGCGGATCCAGGCGTGCCGGCCGTCGTGCGGCATCTCCTCGATGCCGAAGTTCTTGACCGGGAAGATCCGTTCGGCCTCGGCCAGTTCGGGGCAGGGCTCGCCGGTGCGCGGGGCCTCGCCCACGCAGACGGCGCTCCCGGACAGTTCCACACCGTGCAGCTCGTCGTACGACTCGCCCGCGTCCACGACCACCGAGATCCGTGGGTCCGCCCGCAGGTCGGACCAGCGCCGGCTGCGCGTGATCGAGTACAGCCACAGCGAGCGGCCGTCCCACGCGAACCACAGCGCGCCCACGTGCGGGCGCCCGTCGGGGGAGACCGTCGCCACCCGGCACGTCCGCTGCTCGCGCAGGAAGGCGTCCACCTCCGAGTCGCTCATCATGATGCGGCGGCCCCGCTTCTGAGTCTCGTCCATCCGTCCCGCGCCCCTTCACATCTGACTATGTGTCAGGAATCATGAGGGCTCTTCCGTCGCCACGCCAGGGGGAGTCATGCCGGACCTCGATCCCGCCACCACCGCGCTGCTCACCGTCGAGTGCCAGAACGGCGTCGTGGGCGAGGAGAGCGCGCTGCCCGAACTCGCCAAGGAGGCCCGGGACTCCGGCATGCTGGCGCGGGTGGCCGCGCTGGTCGACGCCGCGCGCGGGGCTGGCGTACAGGTGCTGCACGCGGTCGCCGAGCGGCGGCCGGACGGACGCGGGGCCAGTGGCAACGCACGGCTGTTCCGGGCCGCCGACAGGCTGCCGGTGCGCCAGTTGACCGGGAGCCCGGCGGTGGAGGTCGCCGCCCCCATCACGGTGACCGAGGAGGACCTGGTGGTGCGCCGGCTGCACGGGCTCTCCCCGATGGCCGGCACCGACCTGGACGCCCTGCTGCGCAATCTCGGCATCCGCACCCTCGTCGTCACCGGGGTCTCCTCCAACATCGCCATCCCGAACACCGTCTTCGACGCCGTGAACCTCGGATACCAGGTGGTGGTCCCGGCCGACGCCATCGCCGGAGTGCCCGCCTCCTGCACCGCGGAGGTGATCCGCAACTCCCTCGCCCTGGTGGCGGCCATCACCACGGCCGAGGAACTGCTTATGCAGTGGGCTCCCGCGACCTGACCCCCGTAACCTGGGCTGATGCTGTCCGAAGTGATCGCGACCCGCTACGTCACGCCTTTGCGTGAGGGCGGCTCGCTCCCGGGAATCGTCGAGGCCGACGACCTCGGTACCTACGTCATGAAATTCACCGGAGCCGGCCAGGGCCGCAAGACCCTGGTCGCCGAGGTCATCTGCGGCCGACTGGCCCAGCGGCTGGGGCTGAGGGTCCCGCGGCTGGTGCAGATGCAGCTCGACCCCGTCATCGGGCTCGGCGAGCCCGACCAGGAGGTCCAGGAGCTGCTCAAGGCCAGCGGGGGGCTCAACCTCGGCATGGACTACCTGCCCGGCTCGATCGGCTTCGACCCGCTGGCGTACCAGGTGGACCCGGTCGAGGCGGGACGCGTGGTCTGGTTCGACGCCCTCATCAACAACGTCGACCGGTCCTGGCGCAACCCGAACATGCTGGTCTGGCACGGGGACGTCTGGCTCATCGACCACGGCGCCACCATGATCTGGCACCACAACTGGCCCACCGCCGCGGCCGCTGCCGCCAAGCCCTACAACGCCTCCGACCACGTACTGGCCCCCGTGGGCCCGGACATCGCCTCCGCGGCCGCCGCGCTCGCGCCGCTGGTGACCGAGGAGCTGCTCACGGAGGTCGCGGCCGACGTGCCCGACGAGTGGCTGGTCGACGAACCGGGCTTCGACTCCACCGACGCGCTGCGCCGCGCCTATGTGGAGGTGTTGCTGCCGCGCGCGGCCACGATCCACGAGAGGATCTCGATGGAGGCCGAGGTGAAGGCCCCTGCCGGACCTCCCGGCTGGCTCACCGACCACCTGCCGGAATGGCCCCACAAGACCCACAAGACCCACAAGCAGAAGAGCGACAGCGAGTGACCAAGCGGGACGTGTTCGAGTACGCGCTGGTGCGCGTGGTGCCCCGGATGGAACGGGGCGAGTGCTTCAACGCCGGCGTGATCGTCTATTGCCGGGCGCACACGTACGTCGCCGCGCGCACGCACCTCGACGAGGCGAAGCTCCTCGCGCTGGATCCCGGGGCCGACGTGGCCGGTGTACGGGCGGCCCTGCGCGGGGTCGAGGGCCTGTGCAGCGGCGGGGCCGAGGCGGGGCAGGCGGCGGGCGACGACGCGGGGCGGCGGTTCCGCTGGCTGATCGCCCCGCGGAGCACGGTGGTCCAGCCGGGTCCGGTGCACACCGGCCTGACGGCCGATCCGGCGGCGGAGGTGGAGCGGCTGCTGGACCTGCTGGTCCGCTGACGGCCGCGGCGGCGCCGCGGTGGCTCCGCCCTCGAACCCCCGTGCCCGCAACGCCGGTGGTCCTGAAGCCCCTGTGTGGCGTTGACACCGGGTGCCAGGGCTCCTAGCGTCTCCTCAGCTGAAGCTACTAAGCGGTTGCTCACCTCTGGGCGGCCGCCTCTCAAGGGCGAGGAGATCCAGCATGTCCACCACCGAGCAGCGCGTCGCGATCGTGACCGGGGCGGCCCGGGGCATCGGCGCGGCCACAGCCGTACGCCTGGCCGCCGAGGGCCGTGCCGTCGCCGTACTCGACCTCGACGAGGCGGCCTGCAAGGACACCGTGGAGGCCATCACGGCGGCCGGCGGCAAGGCCCTGGCGGTCGGCTGCGACGTCTCCGACGGCGCACAGGTGGAGGCGGCCGTCGCGCGCGTCGCGAGCGAGCTGGGCGCCCCGACCATCCTGATCAACAACGCGGGCGTGCTGCGCGACAACCTGCTGTTCAAGATGACCGAGACCGACTGGGACACGGTCATGAACGTGCACCTGCGCGGCGCCTTCCTGATGTCCAAGGCCTGTCAGAAGTACATGGTGGAGGCCAAGTTCGGCCGCATCGTCAACCTCTCCAGCAGCTCGGCGCTCGGCAACCGCGGACAGGCCAACTACTCCGCGGCCAAGGCCGGTCTGCAGGGCTTCACCAAGACCCTGGCCATCGAGCTCGGCAAGTTCGGCGTCACTGCCAACGCCGTCGCCCCCGGGTTCATCGTCACCGAGATGACCGCCCAGACGGCGGCCCGCGTCGGCATGGGCTTCGAGGAGTTCCAGGCGGCCGCCGCCACCCAGATCCCGGTCCAGCGCGTCGGCCGTCCGGAGGACATCGCGGGCGCCATCGCCTTCTTCACGGGCGAGGCCGCGGGCTTCGTCTCCGGCCAGGTCATGTACGTGGCCGGCGGCCCGCTCAGCTGACGAGTCCACGAGAGACAGGGCGCAGACATGACGTACAGCGGTATCGACAGCGGCAAGGTCGCACTGATCACCGGGGCGAGCCGGGGCATCGGCTACGGCGTCGCGGAGGCGCTGGTCGCCCGCGGTGACCGGCTCTGCATCACCGGGCGCAACGAGGAGGCCCTCGAGGAGGCCGTCGAGCGGCTCGGCGCGGACCGGGTGATCGGTGTCGCGGGCAAGGCGCACGACGAGGCCCACCAGGCCGTCGCCGTCGAGCGCACGATGGAGGCCTTCGGCCGCGTCGACTTCCTCGTGAACAACGCCGGCACGAATCCGGTCTTCGGGCCGATCGCGGATCTGGACCTCGGGGTCGCGCGGAAGGTCTTCGAGACGAACGTGATCTCGGCGCTCGGCTTCGCCCAGCGGACCTGGCACGCCTGGCAGAAGGACAACGGCGGTGCGATCGTGAACATCGCCTCCATCGCCGGTGTCTCGGCCTCGCCCTTCATCGGCGCCTACGGGATGAGCAAGGCCGCCATGGTCAACCTCACCCTGCAGCTCGCGCACGAGATGGCGCCCGGGGTCCGGGTCAACGCGATCGCCCCCGCGGTGGTCAAGACGAAGTTCGCGCAGGCGCTCTACGAGGGCCGCGAGCAGGAGGCCGCGGCGGCCTATCCGCTGGGCCGGCTCGGGGTCCCGGAGGACATCGGCGGGGCGGCGGCGTTCCTGACATCTGCACAAGCGGAATGGATCACCGGGCAAACTCTCGTCATCGACGGAGGGATGTTCCTCAATGCCGGGGTGCACTGACCGATAATCGGACGCATTTGCCTCCGAAAGGGAGGTAAATGCATACCGAATATGCACGGAACCGGTCAAGTGCCTCACGAAACCAACCCATTGGATTCGTGGGGCACTGCGGTAGGGTCTGCCGCACCCCTGGCTGATCGAGGAGCGTGCACGTGTTCAACCGGACCAGATGCCTGCAGATCACTGCGGCCCTTGCGTCCATATCCCTGCTCGCCGGATGCGGCCTGCTGTCGGAGGACGACGGCGACGATATGAAGAGGATCGTTGTCGGTACCACGAGCACACCGAGCACCCTCGATCCCGCGGCCGCGTGGGACGGTTCCTGGGAGCTGTACCGGAACGTCTACCAGACCCTGCTGGCCTTCCCGACGGGCTCCAGCAAGCCCCAGCCCGACGCGGCCCAGAACTGCGAGTTCACGGACGCGGCGAGCCAGGCCTACCGGTGCACCCTGCGCAAGGGTCTGAAGTTCTCCAACGGGGAACCGCTCGACTCCGCGGCGGTCAAGCACTCCCTCGACCGGATCAAGACCATCGGCTCCAACGTCGGCCCCAAGGGGCTCTTCGGCACCCTCGACAAGATCGAGACCCCGGACCCGCTGACGGTCGTCTTCCACCTGAACACCTCGGACGCGACCTTCCCGTACGTCCTCGGCTCGCCCGCAGCCTCGCTCGTCGCGCCCAAGGACTACCCGGCCGACAAGGTTCGCGAGGGCGACAAGATCACCGGCTCCGGCCCGTACGTGCTCGACTCGTACACGGACGGCGCCGAGGCGGTCCTCACGAAGAACCCGAGCTACACCGGCTTCGCCACCCGCCGCAACAACGGGGTGACCATCCGCTACTTCGCGGACTCCCCGAAGATGGTCGCGGCGCTGAAGGCGAAGGAGGTCGACGCCACCTACCGAGGCCTGTCGGCCGCGGAGATCACGGACCTGCAGACCCCCGCGGCGCACGCGCTGGGCGTCCAGGTCGTCGAGAACGTCGGCGCCGAGATCCGCTACCTGGTCTTCAACCCCAAGGACCCGGCGGTCGCCAAGCTCCCGGTGCGCCAGGCCATCGCGCAGATCGTCGACCGCGGGGCCCTCGTTTCCAAGGTCTACCACGGCACCGCCGAGCCGCTGTACTCGATGGTTCCCAAGGGAGTCGTCGGGCACAAGACGCCCTTCTACGACAAGTACGGCGGCGCGGACGTCGCCAAGGCCAAGAAGATCCTCAAGGACGCGGGGATCACCCAGCCGGTCGAGCTGACCTTCTGGTACACCACCGACCGGTACGGCTCCTCCACCGCCGACGAGTTCACCGAGCTCAAGCGGCAGCTGGACGAGAGCCTGCTCTTCAAGATCACCCTGCGCAGCCAGCCCTGGAAGACCTTCCAGACCGGCTACAAGACCGGCGAGTTCCCGGTCTTCGGCCGCGGCTGGTTCCCCGACTTCCCGGACCCGGACAACTTCATCGCGCCGTTCGTCGGCAAGGAGAACGCGGTCGGCACCCCGTACGAGCCCGCCGAGATCCTGACCGACCTGCTGCCCAAGTCCCGCCGCGAGGGCGACCGGTCGGCCGGCGTCCAGGAGTTCGAGCGGGCGCAGCAGATCTTCGCCGAGGACGTCCGGCTGCTGCCCCTGTGGCAGGGCAAGCTGTACGTCGCGGCGCGTGAGGACATCGCGGGCTCCGAGCGGGCGCTGGACCCGCAGACCGTCATGCAGATGTGGGAGTTCTACCGCAAGACCAGCTGGTAGACACGGCATCCATGCGTCGGCCGCCCGGGCTGTGCCCGGGCGGCCGACGCATTGTCAGTGGGCCCCGGTAGGTTCTGGAGCAGTTGCACGAACTTGTACCGGAGGTTGTCGCCGTGACCCAGATGCTGCCCGAGTCCTGGCTCCCCGTCCTCGGCGGGGAGCTGGACCAGCCCTACTTCAAAGAGCTCACCGAGTTCGTCGAGAAGGAACGGGCGAACGGGCCGGTCTACCCGCCCCGCGAGCAGGTGTTCGCGGCCCTGGAGGCCACTCCCTTCGAGCGGGTGAAGGTCCTCGTCCTCGGCCAGGACCCCTACCACGGCGCAGGCCAGGGCCACGGCCTGTGCTTCTCCGTGCAGCCGGGCGTCAAGACCCCGCCCTCGCTGCGCAACATCTACAAGGAGATGAAGGAGGAGCTCGACCTGCCGGTCCCGGACAACGGGTACCTGATGCCGTGGGCCGAGCAGGGCGTCCTGCTGCTCAACGCGGTGCTCACGGTCCGCGAGGCCGAGCCCAATTCGCACAAGGGCAAGGGCTGGGAGAAGTTCACCGACGCCGTGATCCGCTCGGTGTCCGAGCGTCCCGACCCGGCCGTCTTCGTCCTGTGGGGCGCCTACGCCCAGAAGAAGATCCCGCTGATCGACGAGGAGCGGCACGTGGTCGTCAAGGGCGCCCACCCCTCCCCGCTGTCCGCCAAGAAGTTCTTCGGGTCCCGGCCCTTCACGCAGATCAACGAGGCAATCGCCGCCCAGGGACATGAGCCGATCGACTGGCGGATCCCGAACCTCGGCTGACGTCCCACCGCGCCTCGGCGCCATTGCCGGTGCCTCCGGCTAGCTTCTTGATGATCAGACCGGAGCAGGTCTGGCAGAGCAAGCCGGAGGCCACCGTGACGGAGCAGCAGGAGGCGTCGGAGGACGCCGTCATGACCAGGATCGGCCAGGCGGTCATCCTGCTGCACGCCGGGGACCGCGAGGAGGCCCGCAACCGGCTCGGCGAGATCTGGTCCGAGATCGGCGAGGAGGGCGACTCCCTGCACCGGTGCACCCTGGCCCACTACCTGGCCGACGCCCAGGACGATCCGGCCGACGAGCTGGCCTGGGACCTGAGGGCCCTGACCGCCGCCGCCGCCGACGGGCGCGGCGACGAGCCGGGGACCGGGCCGCCCCGGGACGGAGGCCCCGCGCGGCCGGAGCCGCATCCGGCGATGCGCGTGTTCTACCCGTCCCTGCACCTCAGCCTGGCCACCGACTACGTGAAGCTGCAGCGGCCGGAGGCGGCGCGGGTCCACCTCGCGCGGGCCCGCGCCGCCACCGGGGCGCTGGCCGACGACGGGTACGGCAACGGCGTACGGGCCGCGATCGCCCGGCTGGAGCGGCGCCTGGCCGCGGAACCGGGGTCCGGGCCCCCGCCGTTTCCCGAGCAGTCCCCGTAGCCGTGTGGATCCGGCGGTGTGCAGCTGGGCGGGTCCGCGGGCCCGCGGACCTCAGTCCGTAGGGGCGCCGGCGCAGATACGGGCCTCCGGGCTGTCGGGATGCCAGCGGCCGTGCCTGCGGCCCAGCGCGCACACATCGGCGGGCCGTACCGGCAGCTTCCGGATCAGCTCGCGCTCCACCTCGGCGTCGGGCCGGGCCTGGTGCGGACGGCCTCCAGGACGCCCGGAGAGGGACTCGGCGGCCCGCCGCGGCTCGGGGATGTCCGGGACCGGCGGCGCCTCGCGCACGGCCCCACCGGAGCCGCCCGGTACGGGGCGCTGTGCGGACCGCTGGGCGGCTCCGGGAGCCGCCGGGGCCCCGGGCCGCTCCGGGGCGGTCTCCACCGCCTCCAGGGCCTCCAGGGCCGGCGCCCGGACGACCACGGGCGCGGCCCCGGGTCCGCCGCGCGGCTCGTGGCGGGGCGGCACCCCGGCGGCCGGGGCCGCCGCCGGCCGCACGGGTCCGGGGCTCACATTCACACACCCGGAGACCGCCGAGACGGCGCAGGCGACTCCGAGCAACAGCGTTGTCGTGGTTCGGGTTGGATGCACGCGCGCAACTCTGCTGTGCGAGGACCCCGTTGCGAAAACCCGGAGCCGATATTCACCCCGCACGGGTGACGGACACAGGCTAATCGCCGGTGGCGCCGTCGATCTGCTCGCGCACCAGGTCCGCGTGGCCGTTGTGGCGCGCGTACTCCTCGATCATGTGGGTGTAGACCCAGCGCAGGCTGAACACTTCACGGCGGTGGTGGCTCTCGGCCCGCGACACGAGGTCCAGCGAACGGCCCGCGGCGGCCTGGCGCGCCAGCTCGACCTCGGTCTGCCAGACCTGCTCCGCCTCGGCCCAGGTGGCCTGTTCGGTGAAGTGGAAATCGCCGTCCGGGTCCTCGCTCGTGCAGTACAGCTCGGGAAGGTCCTCGCCCAGGATGATCTCCCGGAACCAGTACCGCTCCACCTCCGCCATGTGGCGTACGAGGCCCAGGAGGCTCAACTCGGAGGGCGCGAGCGGGGTGCGGCGCAGCTGCTCGTCCTGGAGCCCCTCGCACTTCCAGGCGAGGGTGGCACGGTGGTAGTCGAGCCATCCGTCCAGCATGTCCCGCTCGTCGGCGGTGGTGGCGGGTTCGTTTCGATGTGATCCAGAACTGGTGGTCATGGGGCTCATCCTCGGCGAACAGAGCCCCTGCCACCAGGGATTAAGCTGCGGGAATCCCACAACGAACGAACCCCTGGAGGTGCCCGGTGAAGGTCGGCTGCATCGGACTCGGCGACATCGCGCAGAAGGCGTACCTGCCCGTCCTGACCACCCGCCCGGGCATCGAGCTGCACCTGCAGACCCGTAACCCCGTCGCGCTGGCGGACGTCGGCGACACCCACCACGTCCCGGCCGCGCGCCGGCACACCGGTCTCGACGCGCTGCTCGCCGAAGGGCTCGACGCGGCCTTCGTGCACGCCGCGACCGTGGCCCACCCGGAGATCGTCACACGGCTGCTGGAGGCCGGCGTGCCCACGTACGTGGACAAGCCGCTCGCCTACGAGATCGCAGCGTCGCGGCAGCTGGTCGAACTTGCCGAGGCCCGCGGGGTCTCGCTCGCCGTCGGCTTCAACCGCCGCTACGCGCCCGGCTACGCACAGTGCGCCGACCATGCCCGCGAGCTGATCGTCATGCAGAAGAACCGGGTCGGTCTGCCGGAGGACCCGCGCACCCTGGTGCTGGACGACTTCATCCACGTCGTCGACACCCTGCGCTTCCTGCTGCCCGGCGAGGCCGAGCACGTCGACGTCCGGGCGGTGGTGCGCGAGGGGCTGATGCACCAGGTGGTGCTCCAGCTGTCCGGCGCGGGCTTCACCGCCCTCGGCATCATGAACCGCCTGTCGGGCTCCACCGAGGAGATCCTGGAGGTGTCCGGCCGCGACACCAAGCGGCAGGTCGTCAACCTCGCGGAGGTCATCGACCACAAGGGCCAGCCGACCGTGCGGCGCCGCGGGGACTGGGTCCCGGTCGCCCGCCAGCGCGGCATCGAGCAGGTGGTCGGCCACTTCCTGGAGGCCGTGACGACGGGCACCACGCTCAGCGCCCGCGACGCGCTGCTCACCCACGAGCTGTGCGAGAAGGTGGTGGGCTCGGCTCTGGAGCAGGCCGCCTGAGTGCCCGGCTGCCCGCCACCGCGCAGTACACCGCGAGCGCGGCGAGAGCGGCGGCCGGTGGCCAGTCCCCGAAGCGGACGTAGAGGGTCGTGCCCCGGGCGAGCGGGACCTCGTACACCGCCGCCGTGCTCGCCGAGGTGGGCAGGGCGGCGCCGATCCGCTCCCCGGACGGGCCGTTCACGACGCTGATGCCCGTGAGGGTGGCGTGCACCATGGGGCGGCCGTTCTCGGCCGCGCGCAGTGCGGCCAGCGAGGCGTGCTGGGCCGGGGCCCAGCTCTCCTGGAACGAGGAGGTCGCCGACTGGGCGATGAGCAGGGAGGCCCCGTCGAGGGTCAGGCGCCGGCTCATGTCGGGGAAGGCCGATTCGAAGCAGACCAGAGGACCCAGGCGTACGGAGGCGTCCGCGGTGCGCCCGTCCTGCCGCCCGGGCAGGTCCATGACCACCGGGGCCTCGCCGCGCACCCGGTCCTCGCCGGCGGCCCGGCCGACCGAGGTGGCCCAGCCGAACAGCGCACGGGCCGGTACGTACTCCCCGAAGGGGACCAGCCGCATCTTGTCGTACCGGTCGCCGGTGGGGCCCTGGGGGCCCACGAGCACCGCGCTCTTGTAGATCCCGGGGTGGTCCGCCCGCCGCGCGTCCACGTTCACCAGCAGCGGCGCCCCCACGTCCGCCGACAGCGCCGCCAGCCGCCGGGCCAGGTCCGGGCGGGCCGTCAGGTCCTCGCCCACGCTGCTCTCGCCCCATACGACCAGGTCGACCCGCTCCCCGGCCAGCGGCCGGGTCAGCCGCTCGCCGAGGTCGAACCGCCGGTCCGCACTGTCCGGGCCGTCCGCCACCGGTCCCGGCTGTACGACGGCCACGCGCAGCCGGCCCGACTCCACGGGCCGCGCCGCCCACACCCACACCGCCCCCGTCAGCACCGCGCACCCGGTCATGCCCGCCACCGCCGGGATCCGCGCGCCCGGCACCGCGACCAGCAGGACCACCGCGCAGTTCACCGCCACCACCAGCAGGCTGACCAGCCACACGCCGCCCACCGAGGCCAGCCGTAGCGCGGGCGTCACCTGCCACTGGCTGGCCCCCAGCAGCCCCCACGGCCCGCCCAGGCCCTGCCAGGACCGCACCAGCTCCGACAGCAGCCACCCCGCCGGTACGAGGACGAGCGCGCACCAGGCCCGGCCCGCGGTCGGGACCCCGCCGAGGAACTCCCTCACCAGCAGCGCCCAGGGGATCCAGAGCAGCCCGAGCAGCGCGGCCACCGGTATCAGGAACACGTGCAGGCTGGGCAGCAGCCAGTGGTGGACGGCCAGGATGAAACCGGCGCCGCCGAGCCAGCCCTCCAGGGCCGCCCGCCGCCCGCCGGGGGCCGACCTCAGCAGCAGCATCCAGGGCACGAGGGCGACGTAGGCGAACCACCAGAGCGCGGGGGCCGGGAAGGCGAGGGCGGGCAGCGCCCCGGCCGCGACGGCGGCGGGCACACGCCATCGCGGGGACCGCCACCGCATGGGCATCGTGATCATGGCGCCTCCGCTTCCAGTGTGGCAGTGCAGGACGTCCGGGCCGAGTCGAGCGCCGCCGCCCGGCTCAGGCGGTCATGTACCGCCACTTCTCGTGGACGGTGACGCGGGTGAGCCGCCAGCCCTCACGGGTGCGGGCCAGCGCGAAGGTGTACCGGCCGGCGGCGACGAAGTTCGGCGAGGTGACCTCCGGGTCGGCGTCCGGCCCGGCCAGCCGCATCGGATTGAGGAAGTCCGCCCGCACCTCGGCGCTGTCGCCGGGCGAGCCGCCCAGGTCCTCCAGCCGGACCAGCCGGTTGACGATCAGGTGCTGGCGCACGGGGAAGAGCGTCATGGTCTGCGCCAGCCAGTCCGCGACCTCCGCCACCGGGCCCTCGATCCCGCCCGCCGAGCTGTAGTCGACCCTCCCGCCGACGGCGAACAGGGCCCGGTAGGCATCCCAGTCCCCGTCGTCGACGGCCACCGCGTACCCCGAGACCACTTCGTCGATCGCCAGCCGGTCCATCACCGTCGCGAGATCCACACGCTGAGTCATCGGGTCAGTGTGGGGCTGAGCGGGCGCGAGGCCAAGGGCCCTGCGCCCACCGGATCTTCCCGCGGGCGGTCAGTGACCGGAACGGGACTCCCTCTGCCGGACCACGACGAGGAACGCGTCGCTGTCCAGGTCCATGACCACCTCGGCCTGCACCCCCTCGCGCATCCGCTGTGCCGCGTACTCCTCGGCGGGCCAGCTCCCCCGCGGACTTCCGGCGGGAAACCGCTCCAGCACCACTCGACCCATGGGGCACCCCCTGCTGTTTGCCTTCCGCTCTCTTCAGGCACAACGACGCGCAGGCCGCCCGGGAACGTTCCCGGGCGGCCTGCGGTTCACGCGAAGTGATGGAACGGGGCTCCGCTACGAGCCGGACTCACCCGCGTGCGGGCTCAGCACGTCCGTGCCGATCAGCACGAACAGCACGATGCCCAGGAGGATCCGGTAGATCACGAACGGCATGAAGCTCTTGGTCGAGATGAAATTCATGAACCAGTTCAAGTCGAGGTTCTGAGCGGCTCTGACCTGCTGTTTCCACCACTCTTCAACATTGAATGGGAGAGCAGTGGGAGATGGCACTTTCCAGTGCTCTCCCTCGCTGGCCACGAAGCGCAGCCACCTGGTTTGCAGCGAATCGGCGATCTCCTGCTCCATGGTCAGCGGAACGTGCGAGTAGAGACCTTCCACGCCGGCGACCTCGTGGCCCATGCGGGTCTCCACGGCGATGCGACTGTGTCGATCTTCGTCCAGCCACTCCTCGCCGCCGTGACGAAGCAGGTACAGCCGCTTCCCGGCGTACGCGGTCGCAGGGACATCCGGAAGGGGACGGCGGGAGGTGACCAGCTGGGGCTGGCCCAGGCGAACCCTCGTGAACTCCTCGGAGGCTGGTCGACCGCGCGAGACCGGCTGCCAGCAGCTGAAGGTTGCGTGGGCCAGCAGCCCGCCGCCAATGGCAGGGAACAGGTATTCGTTGTCATGGGTGGCGAAGAGCGCCGTGAGCCTTTTCCATCTTCAGCCTGAGCTGGCCAGATGCAGGGTGAGGACAGCCTGAACAAGGCTCGTGATGCGGGTGGTCGAGCAGCGGAGCTTGCGGAGAAGCCGCCAGGACTTGAGGGTGGCGACGGTCTGCTCGACCAGGGCCCGGATCTTCGCGTGGGACCGGTTGACGGCCTGCTGGCCTGTGGACAGCGTCTCCCACCGGCCGCGGTAGGGAACACGGACCGTGCCCCCGGCTCCTTGGTATCCCTTGTCGGTCCGTCCATGACGTCCGTGCGGCCCGCGAGCTTGTGTTTGCCCGAGTGGAACGGTCGGTCGACGGCGATACGGTCGGCCCCGGCCGCATGATCCGGCAGGGGCGTTCTACCAAGAAGCCTTCGACGTCGTACGAGCCCAGGCAACCACCCGACGGTGCGACGCCATGTTCACCGGCAGCGGAGGGGATGAGGTCAACGCAAGGTGATGATCGGCGCCGCCTACCAGCGTTGCCGGGTTCATTTCCTGCGCAATGCCTTCGGCGTGATCGCCAAGGACGCCGCGGAGATGGTCGCCGCGACCATCCGCACCATCTTTGCCCAGCCCGCCCAGGCTGTTGTCCGCCGTCAGCTCGACACGGTCGCTGACATGCTGAGCACACAGTTCCCCCAGGTCAAGCAGATGCTCCTGGACGCCAAGGACGAACTCACTGCCTTCGCCGCCTTCCCGGAACGGCACTGGAAGGAGATCCAGTCCACGAACCCGCTGGAACGGGTCAACCGCGAGATCAAACGCCGCATCGACGTCGTCCAGGTCTTCCCCAACGACGACGCGCTCCTGCGGCTGGTCACCGCCGTGCTCTTCGAGATGCACGACGAGTGGATTGCCTTCCCCCTCCACTACCTCCCCGAGGGCAGGGCCCGCAGGACGGTGAGGCAGGCGTGGGCGGCCATGGCGAGGGTGATGTGCCGGTGCCAGCCGGGGAAGCGGCGGACCTGGTAGTCGTCCAGGCCGCATTCCTGCTTGGCGGTCTGGAAGCATTCCTCGACGGCCCAGCGGCTGCCGGCGACTCGGATGAGTTCGTCGAGGGTCGTCTCGGCCGGGCAGTAGGCGATGTAGTACGAGATCTGATCGGGCCGGCTGACGCTGCGGCGGGCGATCACCCAGTGGCGGCGGTCCTCGCGGTGCCAGGGCCGGACTTCGACCCTCGCCCAGTCGTAGACGCGTGGGCCGTGGGCGCCGTCACCGCAGGATCGGCGTTTCCACTTCTGCCTGGGAAGCCCGGGGAACAGGTCGTGGACGGGGTGGTCCATAGCCCAGCGGGTGACGACGGTGTCGTGGCGGGTGGTGGTCATGACGTGGAGGCCGTGAGGCACGCCTGACGCTGGCCAGCACTTGTGAGCTCGTTTGACGCACGGCGCCCCAAAGGGACCCGCGCGAAGGCTCGTATATGGCCTCTGACCTGGTGTTTCTTGAAACGGGCCAGATCTCTCCCTCTTCCCGATGACGCACCACGTGGAGTGCGTGGCGATCCTGGAGCCGATCGCCAAGGGCGCCTGACCTCGTCCATGACCTGGTCGCGGTAGCCGGTGGGGATCAGGGTGCCGTCGGTGGGCGGAGTCGCCCTCGGGCGGTGAGACGTGCACAGGAGCGGTCCGCCTCGGGAGGGCGGACCGCTCCTCGGGGGAGGGGTCGTGCAGACCTCAGCGTGCGTTCTCCGGTGCCTCGGAGGGCGTCACGTCCAGCTCGAGGGCCCCCATCGGGCAGGACCTGACCAGCCGCTCCAGGTGACGGACGTCCACGTCCCCCTCGTGGACCACGAGCTGCTGCCCGGGGGAGGCGAAGAGCGTGTCCGAAAGGCCTTCGCACTGCTGGTGCAGTTCGCACCGCCGGGCGTCGATCCTGACCACCGCCAGCACGTGGCCGGGTTCAGGACGTTCGTCCATGGAGCGTCACGTCCATCTTCTCGATGCCGCGGATGGTGTTGTGCAGCCTCCACGCAGGTTCTCCCACCTCGATCCTGTCGACGTGGCGGATCAGCGCCTCCAGGAGGCTCTGCCCCTCCAGGCGCGACAAGGCCTGGCCGACGCACGCGTGGATGCCGTGCCCGAAACCGATCTGCTGGGCCACGCCCGGCCGGGCGA
The DNA here is from genome assembly GCF_044761485.1 of Streptomyces sp. NPDC097617. NCBI lineage: Bacteria > Bacillati > Actinomycetota > Actinomycetes > Kitasatosporales > Streptomycetaceae > Streptomyces > Streptomyces sp. NPDC097617. The sequence continues at coordinate 43,768 of NZ_JBIWCL010000035.1, forward strand.
TGTCGAACGTCTCCGGGTCCTTCCAGAACCTCTCGTCGCGGTTGGCCGAGCCGAACAGCAGGAGCACCCGCGACCCGCGGGGCAGGGGCGCGCCACCCAGCTCGGTGTCCTCCGCCACGTAACGGGTGAACCCGCGGAGCGGCGATTCGAACCTGATGATCTCGTTGAAGGCCGACGAGACCAGCGAGGGGTCCTCCTTCAGCCGCTGCCACTGGTCCTGGTGCGTGCCGAGCAGCCACATCATGCTGGACAGCGCGCTGACGGACGTGTCCATGGACGGGGCCAGGAAGTCGCCGAGCAGGCCGGGCAGCAGCTTGTCCTCGATCTTGCCCTCACGGGCCTCGGAGACCAGTTCGGCTCCCCAGCTCCCCGGGCGCAGGTTGCCCGGCTGTGACATCCGGTGGAGGAACTGGCTCATCTCGCCCAGCAGGGGGAGTCCGGCCTGTGTGCGCTCGTTCATCGGCCCGAAGGCGTTGAATCCGGCACTGGCCCACTCCAGGAGCCGTTCCTTGCCCTCGTCCTCCGGCCATCCCAGCAGATCCGGGACCACGGCCAGGGGGAACGCCACGGCGAAGTCCTGGACGGCGTCGAACGACTGCCGTTCCACGAGCTCGCGTACCAGCCGGTCCGCCCAGGAGGTGACGTACCCCGTGATGTCGGCCATCGCCCGGGGCTTGAGGTGCCGCGCCACCAGGCCGCGTACGTAGGCGTGGTAGGGCGGGTCGCTGGTGAAGCTGCTGCCCTTCTGCGCCTTGTTGAGGGTGTCGGTGAGGCCCACGCCTTCGCCGGAGACGAAGACGCCGTGCTGGTGGAGGGCCGTGTACACCTCGTCGTACCGGGCGGCGCAGTGCACCTGGTGCGAGGTGAGGTACACCACGGGTGCGGCGTCGCGGAGCGCGCTGTACAGCGGGTACGGGTCGGTGATCGAGGCGTCGGTGTACGGATCGAGATCGGTCTGAGGAATCGTGGTCGTCGGACTCACCGGTTCACCTTTTCCCGCGCAACGAGGTCTTCGATCAGCGGCACCATTCCCACGGCGGTGGGCGCCGTGGCCGCCCGCTCGGCCAGCTCCCGGGCCTTGAAGCAGTACGAGGAGTCGCCCAGCATCTCCTTGACGACCTGCGCGATCGCCTCCGGACTGCCTTCCTCGCGGTACAGCGTCCGGGCGCAGCCGAAGTCCGTGAGCCGCTTCAGGGTCGGGGTGAAGGCCTCGAACGGGTTGAGGATCAACTGCGGGGTCGCGGTGTTGATGGCGTTGACCGCCGTCAGGCCGCCCGCCGGATGAATGATCACCTCGCAGGTGGGGAGTATGGCCTCCAGCGGGATCCAGCCCGCCCGGATCTGCGGGTACTTCTCCTGGAGCTGCTTCCCCTCCGCCTCGCCGATGGCGACGACGACTTCGACGCCGAGCCCCAGCATCCGCTCCACGATGGCCGAGATCCGGTCCATCGCGCCCGGGAAGGCGTACCGGAAGCTCCCCATCGTCAGGCACACGCGGCCGCTGTCCGGGGTCTGCAGCATCCACGGATCGATCTGCCGCTGCTTGTTGTGCGGCGTCCAGCGCATGAAGGTGCCGGTGGTCTCGGTCAGGCCGGGCGGGCAGATGTCGATCCGCAGTGACGGGTCGGGCAGCGTGTCGGCGCCGATCCTGGCGAGCTGGTCCGCCAGCTCCTCGTGGAGGTAGTCCTCGTAACCGTGGATGTCGAACAGGTCCCAGGACTGGCGGACGAAGGGGATGCCGGCCGCGCGGGCGGCGATCTCCGCCCCGTGCCCCTGGCTGCCCGCGATCAGGACGTCGGCGCCCCACAGCTGGCAGATGTCCACCAGGTCGTCGCACACGTAGCTGCCCTGGCGGCCGAACCAGCGGCCCAGGTAGGGCATCTCCTGTTCGGGCCGGTGGGGGTACTCGATCGCCGGCCTGCCGTGGGCGGCGGCCTTGATGCTCTCGGTCGAATGCCCGCGGGCCACGGGTATGGACGGCAGGCCGATCCCGGTGACCGCGCCGGACATCTCCTCGAAGGAGGCCACCATGATCTCGTGCCCGGACGCCCGGAGCGCCGAGGCGAGGGGACCGATCGCGAACGCGCTGGCCGGGCTCGTGCCCGCGGCGTAGAACAGGGCCTTCACGCGGCGACCGCCGGGGCCCGGTCCTTGTCGCGCTCGGCGAAGTAGGCCTCCTCCAGGCCCACGGTCTCGAAGTCGATGACGGCGAGACCCGCGGTCAGCAGGTGACTCGAACGCAGCTCCCGGACCAGGTCCAGGTAGTCCTCCATCTCGTCGAAGCCCAGGATGAAGAAGCTCTCCGCCTCACGCCCGTACTTGATGGCGCGCACCGGGGTGAGCTTCCCGCCCCTCTTCACGAAGGCCCCGACGCTGGGGAAGACGTGCTCGTGCTCGATTGCTACGCGCTCTTCGAGCGGCAACTCGTACCAGGGGGTGAGGTAGTTGACGACGAGGACGGCGGCGAACTTCATGCGCGGTGCTCCGATCGGGTTTCCTGCGGGCGCAGTACGGCGTGCATGTGCCAGATCCGGGAGACGACGTTTCCGGCTTCGTCGATCAGCTGGTCGGCGAGGTTGTCGGTGGGGGCGTCGACCTCGAAGGTGCGCGGGTCGACCATCTTTGCTACGGCTTCGGCGGGCAGCGAGCTGTGGTAGCGCGTCGCCTCGATCACCTTGATGTCCCAGTCCGCGGAGAACGCCTCCCGCAGCTCCTGCTCCGAGACGCGGCGCGGGCCCGGGTAGTCGGGGGTGAGCTCCTCGGAGAAGGTGAACAGGTGGAGTTCGGCGCCGTCGTTGCACACGGCCCTCAGGAGTTCCGTGTACCGCGGCGTCTCCTCGGCCGGCAGTGTGTGGAAGAAGGCGCTGTCCAGGACGACGTCGTACCGGGGGCCGTCCGCCGCGAGGGCGAACGCGTCGGCCACCCGGAAATCGACGGTGGTGTCGTTCCTGCGGGCCTTCTCGCGACCGCACTCGACGGCGACCTCCGACACGTCGACGGCGGAGACCCGAAGGCCCTGGGACGCCAGGTACAACGCGTTGTCCCCGAGGCCGCACCCCAGGTCGAGCACGTGCCCGTGGAAGCCGCCGTCGTCACATATCCGGCGTACGGCCGGCTGCGGGCCGCCGATGTTCCACGGCATGAGGGGGCCCGACTTCTCCCCCTCCTGGTAGAGCTTTTCGAAGGGGATCTTCTCCGTGCTGCCGGTGGGCATCGTTCGCGGTTCCTCTCAGAGTTCTACGGACATGGCGTGGTGGAAGACGTTCAGGGGGTCCCACGTGCGTTTCGCCGACCGCAGACGCGCGTAGTTCTCCTTGTAGTACAGGTGGTGCCAGGGCTGCTCCGACCGGTTGCGCTCGGCGTCCAGCAGGTCGGTGTCGGGGTAGTTGATGTAGCAGCCGTCCGTGCGGCCCCCGGTGACGGGCACCCCTCCCGTGCCGGCGAAGAACTCCTCGTACAGACCGCGCAGCCAGCCGAGGTGGAGCTCGTCCATCGAGGCGTCCTGCCAGGCGGTGAACCACGACGACTTCGCGACGGAGTCCCGCTGGGGAGCGGCGGTGGCCGACGGCGCGCGGCGGTTGATCTCGCCCCCGTAGCTGTTGAACATGACGTACGACGCCTGGCCGGGATGGTCGGAGTTCAGGTGCCGGTGGAGCACCGAGAACTGGTCGTCGGTGGGCGTCGCGCGGTGATAGGCGGACTTGGAGGCCGACCGGGCCCCCATGACGTCACCGCAGTCGGCCTGGCTCATGTAGCGGGTGCCGGTCAGCCAGCTCATCACGCCCCCTCGGGGGATGCCCACCGCGCGGGTGCCCGCCGTCAGCGACGCGACGAAGTCGCCCAGGATCTTCCCCTCGGGGTCCACGTCGGCGTCCTGCTGGACCATGAGCTGGAGGAACCCGGAGTTGCGGTGGTTGACGAAGAAGCTGGCGAACAGCGAGTTCTCCGGTGTCCCCGGCGCGGCGTGGCGTTCGTGCCATTCGAAGAAGCGCCGCATCACGGTGACGAAGGACTCCTCGTCCATCGCGGCCCAGGGGTAGACGATCTTCTGCACGTGCAGTCGGCTGCTTGCGCGAGCCAGTCCGATCGGCTCGGTGGCGAGGTGCTCCGGGCTGCGGAACTCGTAGGCGGTGACCACTCCGAAGTTGCCGCCCCCACCGCCGGTGTGCGCCCAGAAGAGGTCCCCGAGGTCACCGGTGTCGTCGGCGCGCGCCGTCACCAGACGGACGTCGCGCGACTCGTCCACGACGGCGACCTCCACGGCGTGCAAGTGGTCAACTGCCAGGCCGAGCTGGCGCGACAGCGGACCGTAGCCGCCGCCGGCGACCAGCCCTCCCATGCCCACCGCGGAGCAGGCGCCGAGCGGCAGGGACGCGTTCCAGCGGCGGAAGAGGGCCTTCTGTGCCTGGTCGACCGTCGCACCGGCACCGATCCGCACCCCCTGCCCTTCGGCGGACGGGCCGACGCTGTTGAGGTTGTGGAGGTCCAGGACGAGGTCCCGTCGGGGCGAGCCGACGAAGTCCTGACCGCAGTGCCCGCCGGACCGGCAGGCGACGGCCCGCCCTTCGGCGACGGCCTTGCGCAGGGAGGCGACGACGTCGTCCGGCGTGAGCGGAAGGTGGAACTCCGCGGGCTTGACGGCGAACCGGTGGTTGTCCGAGTGCGAGAGCTCGAGGTACCGGGGGTCCTCGGGACTCACGGTGAAGGGTGACATCGGCAGGGTCACGACGCGTAGCCTTCGCACGACTGGGAGAACACGGCCTCGTAGGTGTTGGCGTCCCTCGAGGTCAGCAGGGACTTGCCGCGTGCGCGCATGTGCCGGTCGTGCGCGGGGCGCTGTTCCTCCGGCATGGTGTGGAAGGCCTCGTAGGAGGCGGCGTCGTCCCACTGGGCGTAGTTGACGACCATGGTGCCGTCGAGCGCGCGCAGGATGCTGTGGGAGCGGTACCCGGGCACCTGCCGCATCCACTCGTCCGGCTTGTCGAGCAGGGACACGAGCTCGCTCTGGTCCTTGCTCTCGCACCCCATGAGGACGATCACGGTGAAGTCGTCCCGGTCCGGGCCTATTTCCGTCCGGGCGTCGCCGTCCTTCGTCTGGACGGACACCACCTCGGTCTTCAGCAGGTGCACCGACGTGGTGAGGTCGGTGAAGTAGGGAACGGTGTTGTGCTTGAAGTTCTCGCCGTCGTACCGCTCCTTGAGGTCGTCGATCGACCTCCACTGGATGTAGTTGGCCGCGCAGGGCTTCGCCACCCCCGCGTGCAGCGTGGACGACCGCCATCCCGGGTAGTTGGCCTTGGCGATGATGCCCCGCATGGCGTCCAGGAGAGTCGCCTGCTTCTCCGAGTCGGTGGTGTTGAACAGGTTGAACACGGTCAGGGAGCCGTACTCGGGCTCGATGATCGGCATACGTCCTCCTAGGAGACTTTCTTGCCTTCGATGACGGACTGCAGTCCCGCGCGGCTGACCCCGACCAGCTCGATGCCGACCTCGGACATCAGGGTCCGGAACTCCTGCACGGTGCGCTGCTTGCCCTCGCACAGGACGAGCATGTCCATGTCCATGAGCGCGATGGCCTGGTCCGCCTTCTCGTCCACGCCGGCCACGGCCTCCACGACGGCGAGGTGCGCTCCCACGTGCATGGCCGACGCGATGTTCCTGAGGATGAGGCGCGAGCGCGCATCGTCCCAGTCGTGGAACACGTTGGAGGCCATGTACAGGTCGCTTCCCGCGGGGATGCTGTCGAAGAAGGAGCCGGCCTCCACCGTCATGCGGTCGGCGACGCCCGCGTCCGACAGCTCCGGCCAGGCCCGTGACACCACGTCCGGCTGGTCGAAGAGGACGCCGGACGTTCCGGGGTGTTTCTGCAGTACGGCGGAGAGGAGCGCGCCTCGCCCTCCACCGACATCGGTGATGCTGCCGAACCGGGAGAAGTCGAATGCCTCGACCACGGGCCGGATGATCCTCTTGGAGAGTTCGGTCATCGCGGAATTGAAGACCGCGGCGGTGTCGGGATTCGATTCCATGAATTCCCATACGCCGGACCCGTGCATCGCGGCGAAGGGGGATCGGCCCGTGCGTATCGCTGTGGGCAGGTGCGCCCAGGTCGCTCGTTCTGCAGTGGATCCCGTCCAGCGCGCGAAGTTGCGCATGGAGGCGTCGTCGTCGGTGGCCAGGGCGTGGCCCAGAGCGGTCAGCTCCATGGTGTGCTGCTCGGTCTGCCGCAGCAGGCCCACGGAGGCGCTGGCGCGGAAGAAACGTTCCGCTATATCGCGTTTCAGGCCGAGCCGAACGGTGAGTTCCGCCGGCGTCAGGCCGCCGGGACCCAGCGCGTCGGCCACACCGAGTTCTGCGAATGTGCTGACGACACCGGCGCGCCAGCTTCCCATGAGGAGATCGAGAAGCTGAATGCTGACGGGGGGCGACGGCGGGCGCAGCGATCCCGTGCTGGTAATGGTCATGATTTCCCTTCGACTGGTTGCCATGCGTCGAAATGAGGCACCGCTGCAAGGGCAGTTCGTTCTCGAACACACTCTGTTGCCGGTGCCGGAGCGGCGCTAGGTATCCCCATGGGATGGTCCTGGGAATCAGCGCCGGAACAGTGCAGAGTGCTGCGGGACGGAGCGGATTCGCCCGTCCTGCAGCACTCTGCGGCTGGTGGAGCTATGGGGCCGTGCCCTCTAGGAGGCAGGCGTCTGCTGGACGTCGGCGCCGGCTTCCGTCGCCCCGCCGGAGGCGTCCTGTCCGCCCCACTGCTGGGCGTCCGGCTTGCGCTGGGGGATGAGGAAGGTCGCGAGCATTCCGAGCACCAGCAGCGCGGCGCAGGTGTAGCCGTTGATCTGGACCCCGTAGGACATGGCGTCCCGGGCGGCGTCGGCGGCCGAGGCCGTCGCGGGGTTCTGGCTCAGCCCGGAGATCATCGCGCCCGCGCTGTCGGAGACCGCCGAGGACAGCTTGTCCGCGTCGGGCGTTCCCTGCTGGGCGAGCCGCTCGGACAGGTCGGAGTCCAGCGCCGTGAAGAACGTCGAGGTCAGGATCGCGATGCCGAGTGCGGAGCCGAGCTGACGCGCGGCGCTCTGGATTCCGGAGCCCTGGCCGGCCTGCTGGGGCGGTACGTCCGCCAGGACGACGTTGGTGACCTGCGCGGTGGCGAAGCCGACCCCCATGCCGTACAGGAACAGGGCGAGGCCGATGACCCACCACTGGGAGTCGCTGCTCGCCAGCAGGCCGAACATCAGCAGACCGAGCGCTTCGAGCACCAGGCCGATGCGGACCAGGCTGACGGGGCCGGTCTTCTCGGCCATGCCGAAGCTGGCACCGCTCGCGAAGAAGCTGCCGACCGCGACGACGAAGACCATCAGGCCGGTCTGGAGTACGGAATACCCCAGGGTGTACTGGAGCCAAAGGGGCAGCACGGCGAGGATGCCGAACTCCGCCAGCGCGATGATCAGCGTCGCGATGTTGCCCGTGCTGAAGGACTTGATGCCGAACAGCGAGGTGTCCATCAGCGGTGCCGTGCCGTTCGCGCGCGTCAGCCGGACCTGCAGCTGGAGGAAGAGCACGAGGCTGATCACGGAGACGGCCAGGGCGACCGGGACGACCGACAGGTTCACCCCGTCACCGAAGGGGCCGAAGCTCTTGCGGGCGTCCCACCAACCGTAGTTGCGGCCCTCGATCAGACCGAAGGCGAGAAGTCCGAGGCCCAGCACCGACAGCACTCCGCCGACGGCGTCGACCTTGCCCGGCTGCCGGGGGGACGGCTGGAGGAACCGCATGATGCCGGCGAGGATCAGAACCACGACGAAGATGTTGATGCCGAACGCCCACCGCCAGGAGTACTCGGCGAGCCAGCCGCCCAGCAGTGGTCCGACCGCCGCGGCCGCACCGATCGTGGACCCCCAGATGGCGAAGGCCTTGCCGCGGTCGCGTCCCCGGAAGGTCATGTTGAGCAGCGCCAGAGACGTCGGCATCACGATCGCGCCGCCTACGCCCTGGGCGAACCGGCTGACGATCAGGAGCTCCCCGGAGGGCGCCACCGCCGCGGCGATGCTCGCCAGCCCGAAGATCACGGTGCCGACGACGAACAGACGGCGTGCTCCCACGATGTCCGACAGGCGCCCCATCAGCAGCAGCAGGGCTGCCAGGATGATCGCGTACGACTCCTGGACCCACTGGGCGCCGAACGCGGAGATCTTCAGGTCGTCGATGATGGGGGGCATCACCACGTTGACGATGGTGAAGTCCACGACCACCAGCGACACACCGAGGGAAATCGCGACCAAACCCAGCCAAGCGTCCCGATTGGCCGATGAGGACCGAGTTGGATTTTCAGACACTGCGTTCTTCCGATCTTCTCGATGCAACGCACCCGGTGCAACGCCCGGGGCGAAGTACTGGAGTGGGAGGGGGGCGTGCGCCGCCCCGGAGCACAGGCACCATCGCAGGAGAAGAGGACGCGTGCTGACCTCTACTGATCGCAATCGAAGGGCAATTCTTGATCGCCAACCGCACACTGGAGCTCCTCAGCCTGCTTCAGGCACAGAAGGAGTGGACCGGCGACGGGCTGGCCGAGCGACTGGGGGTGTCCCCGCGAACCGTCCGCCGCGACATCAACCGGCTCCGCGAACTGGGCTACCCCGTTACGGCGGCGAAGGGCCCCTCGGGCTACTACCGACTGTCCCGCGGGGCGCGTCTTCCTCCGCTGATAGTCGACGACGAGCAGGCCATCGCCATCGCGCTGTCCCTCCAGACGGCGCCCGCCTCCGTGGCCGGCATGGGTGACGCCACCAAGCGCGCGCTGAACTCCATCAGGGAACTCCTGCCGCCCCATCTCTCCCGCCGCCTCGCGACCTTCTCCATCGAACAGATAGAGAACGCCTGGGAGCTGGCCCCGCCCCAGGTCGACCCCGGCCTGGTGGCACAGCTGAGCGCCGCCGCGCAGGAGCGGGAACTCGTGCGGTTCACCTACCGGTCCATCGAGGTCGACGAGGTGGACGGCAGTGAGGTCCTTGCCGAACCCCACCGGCTCGTCGTCTGGTCGGGACGCTGGTACATGGTCGCCTACGACCAGCGCGGGTGCTCCTGGCGCGCCTACCGGCTCGACCGGATCGAACAGCCGGCCCCCACCGGGTGGCGCTTCACTCAGCGCGACGTCCCCGAGAGGGACATCACCCGCTTCGTCCAGAGCCAGCCCGACCGCGGAGACACCCCGGACACCTGGCCCTGCTGGGGCACCATCCTGATGGAGTGCCCCGCGCCGCTGGTGGCCAAGTGGGCCCCGGGCGCGGCGAGTTTCGAAGCGGTCGACGAGCGGATCACCCGGATACGGATGGGGGCCTGGTCGTGGTCGGCGCTCATCGGCTTCCTGGTCACCTTCGGCTGCCGGTTCACCGTCGAGAGCCCGCCCGAACTCGCCGAGGCGGCCCGCCGTGTGATGGGCCGCATCGACGTCGACATCCCCCGGCCCGACGTGCATGCGGCGGCCCCGGCCGACGCGTCCGCCCCGGGGGGCGAACCGGCCTTGTGATCGCGCTCACGTGAGGTAGTAGAGGTCAGAAGCTGACCTCTACTACTCCTAGCCTGGCTCGCCCAGCCCGGCAATCACAGGAGACTCCTTGAATCCCGCCCGATCACTGACCGAGGCAGCGACAGTGGTCGCCGCGGAGCAGCCCGTCGACAGCGCACACCGCAACGAAGCGGCCGGGGCGACGAACAGGCTGTCCCACGACAGTGGCCACATCGAGGTGCGCGGGGCGCGCACCAACAATCTCCGAGACGTCTCGATCGACGTACGCAAGGGCGCGCTCACCGTCTTCACCGGTGTCTCGGGCTCAGGCAAGAGCTCCCTGGTACTCGGCACCATCGCGGCCGAGTCGCAGCGCCTGCTCAACGAGACCCAGCCGACGTTCGTCCAGGGGCTGCTGCCCCAGACGGTGCGTCCGGACGTCGACAGCCTGCGCAACCTCTCCGCCGTCGTGACCGTGGACCAGAAGCGGCTGGGCGCGGACCCGCGGTCCACCATCGGGACCGCCACCGACACGTACGGCCTCCTGCGCCAGCTCTTCTCGCGGCACGGCTCCCCGCACATCGGGTCCCCCAGCCGGTTCTCGTTCAACGACCCCTCCGGCATGTGCCCGACCTGCTCGGGCACCGGAGTGGTCACGGAGGCCGACATCGACCAGCTGGTGGACCGGGACCTCTCCCTCAACGACGGTGCGCTGCTGTTCCCCACCTTCGCGGTCGGCACCGGATTCTGGTCGATCTTCGTCAACTCCGGCTTCTTCGACCCCGACCTCCCCCTCGGCAAGTACGACGACGAGGAGTGGGAGAGGCTGCTGCACCTGGAGCACGCCAAGACCGACAGCCGCTCGCTGAAGGTGACGTACGAGGGCCTCCTGCCCAAGCTGCGGCGCCTGTACCTGAACAAGGAGCGCGAATCGCTCCAGCCGCACGTGCGGGCCGCGGTCGAGCAGATGGCCAGCACCGCGCAGTGCGCGGCGTGCGAGGGCAGCCGCCTGTCGGAGGAGGCCCGCTCGGTACGGGTCAACGGCGTGGGCATCGCCGAGTGCACCGGTATGGAGATCGCCCGGCTCCTTGAAGTCGTGCAGCAGTGGAACGATCCCGCGATGGCGGGCGTCGTCCACGGCATCCGCGGCGCGCTCGCCGCCATGGTCGAGCTCGGCCTGGGCTACCTCAACCTCCAGCGCCGTGCGGGCACGCTGTCCGGCGGCGAATCCCAGAGGGTCAAGATGGTGCGCCACCTCGGCTCGGCGCTGACGGACCTGACGTACGTCTTCGACGAACCTACGACCGGCCTGCACGCCGACGACGTCGACCGGGTGCTGAAGGTGATGGCGAGCCTGCGCGACAAGGGCAACACCGTGCTCGTCGTGGAGCACGACCCGCAGGTCCTCGCCGTCGCCGACGCCGTCGTCGACCTGGGACCCGGCGCGGGCACCCACGGCGGGACGATCGTCTACGCCGGTCCGCCGAGCGGGCTTCCCGACTCCGACGGACCCACCGCCGCGTCGCTGCGTACCGTGCCGCAGCTGCGGACCGCCCGCGAACCCCGGGGCTGGCTGCGGGTGGAGAACGCGGACCTGCACAACCTGCGCGACGTCACCGTGGAGATCCCCCTCGGCGTCTTCGTCGCGGTGAGCGGTGTCGCGGGAGCGGGCAAGAGCTCGCTGGCCCGTGGAGTGCTGCCCTCCCGCCTGGACTCCTGCGTGATCATCGACCAGAGCCTGCCCCGGGGCAGCAGGCGCAGCACCCCGGCGAGCTGGACGGGCATCCTCGACCCGATCCGCAAGGCCTTCGCCCGTGCCACCGGGGTGAGCGCCGCTGAATTCTCGTCGAACTCGGCGGGCGCCTGCCCGGCCTGCAACGGCCTCGGCGTCGTCGTGACGGAGCTCGGCCGCGGCGACACCGTGGAATCGCCCTGCGAGGAGTGCGAAGGCACCCGGTTCCGCAGCGAGGTGCTCGCCCACCGGCTGCGCGACCGCAGCATCGCCGACGTCCTCGCCATGTCCATCAGTGAGGCGTGCGCGTTCTTCACGGAACCGGCGATCCGGGAGGTGCTGGCGAGCCTGGAAGGGGCCGGGCTCGGTTACCTGGGGCTCGGACAGCCGCTGTCGACGCTCTCCGGGGGAGAGCGCCAGCGGCTCAAGCTCGCCGTCGAACTCGCCTCGCCCTCCGATTTCTACGTGGTCGACGAGCCGACGGCCGGGCTGCACCGGCAGGACGTGGGGCGCCTGCTCGGCCTTCTGGACCAACTCGTCATGAAGGGCAGCACCGTTGTCGTGGTGGAACACGACCTGGACGTCATCGCGCAGGCGGACTGGGTGATCGACATGGGGCCGGGCGCCGGAGCGGCCGGCGGCGACGTCGTGTTCGCGGGGCTGCCCGAGGACCTGATGGAGAGCCGGGCTTCGGTCACCGGACGCCACCTCGCGAGCCGGGTCCGGGGCGAAGGCGCCGGCCACCCCGGGGCGTGACGCCGCCGTACCTCCCAGGACACGAAGCCGCCGGGCGTCCCGGGGCTTCGGAACAGACAGAAGGAGCACATCAGATGATCAGGATCGCCGTCGTACTCGGAAGCACCCGCCCCGGCCGTCGCGGTGAGGCGGTGGCCCGGTGGGTCACCGAGGTCGCCGCGCGGCACCCCGCGGCCGTGATGGGCGAGGTGACCTTCGAACCGGTCGACCTGGCGGATTACACGCTGCCGTTGCTGGACGAGCCCGTGCCCGCCATGTTCGGCCAGTACCGGAACGAGACCACCCGGCGGTGGGCCGACGCCATCGGCTCGTTCGACGGGTTCGTGTTCGTGACCCCCGAGTACAACCACTCCGTGCCCGCGGCGCTGAAGAACGCCGTCGACCACCTGTTCGCCGAGTGGAACGACAAGGCGGCCGGATTCGTCAGCTACGGCGTGCACGGCGGGACCCGCGCCGTCGAGCACCTGCGGCTGGCGCTGGCCGAGGTGAAGGTCGCAGGTGTACGGAGCCAGGTCGTCCTGTCGGTGTTCGCCGACTTCGACTACACGGGATGCGACAAGACGGATCCGACGTCGGCCGGCCGGTTCACGCCGGGGGAGCGGCAGGAACCTGCGGTGAACACGATGCTGGACGAGGTCGTCGCCTGGTCGGCCGCGCTCAAGCCGCTGCGCGCGGACGCCGCCGCAGGGGCCGCGGAGGACGTCGTTCCGGTATGACGCACCAGGGCGCCGCCCGCTCCTGCTTCCGCTGACCACTGACGGCACCTACGGCTTCAGCTGCGCTCGTACGGTCCCGGCCGGGACCGTACGAGGCAACTCGAAGGCCGTACCCGCTCTTCTCCGACTTCCTTGCCCGTCACGGGAGTTCCCCTCCGATAGCACGGATATACCCCCGTCCTCACCACAGCTGCCCTACTCCGGCCGCGCAATTCCGAGCACCGTAAGCGGCATGACGTTGCACGCCGCAGAATCCATTCGGTCGCACGTACCGGTTCTCGTCGTGGGAGCCGGTCCCACAGGTCTCATGCTCAGTGCCGAGCTGGCGCTCCACGGAGTGCAGCCGCTGCTGATCGACGCACTGCCGAGCCCGAGCGGACAGTCCCGGGCCCTGGGCTTCACGGTCCGGACGCTGGAGATCTTCAAGCAGCGCGGGATCCTGGGCCGCTTCAAGGGGCTCGCCCAGGTACCGGGAGTGCATTTCGCCGGCCTGAACATCGACGGCGACTTCCTGTCCAGCACGCTGCGACCGGCCAACCAGTACCCGCAGTCCAGGACCGAAGAGGTCCTCGCCGACTGGTGCGAGGAGCGGGGGGTCACGGCCCTGAGGCCATGGAGGCTGGAGTCGATGGAGCCCACCGGCTCCGGATACCGCTGCGTGCTCAGCGGTCCGGCCGGGCGGCGCACCGTCGAGGCGGACTACGTGGCCGGTTGCGACGGGGCGGCCAGTGGCGTTCGCGAAGCGATCGGCATGCCCGCCCGCCGCACCCCCCCTTCCGTCCAGATGCTCCTCGGTGACCTGCGCGGCTGCGGGCTGCCCAACGAGCCCTTCGGGGTCAAGCACGAGAAGGGCATGGTCATGTCCGCGCCGCTGGGCGACGGGACGGAACGGGTCATCGTCTGCGACTTCTCCCAGCCGATGCGGCTGCAGGGCGCACCGGTCACCCACGCCGAGATCAAGAACGCGTACGAGAACGTCGTCGGCAAGCCCCTGAAGGACGGAGAATGCCTGTGGGCGAGCTCCTTCTCCGACGCCTCCTCCCTCGTGGAGTCGTACCGGGACGGCCGTGTGCTGCTCGTCGGGGACAGCGCGCACACGCACCTCCCGGCGGGCGGCCAGGGCATGAACGTTTCGCTCCAGGACGCGGTGAACCTCGGCTGGAAGCTCGCGCTGGTGAGCCGGGGCCGCGCACCGGATTCCCTCCTGGACAGCTACCACGCCGAGCGGCACCCGGTCGGCCGGGAACTGCTGCTCAACACGGCCGCCCAGGGGCAGCTGTTCCTGCGCGGACCGGAGGTGGACCCGCTGCGCGAGATCGTGCGGCGGCTGCTGGAGGTGCCGGAGGTGTCGGCCCGGCTGGCCGACGGAGTCAGCGGACTGGACATCCGCTACGACATGGGCGACCCGGAGGCGTCGCCACCGGTGGGTGAGCGGCTGGCACCCGACGCCTTCACGGTGGTCGGGACCGGCGGCGACACCGTGGTCGAGGCCGGCGACGTCGTCGAAGAGCTGCGGCACGGATCCGCCCTGCTGGTCCTCCTCGCCGACGACGGCCAGGCGTCCCCGCTCGCCGCGCAGTGGGGGGACCGGGTGCGCGTGGTGCACGCGCGGCCGAAGGAACCGCGACGGAAATCCGGCTCCGCCGAGCCCCTGAACCTGCTCGTCCGGCCGGACGGCCACATCGCCTGGGCGGGCCCGAGAAGCGACGGGCTGAGCGCCTCGCTCAGCCGTTGGCTCGGCGAGCCCGCCGCGTAACCAGAGGAGGAAGACCCTTGTACAGCTCTCTGATCGTCGCCCGGATGGACCCCGGCCACGCGGACGCGGTGGCGGACATCTTCAGCGCGTTCGACGCCACCGACATGCCTGCACGGATGGGCACCCTGCGCCGCGAGCTCTTCCGGTACCGCGGCCTCTACTTCCACCTCCAGGACTTCGAGACCCCCGACGGGACCGCCGCGGTGGAGGCGGCGAAGACCGACCCGCGGTTCATCGGCATCAGCAACGACCTCAAGCCGTACATCGAGGCCTACTCCCCGACCTGGCGGTCGCCGAAGGACGCGATGGCCGAGCGCTTCTACCACTGGAGGGCCGAGCGTTGAGCCGCCGCGTGTTCATCACCGGGGTCGGGGTCGTCGCGCCCGGCGGCGTCGGCCGCGATGCCTTCTGGGACCTCCTGACCCAGGGGCGTACCGCCACCCGGCGGCTCAGTCTCTGCGACCCGGAGCCGTTCAGATCCCAGGTGGCCGCCGAGGTCGACTTCCGGGCCGAGGCGGCGGGACTGACCGAGCAGCAGTCCGTGGAGCTGGACCGGGCGGCCCAGTTCGCCCTGGTCGCCGCCCGTGAGGCGGTGGAGGACGCGGGCTGGCGGGACACGTGCCCGCCCGGCCGCGCCGGGGTCGTCGTGGGCTCCGCCGTAGGCGCCACGACCAAGCTGGAGGAGGTCTACCGGCAGCTCAGCGCGGACGGGTCCCTCTGGGACGTGATCCCGGACTCCCCCGCCCAGCTCTACTCGTACTTCGTGCCCAGCTCCTTCGCCGCCGGCATCGCCCGGGAGTTCGGCGTCACCGGGCAGAGCGGCGTCGTGTCGACCGGCTGCACCTCCGGGATCGACGCCGTGGGCAACGCGTGGGAACTGATCCAGGACGGCGTCCTGGACTCCGTCGTCTGCGGGGCCACCGACGCACCCATCTCGCCCATCACCGTCGCCTGCTTCGACGCGATCAAGGCGACCTCGACCTTCAACGACACCCCGGAGACCGCCTCCCGGCCGTTCGACGCGACACGGGGCGGATTCGTCCTCGGCGAGGGCAGCGCGATGTTCGTCCTGGAGTCCGAGGAGTCCGTCCTGCGCCGCGGCGCGCGCGTCTACGGCGAGATCAAGGGGTACGCCAGCCGCTGCAACGCCTACCACATGACCGGCCTGAAGGCCGACGGACGTGAGCTGGGTCAGGCCGTCACCGCCGCCCTGACCCAGGCCCGGATGGACCCGGGCGAGCTCGACTACGTCAACGCCCACGGCAGCGGGACCAAGCAGAACGACAGGCACGAGACCGCTGCGCTGAAGGCCTCCCTGGGCGCCGCCGCCCGCCATGTGCCCATCAGCTCCATCAAGTCCATGGTGGGCCACTCGCTGGGGGCCATCGGCTCGCTGGAGATCGCCGCGTGCGCCCTGGCGCTGCGGTACGACGTGATCCCGCCGACGGCCAACCTCACCCGGCCGGACCCGGAGCTCGACCTGGACTACGTACCCGTACATGCGAGGGAACAGCAGACCGACGGAATCCTGACGACCGGCAGCGGTTTCGGAGGGTTCCAGAGCGCCATGGTCCTCGCGGATCCGGAGAAGCGCTCATGACCGCACACATCACCGGCATCGGTGTCGTCTCCCCGCTGGGCCTGTCCCGGGAAGAGCACTGGAAGGCCCTCCTCGACGGGTGCAGCGGCCTGGGTTCGACCCGGTCGTTCGACTCCACCCGCTACGACAACCCCATCAGCGGCGAGATCTCCCACTTCAGCCAGGAGGAACTGCCCAGCAGGCTGCTGCCCGCCACCGACCGCATGACACAGATGTCGCTGGTCGCCGCAGCAGGGGCGTTCGACGACAGCGGCATCGACAGGGACCAGATCGACCCCCTCGACATCGGCGTCATGACCGCCTCCACCGCGGGCGGATACGCGTTCGGGCAGAAGGAACTGCAGAACCTGTGGTCCAAGGGCCCCAAGTACGTCAGCACCCACCAGTCCTACGCCTGGTTCTACGCGGTCAACACCGGCCAGATCTCCATCCGCCACGGCTGCCAGGGGCACAGCGGAGTGATCGTCGCCGACGACGCCGGCGGCCTCGACGCGATCGCGACCGCCGCCCGCCGCCTGGCGCGCGGGAACCGCGTCATGCTCACCGGCTCGGTGGACAGCACCATGTGCCCCTGGGGGCGGGTCGCGCACACCTCGACCGGCCACCTGTCGAAGTCCGCCGACCCGCGCACCGCGTACCTGCCGTTCGACGAACGGGCAGGCGGGTGGGTCAACGGCGAGGGCGGGGCCCACCTCGTCCTCCGGTCCGAGAGCGACGGCCGGTACGCGTCGGTCCTCGGCCACGGGGCGACCGTGGACGACCCGCGGGCCGACCCGGGGGCGGGTCTGGTCCAGGCGATCCGCCTCGCACTCGACGCGGCGCGGCTGCGCGCCCGCGACATCGGCGTGGTCTTCGCCGACGCGGCCGGCACCCGGCAGGCGGACGGGGCCGAGGCCGCTGCCCTCGCGGAGGTCTTCGGGCGGAACTCCGTCCCCGTCACCGCACCCAAGGCGGCCACGGGCCGCATGGGCTGTGGAACCGCCTCGCTCGACGTCGCCATGGCGGTGCTCGCCCTGCGCGACCAGACGATCCCCCCGACCGTCAACGTCGAAGCGGACGCGTCCCTCGGGATCAACCTGTGCACCGCCGCCGCCCCGCACCGCATCACCCACGCCCTGGTACTCGCCAGGGGCATCGGTGGGTTCAACTCCGCCCTGATCGTCGGGGCATGACCGAAGGAGAGAACGACATGACCGCACGCGTCACCATGGACGACCTCAAGCGCGCCCTCCAGGAGGGCTCGGGGGTCGACGAGGGCGTCGACCTCGACCGGGACCTCCCGACCAAGGCGTTCGCCGACCTTGGCTACGACTCCCTGGCCGTCCTGGAGACCGGCCTGCGCCTCGGACGCGAGAACAACATCGAGATCGACGACTCGGTGTTCAACGACCTCGACACGCCCCAGCAGCTGCTGGACGCGATCAACCAGGCCCTCGAGAGCCAGACGGCGGCATCGTGACGGCGCTGCGTCACGCCCTGGTCACCGGCGGGTCGAGCGGCATCGGCAAGGCCGTCGCGCAACGCCTCGGGAAGGCCGGGCACACCGTGACGATCTGCGGCCGGGACCCCGAGAAGCTCCGGTCCGCCGCCAAGGAACTGGCCGAACTCGGCGTGTCCGTCACCACGCTGAGCGCCGACGTCAGTGACCCCCCGCAGGTGCGCGAGCTGGTCGGCCGGGCCGTGGAGGCGAGCGGGCCCATCGGGATCCTGGTCAACAACGCCGGCAGGAACGGCGGCGGCAAGACGGCGGAGCTGACCGACGAGCTGTGGCGGGAGGTGCTCGGCACCAACCTCGACAGCGTCTTCTACGTCACCCGGGAGGTGCTGGCCCGCGGCGGCATCCACGAGGTCGAGCACGGCCGCATCGTCAACATCGCCTCCACCGCGGGCAAACAGGGTGTCCTGCTGGCCGCCCCCTACTCCGCCTCCAAACACGGCGTGGTCGGCTTCACCAAGGCCGTGGGCAAGGAGCTCGCGCCCCAGGGCATCGCGATGAACGCGGTCTGCCCGGGATACGTGGAGACGCCGATGGCCACCCGGGTGCGGCGCGCGTACGCCGACGCCTGGGAGACCACGGAGGCGGAGGTCCTGTCCGCCTTCGAGGCGAAGATCCCGCTCGGCCGGTACAGCACGCCCGATGAGGTCGCCTCCCTCGTCGAGTACCTCACCACCGAAGGCGCCGCCTCGATCACGGCCCAGGCACTCAACGTGTGCGGCGGCCTCGGAAACTTCTAGGAGATGATCCGCATGACCGACCGGCCTCGCGTCGACGTGCACACCACCACGATCAGCAGCAGCGCCGACGACGTGTACAGCCGCTTGGAGAGCGTCGGGCAGTGGTCCCAGATGTTCGAACCGACCATCCACAGCACGGAACTGGCCCGGGAGGGGAACAAGCAGACGATCCAGCTGTGGGCCATCGCCAACGGGGAACCCAAGTCCTGGGTCTCCGAGCGTCACCTCGACCCCGTCGCACGCACCATCCGCTTCGCGCAGACGGTCACCGCGCCGCCCGTCGCGGAGATGTCGGGCGAGTGGGAGGTCCTGCCCCTGACCGAGGACAGCTGCTCCGTCCGGCTGACGCACACCTACCGCGCGGAGGACGACTCCGAGGAGGCGCTCGCCTGGATAGCCAAGGCCGTGGACACCAACAGCACCAAGGAACTCGCGGCGCTGAAGACCGCCCTCGAACGGGAGGCGGACAGCGAGCTGAGCGCCTTCACCTTCGCTGACTCCGTGGAGACCACGGCCGACCCCGTCCTGCTGTTCTCCTTCCTGGACCGCGGCGAACTGTGGTCCGGACGGCTGGACCACGTCGCCGAGGTCGAGATGAAGGAGTTCCCCGACGGGCTGCAACTGCTCCGGATGCGGACGAGGACCCCGGACGGCGACAGCCACGTCACGGAGTCCTACCGGGTGTCCCAGAGCCCGGCCAGGCTGCTGTACAAGCAGGTGACGCTGCCGGCGCTGCTGGAGCTGCACACCGGCGAGTGGACCATCTCCCCGTCCGGCGAGAGCTGGAAGGTCACCTCGAAGCACACGGTGGCGATCAACCCCGAAGCGGTGCAGAAGGTCCTCGGCCCGGACGCGACCGTCGCGGACGCCAGGGAAGTCGCCCGGCGGAACCTGGGGAACAACAGCCTGCGGACCCTCGAAGCCGCGGTCCGCTGGGCCGATGCCGCCGCGCCGCAGCGGTGAGCGGGAACCTGACCGCGCCCGGGGCCTCCGACGTCGTCGTCGTCGGCGCCGGGCCCAGCGGCCTGCTCCTGGCGGGGATCCTCGCCGGGGCGGGCGCGCGGGTCACCGTACTGGAATCGCGCGGCGCGCCGGACCCGCAGATCCGCGCTTCGACCCTGCACGCCCGCGCCATGGAGATCTTCGACTCCCACGGAGTGGAGTTCGCACCCGAGCTACCCCACAGCACCCACGGGCACTACGGCGGCCTGCCCGTGGACCTCTCGCGCGTCGAGTCCGACCGGGCCGGCGTCCGGCGGTGCCCGCAGCCCGAACTCGTACGGACACTGAGCGGCTGGGCCGGCCGCCGCGGGGCGCGGCTGCTGTACGGGGAACACGTGGAGTCCGTCCACGGGCAGGGCCAGCACCGTCTGGTGAGCACCCGGACCGGCCGGACCTTCGGCGCGGCGCTGCTGGTCGCGGCGGACGGACAGCGGAGCACGGTCCGTGCGCTGCTCGGCATCCACTGCGAGGGTGCCCCGGCCACGCGCGTCCTGGTGCAGGCCGACCTCCTCCGGAGCCCCGTGCCGGGACGGCGCTTCGAGCGGCGGGGGCGTTACACCGTCACCGCCGCCCCGCTCAGCGACGAGGTCACCCGGCTGATGATCCACGATCCGCGGTGGCCCGTGGGCCGGCCGCGCACGGCGGAGGACCTCGCCGCCGCCTGGCACGCCGCCACCGGCGAGGTGCTGCCGGCCGAGCCTTCGTGGCTGCGGACGTTCAGCGACGACACGAGCGTCGCGCACCGGCTGGTCGAAGGCCGTGACGTGCTGTGCGGTGACGCGGCCCATCCCTTCATCCCCATCGGAGGGCAGGCGTTGAACACGTCCCTGATGGACGCCGAGGCACTCGGCTGGCGGATCCTGGCGCACCTGGAGGACGGGGACCCGCAGGGGCTCCTGGAGTACGGGGAGGAACGCGCCGCCTGGCTGGACGTGCTCGCGCGCAGACTGCGCGCGCAGGCGCGCCTGCTGTTCGACACCGACGAGGCAGCCACCGCGCACAAGGCGCGCGTGGCCGAGCGCCTGAACAGCGACGAGGCCTACCGGCAGAAGATCGCCGACTCCCTGGCGGGCGTCGACGTGTGCTACCCGGCGGCCACCGGCGGGATCCGCCGCCGTCTCGGCCCGGCCCAGCTGCGCGAGGCCGGGGCCGCCCGCCGTACGACCCGCGTCCGAAGGGGGTCCGTGACCGACGGCGGCACCCGGGTGGACGCCTGGATCAGGCCCGATCACCACTGGTACCCGACGGCCCCTGACGAGGCCCGGCAGGATTGGAATGACGCGGTGCGCCCTCTTGACGACCACGTAGCCGAGGCGGCGCGGTGAAAGCGTTCCTGTTTCCCGGCCAGGGGACCCAGAAGGTCGGTATGGGCTCTTACCTGCGCGAGGAGTACCCGGGCCTGGTCGAGCCGCTGTGGCAGGAGGCGGACGAGATCCTGGGGTACTCCCTGAGCCGCCTCTGCGAGGAAGGGCCGGTCGAGAAGCTGCGGCACATGCCGGTCACCCAGCCGGCCGTCTTCCTGTGCAGCTACACGGCGCTGGTCGCCGCGCGGGCCAAGGGCGCGGAGCCGGACGTCGTCGCGGGCCACAGCCTGGGCGAGTACTCGGCTCTCGCGGCGGCCGGGGTGCTGACCTGGAGGGAAGTGCTCCAGCTCGTCCATCGCCGTGGTGAGCTCATGGCGCAGGTGCAGGAACAGGTGGACGGGAAGATGGCGGCCGTCCTCGGACTGTCGATCGAGCAGGTCGAGCGGGCCTGTGCGCGGGTGCGGGCGGACACCGGGGAGGTGGTCGAGGTGGCCAACCACAACGAGCGCCTCCAGGCCGTGGTCTCCGGCCAGACCGCCGCCATCGACCTGCTGGTCGAGCGGGTCACGACGATGACGGACGCCCGCGCGACCGTGCTGAGGATCGGCGGCCCGGCCCACTCCAGTCTGATGGGGAGCGCGACGGCGGACGTCGTGGAGTACCTGCAGCGCTTCGACTTCCGGCCGCCCCGGGTGCCCCTGATCTCCGGTTCGACCGCCGCACTGTACGCGTCCGGTGAGGAGATCAAGCGCCAGCTCGGCGATCAGCTGGTGCACCGGGTGCGCTGGGTGGACGTGATGGCCGAGCTCAAACGGCTGTCGGTGTCGCGGACTTGGGAGCTGGGGCCGGGCAAGGTCCTCTCGGGGTTCGTCCAGAGGTCGCTGCCCGGCGTGCCGGCCTATCGTGCCAACGACCTGCCGTCCTTCCTGGCCGGCGTGACGGGCTGGTGAACCGGTGAATCACATGGTGCGACGAGCGCCGACCGCTGCCGGGGGGGAGCGGGCGTCCGACGGGGCGGGCACCTCGCCCGGACCCCTCGTCCTGATGCTGCCCGGGCAGGGTTCGCAGTTCGGCGCGATGGGGGCCCCGCTCTACGACGCCGACCCCCGATTCCGGCGGGCGCTCGACGACTTCTTCGACGCGTTCGGCGCCGGCGCGCAGCGGCTCAGGCAGGTGTGGCGTCACGGCTCTCCCCGGGAACTCGAGCAGGGGGCCTTCGCCCAGCCGCTGCTTTTCGGGATCGGCTACGCCGCCGGAAGGGTCTGGCTGGAGGACCTGAAGGGCGCCGACGTGACCCTGATCGGCCACAGCGTGGGTGAATTGGCGGCGGCCACGCTCGCGGGCGTCTTCGACCTCGAACTGGCCGGTGCGCTCCTGAAGGAGCGGGCCCGGCTGCTCGAAGAGGCTCCCCGCGGCGGCATGATCGCCTGCCGCGCCACGGAGGCAGAGGTGCAGGAGCACCTCGACGCCATGGGCGGACGGGCTGTCGTCGCGGCGGAGAACGCGGACAACCAGTGCGTCGTGAGCTGTGCGGAGGAGGACCTCCCGGACACGGTGCGAGGCCTTGGCGCCCGGGGGGTGCCGTGCATGCGCGCCGCGGCGGCCGAGCCGTTCCACTCCCCGCTCCTGGCCCCGGCCGCCCTTGAGTTCGAGGAGTTCCTGGCGCGGCGCGAGCGGGAGCTGTCGCCCGCGAAGTCACCGATGGTCTCGGCCTACTCGGCACGAAGGGTCAGCGACCGGGATGCGGAGCCCGCTCGGTTCTGGACGCATCAGATGGCCGAAAAGGTGTTCTTCTGGAAGGCGATCGTCAGCAACTGTAGTTCCAGTATGCACACGTTCGTGGAGATCGGCCCTGGAACGGCCCTTTCCATGGCTGTCCGTCGGTTGCCATCGGTTCGCGACGGAGGTTCCGAAGTAGTCACCACGATGCCGCGTCACCGACGTGAGGCCGAACAGTGGAATTCCGTCCGGCGTGAGGTGGTCGAGCTGTTCAGTTGAGTCCTTAACGATTCTTAACGGGGCCGGGGTGAGGGCTCCCGACGTCGTGATGTGTGCAGAACTTGTCAAAAGTTTGCACGTTCGAAAAAATAAGCACATGGATCGGAAGGGGGTGCTGGTATTGTTGCTAAGCGTTGAACAGTTACTGATTCCGCAGATGCTTTCGCGTCCTCTTCTTCGCGGTGTCCCTCTCGAATCCCGCTCCTTCTTCTCCCGTCAGCTTTTCCGCTGCCCGTCAGGAGGTTGATGGCCAAGATCACACGGACGGCTCTTCGATAAATATTCACCTTGGCCGGGTCGAATAGTTAGCACGGGGGAAATGCAATGGGCTTAATCCGTTTCGATGTGCTGGGGTCGCTCCGGGTGCGGTGCGACGATGCGCTGGTGCGGCTGACCGGACAGAAATACCGGACCGTGGTTTCGTGTCTCGCTCTCCATCCCGAGAGTTCGGTGAGCATGGAGGAACTCCTCCACGCCGCGTGGAAGGGAAAGCGCCCGTCCAGCGCGCACCACCAGGTGCGGAAGATGATTTCCGCGCTCAGGCTCAGCTTCGACCAGGGCTGGGACCTGGTGGCGACGTCCCACGAGGGCTACATGCTGAAGTTGACGCCCGAGCACTCCGACGTCTCCGAGTTCTGCCGGCTCTACGACCGGGCGATGTCGAGTGCCTTCGCGAGCGACGAGGACCTGTCGGTGGCGTATTCGGCGCTGGCGCTCTGGCGGGGGAGGCCCTGCGAGGGATCGGAGCCCCGCGGGCAGGAGCGCTGGATCTCCGAACTGGTGGAACAGCACCGGGTGCTCCTGAACAAGACGGTGCAGGCCTTCCAGGAGCGCGGCCGCTCCGACGAGTTGACCTCGATACTGCGCGTGGCGTCGAAGATCCACAGGCAGCCGGTCCACCCGCACTCCGCCAGCGCCGTACCCGCCCCGGCCGGTCGGCCCTCGGGCGGAACGCACGCCCGCGAGAGTCCGGTACCGCCGCCCCTCCCGGCACGGTCCGGCGTCCCGGTCGGGCCGAACTGCTTACCGCGGGACCTCCAGGACTTCGGCGGACGCGAACGCGAGATCGACGAACTGCACACCCTCCTCTCGGGGGAGAAGCCCCACTCGCCGTCGGTGGCGACCCTGCACGGAATGGGCGGAGTCGGGAAGACGGCTGTCGCCGTCCGGCTGGCGCACCTGCTGGCCCGCCACTATCCGGACGGCCAGTTCTTCGTCTCCCTGGACGGCTTCTCGTCGTCCTGCGCGGCCAGCGTGTCCAGCGCGCTCGGGGTGCTGCTGCGGCAGAAGGGCGTCCCGGACGACGAGATCTCCTCGTCGGAGGAAGGGCGGCTGGCGCAGTGGCGGACCATCACGGCCGGTCAGCGGCTGCTCGTCGTGCTGGACGACGCCAGCGACATCGAGCAGGTGGAACCGCTCATAGCGCCCTCGCGCGACAGCGCCTGCATCATCACCTCCCGCATCATCCTCAACGGCATCGACGGAGCTCATCACACCTCGCTCGAAGTGCCGGACGAGGACGAGTGCCTGGAAATGCTCAGCTGCATGCTCGACCAGCGCTTCGAGAGCCTCGACACCCACGACGCGCGGGCGCTGATCCAGCAGTGCGCCAACCTGCCGCTGGCCCTGCGCCTGGCGGCGGCGCGCATCTCGACCCGCGACTTCCTCGACCTCCGTGAGCTCAGCGACCGGCTCGCCGCCACCTCCGTCTTCAGCGAGCTGGAGGTGCCCGGACGCAGCCTGATCGGCCGGCTCATCACCTCGTTCACCTCCCTGGAGGACTTCGACCACGACCGCTATCTGCGGCTGTCGCTCCTGCCCTGCCCCGATCTGGACGAGACCTCGGTCGCGGCCGCGCTCGGCCTGTCGACCGATCTCGTACGGTGCGCCTGCCGGCGCTTCGCCGACCGGGCGCTGTTACAGCGGACACGGGCCGGCGCCTACCGGGTGCATCCGCTGCTGCTGCACGCGGCGCACCTGGAAGCACAGAAGAAGATCACGTTCGACGAGCAGCGCCGCGTCATCCGCGCCGCCTTCCTCCACTACAAGGCCTCGAACGGCCTCGTGGGCTCCAGCCGTGTCAGCCCCTCGCCGAGTCCTGACGGGCACGTGGTGCTGAGGACCCTCACCCGGTCCGCCGAGCTCGCGGCGCGGCTCGACCTCCAGCAGGAGTTCATCGAACTGTGCGTGGCCTGGGAGGGGATGGTCAGCCTGGTGCTGGACACCCGCCAGCAGGAAGTGGTGTGGAACCTCATGCGCGACGCGACGCAGCAGTCCTCGGAAGCCGCATCGCAGCACCACCTCGGGCCGCCCGTACGAGAGCACGTCATGAACGTCTCCCGGGGCAGGGAGACGGAGCTCGTCCGCCGCTCCTAGTCCCTGGCCCAACGGCGGCCCTCTTCGCGTGAAGGGCCAGAACTCCACGCCGTGCGCGTGATCGGCACAAGACGCCTCCATCCGTGATCCCCAGAGGAAAGGAAGCCGGACGATGGGCCGAGTCCTTCCGTATCCGCCCGACAGCGAGGTACTTCTGCTGCCGAGACAGTACGGCCCGGCAGCGGGCGAGCAGGCCGTCACGACGAGGGCAGTCGTGGTGGGCGGGGGAGGCCTGTTGGGGAGGCACGTCCGCGCCGCGCTGGGCGGCCGCCCGAGCGAACGGGTGCGCGTCCCCTGGGACGACCACGCCCTCGCCTGTGCCCGACTCTACGCACTGGGAAGGGAGCTGGCCGCTCGAACCGTCCGCTGGAACCTCTACTGGTGCGCCGGCCTGGCCGTGTTCCACACCCCTGCCGAGCAGGTCGAGCGAGAACGCGTCCAGGTCGGCCGACTGCTCGCGGGAATCCACGACGGACTCGAACGGTCCGGCCTCCCTTCCGACGGTGCCCTGTTCTTCGCGTCGTCGGCGGGCGGCGCGTACGCAGGCTCGGCGCAGGCGCCCTTCACCGAGTTCTCCACCCCCGCTCCCCAGAACGCCTACGGCGAGGCCAAACTCGCGGTGGAGAAGGAGGCCGAGGCCCTGTCGCGCCGATGGCGGCTGCCCGTGGTGGCGGGCCGGATCACCAACCTCTACGGTCCCGGACAGAACCTCGGCAAGAACCAGGGCCTGGTCAGCGCCCTCGTCAAAGCACAGCTGACCGGAGAACCCCTGCGCCTGCGGGCCGCGCCGACCACGACGCGCGACTACATCTACGCGCGGGACTGCGCACGGATGGTCGTCGCGATGATGGATGCCGTGCGTTCCCGCACGCTGGGCAGGGACCCGTACGTCTGCAAGATCTTCGCCAGCGGGCGGTCGTTCCGGATCGACGGGCTTCTGGAGGTGGCCGAGCGCCTCTTCGACCAGCCGGTGCCCGTCCTCCACGAGTACCCGGCGGGCGGCACGAGCACGGACTTCTCCGTCACGTCCCGGGTGTGGGCGGACCTCGTGTCGTCCCCGTTCCTCAACATCGAGGAAGGGATGCGGGCCGTCCGTGCGGACCTCAGATACCGGCTCGACCTCGACTAGCGGTGGTGCGTCCTTCGCGCAGCCCACGAACACCGACCCGGGGAACAGGAGTCGACCAGGTCAGCCGCCTGCCCCGGAAGGCGGCCCGGAACGCGTCGTCGGCGGTCCTGCCCTGATGCCGGTGATCGGCGAGATCCTGCCCGCCGGCGTGGCGGTCTCCGAGGTGTTCGCCGACGATCCCGCCGCCTTCCTCTTCCCCGAGGAGGAGGCGGCGATCGCGCGGGCCGTGCCCGGACGCCGCCGCGAGTTCGCCACGGCCCGCCTCTGCGCCCGCCGGGCGCTGGCCGAGCTGGGGCGGCCGCCTGCCCCCCTGCTGCCGGGCGCACGCGGAGCCCCCTCATGGCCCGCGGGGGTGGTGGGCAGCATGACGCACTGCGAGGGCTACCGGGCGGCCGCGGTGGCGCGCCGTGGCGACTTCGCCGCCCTCGGGATCGACGCCGAACCCCACCGGCCCCTGCCCGCGCATGTGCTGGAGGCCGTCGCGGTGCCCGCCGAACACGCCAGGCACCGCGTGCTGAGCGCCACTGTCCCGGGGGTCTGCTGGGACCGTGTGCTGTTCTGCGCCAAGGAGGCGGTGTACAAAGCGTGGTTCCCGCGGACCGGCCTGCCCCTGGAGTTCGGCGAGGCCGACATCGCCTTGCGTACGGACGGTTCGTTCACCGTCCGCGTCCGACGCCGCCACCCCTCCCCGGAACACTTCACACCCCTTGTCTACGAGGGCCGCTGGGTCGCCACCTCCGCCCTGGTGGCCGCCGCCGTGGCCGAACCCGCCACCGCCCGTCCACCGCCGCGGGGCCCGTACGTGCCGCGGACCGCTGAACACGGGAGCGCCGGTCCTGGACGCGGCCGACCCCGGCCGGGACCTCGGGTCAGGTGAGGGTGAGGGGGAGGGCGGTCAGGCCGCGGGTGAGGCGGGTCCGGCGCCAGGTCAGGGATTCCGCGGGGACGGCCAGGCGCGTGTCCGGGAAGCGGGTCAGCAGGGTGCGGAGGGCGATTTCCGTCTCGGCCCGGGCCAGGGGGGCGCCCGGGCAGCGGTGGATGCCGTGGCCGAAGGAGAGGTGGCCGACGGCGTCGCGGTCGAGGTCGAGGCGGTGCGGGTCGGGGAACGCCGCCGGGTCGCGGTTCGCGGCCCCGGGGGCGATGAGCACCGGGAAGCCCGCCGGGATCTCGACCCCGCCGATGCGCAGGTCCTCCGTGCTGTGCCGGAAGGTGGCGACGCTCACCGGGGAGTCGAAGCGGAGCAGTTCGTCGAGGGCGCCGGGGAGCAGGTCGGGGTCCCGGCGCAGGCGGTCGAACGCCTCCGGGTGCCGGAGCAGGGCCAGGACGGCGTTGCCGATGAAGTGGGTGGTCGTCTCGTGCCCGGCGATCATGAGGAGTGCGGCCAGGGAGACGGTCTCGTCCCGGTCGAGGCCGCCCTCGTCGCAGTCGCGCAGGAGGGAGTGGAGCGGGCCGTCGCCGGGAGTGGCGCGGGCGGTGTCGACGAGGTGGGTCAGGTAGTCGCCGATCCGGTGTGATGCGGCGTCGACGCGGTCGGTGTCGGTCGCGTCGAAGAGAGCGTGGGACCAGTCGGCGAGGGGGGTGCGGTCGGTTTCGGGCACCCCCAGGAGTTCGCAGACGACGGTGACCGGCAGGGGGACCGCCAGGTCCGCCACCAGGTCGACCTCTGTGCCCGGTCGCCACGCGGTCATGAGGTCGTCGACGATCCGGGTGATGTACGGGCGCAGTTCCCGGACGCGACCGGTGGTGAACAGGGGCGTCGCCACCTGCCGTTGGCGGGTGTGCTCGGGTGGGTCGCTCGCCAGCATGGTGCGGGAGACCGCCGGGTGCAGGTCGCGGTTCGAGGGCCGGCCGGCGAAGAAGCGGGCCGTGTCCTTGGACAGGCGGGGGTCGGTGAACGCTTCGCGGGCCTCGGGGTGGCCGGCGATCAGGTACGCGTGGTGTCCGCCGGAGCCGGTGGGAATGCGCTGGACCGGGCAGCCTTCGCGCAGCCGGTCGTAGGCGGGGTACGGGTCGGCGAACAAGCGCGGGTCGCGCAGGGGGTCCTGCCGCGGGGCGCTCACGAGGCCGCGCACGCGTGCTCGGGTGCCGGGTGCCGTGCGCAGGCGTCCGCCACGAGCAGCAGCCACGCGGTCTCCGCCGCCTCCACCTCGGCGTCGCCCCCATGGGTGTCGGCCTCGGTGCTGCCCCGCGTCACACGTGGCGCGAAGCTGCTCAAGGTCCATGTCCTCACTCTGGTGACGCGGCCGGGGTGGTCGGCCGGGGTGAACTCTCCCGGGAAGCCTGGTACGCGCCCCCATGCTGGCATGTTCGCGACTCCGATTGTCCAGGGCCTGCTCGACCGCGGGCAGGTGGACGACAGGGCTGTGGTCGGCGCCCGCCCGGCCTGCCTTGTAGCCAGGCACGTTCTCAGCGCGGTCGGCGGCGCCGTCCTCGGCGTCGAAGACGACGAACACCTCCTGGCCCGGACAGTGCTCGCGGTGGGCCTTGCGCAGCAGGGCGACGAACCCGAACAGGCCGGTCAGGTCCTCCCCGCTGGGCCCGGTCACCCTCCGGGAAACCCGAAGTGGGCCCGGTAGAGGAGATGATGGCCATCCACGAGCATCAGCGAAGCCCCAGGCTCGGCGGAGCCTGGAGGCGCCCCGGCCTGTCGGTCGGCATGCGACCGCGTCGCGCCCACCAATGCGATGATCTTCCCCGTCGGGAACGACAAGCTCACCTCGCGCAGCGTCGGTTCCGGTTCGTCGCCGCTGCTGCCACTGCCGGGGTAGGTGAAGGAGACCTTCCCGAACCGGACCTCCCGCAGCCGCTCGGGCAACGCCCGCCCGCCCACGGGGATCGCCCGGGTCTTCGCCTCCCGGCACAGCCGCTCGAAGTCGGCCACGAACAGCGACTCCTGGTGCAACTCGGTGATCTGCAGCACCAGCATGTCCAGACTCGCAGCGCCGGTACGGATGGCCAGGGCGGCCGTGCCCGCGACCGCGAGGTCCATGGCCCCGCCCCACAGCAGGGCGCCCAGGGCCCCGTACGTGAGGAGGGTGGCGATGCCGCCGGCGCCGTCGGCGACGAGTCCGATCCGCGCCGCCCGGCGGGCCAGCCGGGTCTGCTCGCGTTCGCTGGTCTCGGCCATGGTCCGGAAGTGCCCGAGCAGGAACGGCCCGACTCCGTGGACGCGGACTTCCGCCGCCGCTTCCTTCTGGGTCAGCAGCTGGCCGAGCAGGTGCCCGGCCCGAGCGTGCTGCACGAAGGCGTGGAAGGAGATGTACTTCTGGCGGGAGATCATCAGCGAACTCCACGCGCTCGGCAGGGTCATCAGGACCAGCAGCGGCAGCAGCAACGGATGCAGGACGGTCAGCACGCCGGCCGCGGCGATCAACGACACGGCCGCGTTCAAGGTGTTGGTGCAGTAGCGGATCATGCGCCGGGCCGAGTCCGCCCCGTACCGGGCCGCATCCAGGAGCCGGTGGAACTCGTCGTCCTCGATCGCCGCGAGTTCCGTACGGTGCACAAGCCCCAGGTACTGCTCGGTCGCCACCCGCTGCACCTTCGGCTCCAGCGCTCCGGTGGCCGCCGTCGAGGCCGAGCGCAGCAGGGAGCCGAGGAACGCCGTGACGGCCACGACCGTGAGCGCGGGCACGGCCTGGGTAAGGCGTTGGTTGGTGCTGCCGCCCGCGAGGATGTGCCCGAGCACGCTGTTGACCGCGACCAGGCCGACCGCCCGGGCGATTCCGCGGCCGGCCTCGGAGGCCAGGACCAGGCGCAGGGCCCGGGGATCGGCCAGGTGGGCGAGCCGCAGTCCGGTCCCGACCAGCCGGGGCAGCTGCCTCGCCATC
This sequence comes from Streptomyces sp. NPDC097617, assembly GCF_044761485.1. Lineage (NCBI taxonomy): Bacteria > Bacillati > Actinomycetota > Actinomycetes > Kitasatosporales > Streptomycetaceae > Streptomyces > Streptomyces sp. NPDC097617. Next base: position 73,707 of record NZ_JBIWCL010000035.1, read on the forward strand.
GTCCAGAGCCCTGTCGCGGATCACGCGGTCGCTCCGCTGAAGTGCTGCGTCCAGGGTGCGACGGAGTTGAACTGGAATGGCGCCAGAGCCCAGGGCGCAGGCCTCGGCGAGGTCACGGCAGGCGGCAAGTTGCGTCGGAGGGGCCAGTTTGGTGAACAGAGGGTCGGCCAGCGCTTCCCGTGCGGCGAAGCCGTCGCGAGCATCGGTGATGTGGCGGTGCAGCTGGTTGGTGATGCGCTGGGCGGCCGGGCTTGCAGGGGAGGCGATGGTGGCCAGGGCCGTGAGGCGGAGTCTGGTGTCGAAGACCGTCATGCCCTGCTCGACGGGGACGGCGAGCACCGCGGCCTCGAGTTCGTTCTCCTGAGCGTGGCCCAGGCCGTCGGAGGCCCGGTGGCACAGCGCGTGCAGGCAGGCGGTGACGGCGTGCTCCCACGGGTCGTCGCCGCCGGCGGCGGTCTCGGCGATGAGTGCGGCGGCGTGGCTGGTGTCGCCGCTGGTGAGGGCGGCGACGACGGCGATCTGTCGGCCGTCGAACATCCGCTTGCCAATGCCCTGGTGTTCGCGTGTGTGCGCGAGGGCTTCGGCCCACCGGCCGGCTCCGGTGAGGGTGCGTGAGCCGTCGGCGAGGAGGACACGCCACAGCCACGCTCGGACTTCTTGCCGGTCGGCTTCGGTCTGCACGAGGTCGGCAGGGACGTGCACGTCGTCGAATCGGTCGGCGGTGCCGTTGCTGACGGCTTCGGAGAGGCGCAGGAGACGGTCGAGGCCGTCGGCGGGGTGCCCGGCGCGGATCTGGAGGCGTGCGAGGTTGACGACCGGTTCGAGGGCCCGGATCGCGGTCATGGCGGGGAGCGGGGTGGCGTGCAGGTAGGCGTCGGCGTGCTGGTGGCACATCTGGCGGGCGAGGTCGGGAAGGCCGACATCAAAGGCGATGAGGGCGGCCTGGTTGTAGACGGCCGAAGCGAGGCCCTGGTCTGTTCCGGCGGCGGCGGAATCGGAGAGCGTCACGAGGGTATGGACGCGGTCGGGCAGGGGAAGGCAGGCGGGCCGGAAGCGTGAAACGAGGGGGAAGCGTCGGGCTAACTGGCCGTGCGGGTCCATAAAGTTCTCCGAGGGGTTGGCCAGCCGTGTGGTGCCCGCCGCCGAAGAACGGGCGGCGGGCACCACACGGTCATGGGCGCACGGTCAGTTCCAGTCGATGACGATCCGGTTCAGGGGCGTGTCGACGGTGAACTGGCCGGGACGTTCCTCGGGGGCCGGGGTCTGCAGGGACTGGACCTCGAAGTCGGCCTTCCGGCTGCGGTAGTTGCGGTCCCAGGTGCGGATCGCCTCGGCAACCTTGGCGGCGAGCTCGCCGAGCGAGCTGAGCGAAGGCGTCCTCCCACACGGTGCGCACGGTGCGGCCCCGGCATCACCCTGGCCGACGTTGATGAGATCGCCATCGCCTTCAACCCGGCCTGGCCTACGCCGAGCGACATCTGCACGGACGCCGAGCTGATCGCCGAACTCCTCGACCCCGCCCTGTTCGGCCACCACCGGCCCCGGCAGGTCACCGTGGTCGAGCACCACCTCGCGCACGCAGCCTCCGCCTTCTACCCCTCCGGCTTCGACGAGGCCGCCGTCCTGGTGGTCGGCGTCTCCGGCGACGGCGTCTCCGCCACCCTCGCCCACGGCACCGCCGACGGACTGAAGGTCCTGCGCCAGTTCCCGTTCAGCCAGTCGCTGGGCTGGTTCTACGAGACCGTCGCCGAACACCTCGGACTCGGCAACTGGACCAGCTCCGGCAAGCTCATGGGCCTGGCCGGCTACGGCAACCCCGACCGCTACACCCTCGACTTCCTCACCGCCCGCGCCGGCGGCTCGTCGAGAAGGAGCTGAGCGACGTCATCGTGACGGCCGCAGTGGCACTTGCCACCATCAGCCCGGACCCCGAGAAAGCGCTCGCCGGCCATGTCCAGGGCCTGCTGGCGCGCCTCAGCCTCGACTGACCCGGGCCGGCCGCCACGCAGGAGGGCCCGCACAGCTGCTGCTGTGCGGGCCCTCCTTTCTGCTCCCGACTTTGCAGGTGCGCACTTCTGGCTGATCGTCTCCCGGTCTCCTGAGTGGGAGACAAGTGGGAGATGATCATGGCGCGGTGCTGCAGTCAGGCGCTAGGAAATGCTGGATAGCGCTACCTGTGCGGCCCTGGTTCAGCCGCCGGATTCGCCCGCGTGCGGGCTGAGCACACCGGCTCCCACCAGCACGAAGAGCAGGATGCCGAGCAGGATCCGGTAGATCACGAAGGGCATGAAGCTCTTCGTGGTGATGAACTTCATGAACGAGTTCAAGCCGAGGTTCTGAGCGGCTCTGACCTGCTGTTTCACTGCCCTCCCAGATTGAATGGGAGAGCAGTGGGAGATGTCGCTTTCCAGTGTTCTCTCCCTCGCCGGCCACGAAGCGCAGCCACCTTGTTTGCAGCGAATCGGCGATCTCCTGCTCCAAGGTCAGGGGAACGTGCGAGACCTTCCACGTCGGCGACCTCGTGGCCCATGCGGGTCTCCACGGCGATGCGACTGTGTCGATCTTCGTCCAACCACTACTTGCCGCCGTGACGAAGCAGGTACAGCCGCTTCCCGGCGTATGCGGTCGCAGGGACATCCGGAAGGGGACGGCGGGAGGTGACCAGCTGGGGCTGGCCCAGGCGAACCCTCGTGAACTCCTCGGAGGCCGGTCGACCGCGCAAGACCGGCTGCCAGTAGTAGTAGCTGAAGTTTGCGTTGGCCAGCAGCCCGCCGCCAATGGCCGGGAACAGGTACTCGTGGTCATGGGTGGCGAAGAGCGCCGTGAGCCTTTTCCATCTTCAGCCTGAGCTGGCCAGATGCAGGGTGAGGACAGCTCGTCTCGTCATAGAGCTCGCCCATGGTCTGACTGGTCGGCCAGGTCGCTGGCGGGACCGGAAGAGCCGGACGCTTGAAGAAGCTCTGGGCGTGATCCTTGGAGAGATCGAGGCACGGGCGGTGGAGGACGCTCGGCGCAGGCAGGATGAACAGCAGGCCAGGGCAGAACGCGAAGTTCGCTGGCAAGCGGCCATGGACGTGGCGAAGGAACGAGTTGTTCGCGGTCAACTCGCTGAGGTGCTTCGCGAAGAGGTCGGGCGCTGGCAAGAGGCCGCTGCCCTCAGCGCGTACTGCACGGCATTGCAGCGTCGTATCGGCGAGCTGGACGGTGCTGTGGACGAGGCGGCTTTGGACTCGGCCCGGCGTTGGTTGCGGTGGGCAAGGGGGTACGCGGGGTCGATCGACCCATTGACTCGGCTTCCAGGAATGCCGCACACGCGTGAGCCCACGCCGGCGGAACTGAAGCCATACCTCAAGGGATGGAGCCCCTACGGACCGGAACGGCGCGACGGACGATGACGTGAGCAGCCGGCCAGAGGTGCGGCTCGCACGACTGGTGGCGGGCGGCGCCCGTCAGTCGTCCTTGGCGATCCAGGATTCCCGCCGCCGCAAGCCGGGCTGTTCGTCGGCGCGGCCGCTCAGAGAGCTCGCCGCACGACATCCCCGCGCGCAGGCACCGGGATCGGGTACCGCCTAAGATCCGGCTGAGGTCGATCTCCACAGGGAACAGAACCGCCCCCTTGATCACCCCGCTGAACGCCCCACCGTCCCGGGCCCTGCCTGAACCTGCGCGGGTGCCCCGGATGTCAAGGCCGTTCTGCCACCTGAGAACAGGGACTTCCCGCAGCGCTAGGGTTTCCGGGACAGAGGTAATGGCACGCTGCCGACCAGGGGAACGAAACACCATGGGACACGGAGCACGAAAGCAACTGGCGAAGCTGCTCGACGCCTCCGAGATATGCGGGGACTTCAGTACCCGCATCGAGATGTCCGCCCGCGCGCTGCGGATCGAGGTCGACGGCGTCGGGGTGCTGCCCCTGCCGTTGCGCGCTCCGGTCACCAAGAAGCTGATCGCGCAGGCCCGGCAGGCCCGCTTCGGCCGCGGTGAGCAGACCCTGGCCGACACCAGCGTGCGCGATACCTGGGAGATCACCCCGGACCGGATCACCCTGGGCGGCCCCGACTGGGACCGCACCCTGAGCGTCGTCCTCGAGGGCGTCCGTACCGCGCTCGGACTGCCGCCCACCACCGTCCTGCGGGCCGAACCGCACGCGCTGCTCGTCTACGGCAAGGGCCAGTTCTTCCTGCCGCACCAGGACTCCGAGAAGGACGACTCCATGGTGGGCACCCTGGTGGTCTCGCTGCCCTCGCACCACACCGGCGGTGAACTCGTCGTCTCGCACGTCGGCCGGAGCGTCGTGCACCAGGCGTCCCGGGAGAAGCTGACCTTCGCTGCCTTCTACGCGGACTGCCTGCACGAGGTCAAGCCCGTCAAGTCCGGCTACCGCGTCACCCTCACCATGAACCTCCTCGCCGAACGCACCCGCCCGGCCGGCGAGGACGACGGCGGCCCGGCCGCCGACCTGGCCCACTGCCTGACCGAACACTTCACCGAGCCGGCCGAAGAGCGCTACGCCCACGGCCGCCAGAAAACGGCGCCCCCGAACCGCCTCGTGTACCTCCTCGACCACGAGTACACCCAGCGTGGCCTGGACTGGGAGATGGTGTCCCGTGGAGTGGTGTAGCTGATCTTGGCTGGGAAGTGCGCCGTCTGGGTGCTCCCGCGTGCATCGGCTGTGGGGGAATGCTCCCTGA
>NZ_JBIWCL010000036.1:0-66555 GCF_044761485.1 Streptomyces sp. NPDC097617
ACGCCTCGAAGAACCTCGCCTTCAACACCTCAAAATCCACGATCCCCGCAACTCCCTGAATCCAGGGTGTTGCGGGGATCGTTAGAACCCGCCGTCTCCTCGGCCGGGGCCTTTCGCATGCGCCGCTCCGAAGTCGCGGGCCCGATCGGGAGCCGTCCGGCCCCCGCGTCACGTTCAGCACCTTCAACGACCGGCGCGCCTACGGCGGCTACCTCAGGAGCCAGTTCTTCGTCAGCTCCATGACCTCCGCGCGCGTGCGGGCGCCGTGGTCGGCGGCGATGAAGTGTTCGCCGATCCGCAGCGAGTAGGCGAGCAGCGAGCGGACCTCGACGTCGTCCTCGTCGGCGCAGATGGCGCGGAACAGCGAACGCAGGTAGTCCATCCGCCGGTTGTCGGTACGCCGCAGCCGCTCGGCGACCGCTTCGTCGCGCCGGGCCCAGTCGCGGATCGCCAGCTCGGCCGTGGTGCCCCTGACCGGCCCGTCGGCCGACGAGGCGATCGCGAACAGCCGCTCCAGCCTGGCCCGCGCGTCTCCCCCGCCGCCCTCGACCTGCTCGATCACGGCGTCGGCGACCTCGTGCTCCCAGGTGTCGAGCATCTCCGTGAGGAGGGCGCCGCGGCTGCCGAAGTACCCGTAGAAACCGCCCTTGCTGACACCGAGCGCCTGCGCGAGCGACTCGACGCGCACGGCGTCGGGTCCGCCGGCGGCCAGCGCGCGCAGCCCCTCCTCGATCCACTTGCCGCGCGGTGTGCGGGTCGCGCCCATGCCGTGCTCCTCCTCACACGATCCCTTATCTATACGGTGCCGTACAGATAAGTGCTAGCCTCGATGTATACGACAGCGTATAGACAGGGGCCGACCGATGAGACTCCCCAGCACTGCACACACCTCACGCCCGTGGCGGATCCACGAGATCGCCGGAGACTTCCGGGTCGAGGACGTGTGGGCGCTACCGACCCCCGGCGGGCCCGACGATCTGGTGCGCCTGGTGCGCCAGTTCGCGGCCGGCTCGGGCGATCCCGCCCCCTCCCCCGTGGCGCGCGTCCTCTTCGCGGTCCGCCACGGGCTCGGCAGGCTGCTCGGCTGGGACAAGCCCGCCGACGGCCTCGGCACCCGCGTCCCGACCCTGCGCGAGGGCGAACGGGGCCCGGACCTCCGCTCGATCCCGTTCACCTCGGTGTACGAGACGCACGACGAATGGGCGGCGGAGAGCGCCAACCGGACCATGCACGGAGTGCTGCACATCGGCTGGGTCCCGGACGGGAACGGCGGATACCACGGCCAAATGGCCATCCTGGTCAAACCGAACGGCCGTCTCGGCGCCCTCTACATGCTGGGCATCAAGCCGTTCCGCCACCTCGGGGTCTACCCGGCCCTGATCCGCTCGATCGGCGACGAATGGCGCAGGAACACCCCGGCGGCCGGCACCTGAGGGGCGCGGAGTGCCCCGCCCAGGGGCTGGCCTACGCTCGCCGGATGGACGACTCCCCCTGCTTCTGCCTCCTCTGCGCCCCGACCGAATGGGGCGGGCCCGCGTCGGAGGAACGCGACACCCGGATCGCACGGAGCGTCTCGGAGCACGGCTGGCACGTGATGGGCGTGGCCGGCGGTGACGCCCCCGGCGACTGGGGCTACTCCATCGGCCTCTGGCACTCCCTGCGCAGCCCCGAGGTGAGCGTGTTCGGGCTGTCCGCGCAGACCGCGATGCAGGTGGCCAACGCCGCCGGGGCGGCGATCCGGGACGGGAACCCGCTGGAGCCCGACGAGCGGCGGGGTGACGTCCTGGGCGGCTACGACGTGATCGTCCGGCCCGTGCACCCCAGCTGGTACCACGGGTTCTTCGGCGCGGGCATCGACTTCTACCAGAGCCCGCCGCTGCCGATCACTCAGCTGTTCTGGCCGGACAGGGAGGGCCGGTTCCCCTGGGAGGAGGGGGCGGACGAGCGCTGCCGCACACGCCAGCCCTTGCTCTGGATCCCGAAGGACGAGGCCACCGGCCCGTGGACCGAGGTCGATTGACGTCGCGGAACCGGGTCCGGGACCGCGGGCGTGCGGGCGTACAGCGGCCCGGACCTGGAGCAGGAGGACGTGCTCCGGGACTTCGAGTCCGTCACCGCGTCGGCAGGCCTGGACGGCGACTTCGCCCGCGCCGGGGCGAGGCCGGCCGAGTGCGTGGTGGAGCGGGCCTTCCCCGGCCCGCTGGACGGCACCCGGCTGACCAAGGTCATGAACGGGCTGGCCGACCACGGCTGGCGGGTCACCCAGCCTCCCCCGCGTCCCGGGACCCGGGTGGGCCCGGAACGCAGGAAAGCCCCTGACCTGTGCCGTGTGCGCAGGTCAGGGGCATGATCGCTTTTGCTACTTCTTCTTGCCCTGGTTCTTGACCGCCTCGATGGCCGCCGCCGCGGCGTCCGGGTCGAGGTAGGTGCCGCCCGGCTTCAGGGGCTTGAAGTCGGCGTCCAGTTCGTAGACGAGCGGGATGCCGGTCGGGATGTTCAGGCCCGTGATGTCGGCGTCGGAGATGCCGTCCAGGTGCTTGACCAGACCGCGCAGGGAGTTGCCGTGCGCGGCGACCAGGACCGTGCGACCGGCCAGCAGGTCCGGGACGATGCCGTCGTACCAGTACGGCAGCATGCGCTCGACGACGTCCTTGAGGCACTCCGTGCGCGGACGCAGCTCGTTCGGGATCGACGCGTAGCGCGGGTCCTCGGACTGCGAGAACTCCGTACCGTCCTCGAGGACCGGCGGCGGGGTGTCGTACGAGCGGCGCCACAGCATGAACTGCTCCTCGCCGAACTCCGCGAGGGTCTGCGCCTTGTCCTTGCCCTGGAGCGCACCGTAGTGGCGCTCGTTCAGGCGCCAGGAGCGGTGCACCGGGATCCAGTGACGGTCGGCGGCCTCCAGCGCGAGCTGCGCGGTGCGGATGGCGCGCTTCTGCAGGGAGGTGTGCAGCACGTCGGGCAGCAGGCCGGCGTCCTTGAGCAGCTCACCGCCGCGGACCGCCTCCTTCTCGCCCTTTTCGGTGAGGTTGACGTCCACCCAGCCGGTGAACAGGTTCTTCGCGTTCCAGTCGCTCTCGCCGTGGCGGAGGAGGATCAGCTTGTACGGTGCGTCGGCCATGCGTACGAGCCTAATGGACGTACGGGCGCGCTCGCGCGCGGCACAGGGGGCCCGCCGATTGACGGCGGGCGTCAATTCGCTGGCGCCCGGAGGGCCGTCACTCGTAATGTGCACAGCGTACGAGTGACGCTTACATCGCCGGGGGGATCCCTTTATGTCCGCTGCCCGTTTCGGACAGGCCGCCCGGGAGAGCGTCTCGGGGCTGCCCCGGGCCTTCTGGTGGCTCTGGACGAGCACCCTGGTGAACCGGCTCGGTGCCTTCGTCGCCACCTTCATGACCTTGTACCTGACCATGGAGCGGGGCTACTCGGCCTCCTTCGCCGGGCTCGTCGTCGCCCTGCACGGGCTCGGCGGGGTGATCTCCTCCCTCGCCGCCGGTGTGATGACCGACCGGCTGGGGCGCCGGCCCACCCTGCTGGCGGCCCAGACCTCGACCGCCTTCTCGGTGGCGCTGCTCGGCTTCATGGAGCACCCGGCGGCGATCGCGGCCGTGGCCCTGCTGGTCGGCGTGACCTCCAACGCCTCCCGGCCGGCGGTCGCGGCGATGATGGCGGACATCGTCCGTCCCGAGGACCGCGTACGGGCGTTCGCGCTCAACTACTGGGCCATCAACCTCGGCTTCGCCGTCAGCGCGATGGCGGCGGGCCTGATCGCCGAGTACAGCTACCGGGCGGGCTTCCTGGGCGAGGCGGCCCTGACGCTGGCCTGCGCGGTGCTGGTCTTCGTCAAGCTGCCCGAGTCCCGGCCCGAACGGCCCGGGGGCGCGTCGGCCACCGCCGCCGCGGAGCCGGCGGTCGGGCTCGGGACCGTGCTGCGGGACGGACGGTTCATGGGCGTGGTCGGGCTGTCGTTCCTGATCTCGCTGATCTTCACCCAGGGGTCGGTCGGCCTGCCGGTCGCGATGGGCGCCGCCGGGTTCTCGCCCGGGGACTACGGGCTGGTCGTCGCCGTGAACGGGCTGCTGATCGTGCTGCTCCAGATCCCGGTCACCCGGTTCATCGAGCACCGCGACCCGCAGAAGCTGCTCGTGATCTCCGCGCTGCTGGCGGGCTACGGCTTCGCGCTGACGGCCTTCGCGGGGCCGTTGTGGGCGTACGCGCTGACGGTGTGCGTGTGGACGCTCGCCGAGATCGTGAACTCGCCGACCCAGATGAGCCTGGTCGTACGGCTCTCGCCGGTGCACGGACGCGGGCGCTACCAGGGCGTCTACTCGATGTCCTGGGCGGTGGCCGCGCTGGTCGCGCCGCTGATGGCGGGCGTCCTGATCGACCGGTACGGGGCCGACTGGCTGTGGGGGGCCACGGGTGTGCTGGGGACGGTGGCGGCGGCCGGTTACTGGCTGCTGATGCGGGGGCTCTCCGAGGGTGATGCGGGTGTGACTGTTGGGTGCGCCGGGGTGGACGTGGCCGAGGTGGCAGTGGCGGGGGCGGCGAAGCCGGCGCCTGTGGCCGGCGCGGCCTAGCCCCATCGGGCTCCGCCCGGACCCGCGCCTCGAGCGCCGGCGGGGCCGGGTCTACGACGGGCGCGTCAGGTGCTTGAAGGCGTCGAGGTTGAAGGTCGGCTCGCCGCGCGAGACCCGCCATTCGTACTCGCGCCGGATCGCGCTCGCGAAGCCCAGTTCCAGCAGGGTGTTGAAGGAGCCGTCCGCCGCCTCCAGGACCGTGCCGAGCAGCCGGTCCAGCTCCTCCGGGTCGACGACCGACAGCGGGAGCCGGGCCGTCAGGTAGACGTCGCCGAGGCGGTCCACCGCGTACGCCATGCCGTACAGCTTGAGGTTGCGCTCCAGCAGCCAGCGGTGGACGCCCGCCTCGTTCTCGTCGGGGTGCCGGATCACGAAGGCGTTGACCGACAGCGAGTGCCGGCCGATCTTGAGCGAGCAGGTGGTGCTCAGCTTGCGGGTGCCGGGGAGCTGGACGACGTAGGTCCCCGGTTGGGGGCTCTCCCAGCTCAGCTCCGCGGCGGTGAGCGCGCTCTCGACGATCTCGGCGGTGTCAGCCATGGTGGGAGCGTACGCGACGGCGATGATCATGCATGGCCGCGGTGTAGACGTCGGCCGTGCCGCTCGCAGCGGTGTCCCAGCCGAAGAACTGCGCGTGCCGCGCCGCCTCGGCGCCCATCCGGTCGTCGAGCCCGGGCTCGTCCACGAAGCGGCGCAGCTCCCGCGCGTAGTCCACCGGGTCGTGCCCGGGTACGAGGATCCCCGTGACCCCGTCGTTGACGGCGACGGGCAGTCCGCCGACCTCGGCGGCGAGCACCGGCGTACCGGTGGCCTGGGCCTCTATGGCGACGAGCCCGAAGGACTCGTTGTAGGAGGGCATGACCAGCACGGACGCGGCCCGGAACCAGTCGGCGAGACCGTCCTGCGCGACCGGCGGGTGGAAGTGTACGAGGTCGGCGATGCCCAGCTTCGCCGCGAGCTTCTGCAGGCCCTCCGGCTTGGCGAGGCCGCTGCCGCTGGGACCGCCGACGACGGGGACGAAGAGGCGGCGGCGCAGCGAGGGGTCCTGGTCGACCATGACGGCGACGGCGCGCAGCAGGATGTCGGGGGCCTTCAGCGGCTGGATCCGCCCGGCGAACAGCGGGATGACGGCGTCCTGGGGCAGGCCGAGGCGGGCGCGGGCGGCGGCCCGGCCGTCGCCGACCGTGAAGCGGTCGAGGTTCACCCCGGGGTGGACGACGGCCACCTTGGCCGGGTCGGCCTCGTAGTGCCGGACGAGCTCGTCCGCCTCCTCGGCGGTGTTCGCGATGAGCCGGTCGGCGGCGGCCACGATCTGGGTCTCGCCTATGACGCGGGCGGCGGGCTCGGGCCTGTCCCCCTCGGCCAGCGCCGCGTTCTTGACCTTCGCCATGGTGTGCATGGCGTGCACGAGCGGGACGCCCCAGCGTTCGGCCGCGAGCCAGCCCACGTGGCCGGAGAGCCAGTAGTGGGAGTGGACGAGGTCGTAGTAGCCGGGGCGGTGGCCGGCCCAGGCCTGCATCACGCCATGGGTGAAGGCGCACAGCTGGGCCGGGAGCTCCTCCTTGGCGAGGCCCTCGTAAGGGCCCGCGTCCACGTGCCGTACGAGGACCCCGGGAGCCAGCTCGACCACGGGGGGCAGCCCGCCGGTGGTGGCGCGGGTGAAGATCTCGACCTCGATGTTGATCGCGGCGAGCCGCTTGGCCAGCTCCACGATGTAGACGTTCATTCCGCCGGCGTCGCCGGTGCCGGGCTGGTGCAGCGGAGAGGTGTGCACGCTGAGCATGGCCACGCGGCGCGGCTTGCGGTGGTGGCCCACGGCCGGAAGACGCAGGCGCGGCGGCTCGTGCCGGGTGGCTCGGGCGGCGGCGAGGCGACCACTGAGGCGGGACACGTACTGGCTCAAGGGACCAGTCCTCTCGGCTCGGACGGCGCACGCACGACGCTCGGACGGCATGACGGACGACATGCCGGACGGCATGACGGCGGGAGCGCGGAAGGCGCCCTGCAAGGAGTGCAACCCGGATGGCCGTCCCCCGCATTCCGGGGTCTCCGGATTTCCTGCGTCTTTCCTCGCGGCCGTGGGTGTGACGGGGGCTTTTCACGGTGTGCGGACCCTCCGCTTACCCTCGGCTCATGGCCTCCCGCAGTACCCCGCCCTCCAGCCGCGCGCCCGGCCGCCCCGTGGGCTCGGTGACCCGCGGGACGACGAATCCGAACCGGTTGCGCCGGATGGACCGCTGGATCGCGGCCACCCACGGTGCCACGCTGCGGCGCGCGGAGGCCCCGGTCGCGGTGGACCTCGGGTACGGGGCCGCGCCCTGGACCGCGGTGGAGCTGCTGGCGCGGTTGCGGGACGCGGCGCCGCGGGTGCGGGTGGTCGGCATCGAGATCGAGCCGGCACGGGTGGCGGGGGCCAAGCCGTACGAACGGGAGGGCCTGAGCTTCCGGCACGGCGGTTTCGAGGTGCCGTTGGACGGCGGGGTCCGGCCGGCGCTGATCCGCGCGGCGAACGTACTGCGCCAGTACGACGAGGAGCAGGTCGCGCAGGTGTGGGCGCGGCTGTGCGCGCGGCTGGCCCCGGACGGGCTGCTGGTGGAGGGGACCTGTGACGAGATCGGGCGGCGGCACGTGTGGGTGGCGCTGGGTCCGGAGGGGGCGCGCACGGTGACGTTCGCGACCCGGCTGGGTTCCCTGGAGCGTCCGTCGGATCTGGCGGAGCGGCTGCCGAAGGCGCTGATCCACCGGAACGTGCCGGGCGAGCCGGTGCACGCGTTCCTGCGCGACTTCGACCGGGCGTGGGCGGCGGCGGCTCCGTACGCGGCCTACGGGGCGCGGCAGCGCTGGATCCGGACCGCGCGGGCGCTCTGCGGGGACTGGCCGCTGGTGGACGGTCCGCGGCGGTGGCGGCAGGGGGAACTGACGCTGCCCTGGGAGGCGTTGCGCCCGGTGGGGTGAATGCGGCGTGGTGTGGGGTGGTGGGGAACCGGCGGCCCGGGCGGTCCGTTGGGCCGTGAGGGGTGGAGGACGGGCGTCCGATGGGGCAAACAAGATCGGAACGCCATCCACAAGGGTGTCGGAATTCATCGACTCATGGCACCATCCCGATGGCAGTGACAAGTTACTGATGAATAGTCAGATTCATTACGCGGTCTGACTCGGGTGCCTGGGGGGACCATGGGAGCCGTAAAGCAACGACGAGGCGCAAGCTCTTTCGTGCTGCTGTGCGCGTTGGCGGTACTGACGGCACCGGGCCTCGCGACGGGCATCGCGTATGCGGCCCCGGTGGCTCCGGTGGCCCCAGCGGCTCCGGCCGCTCCGGCCGCTCCGGCCGCGCCGCTGCCCGAACCGGGCAGCAAGTCCCTGGAGCAGGTCCGCAAGGAGATCGACGAGCTGTACCGGCAGGCGGGCACCGCCACGGATGCCTACAACCTCGCCGAGGCCGAGACCAAAGCCCAGTCGGACAAGATCGTCGAGATCGCCAAGCTCGTCGTCGCCGGCAAGGAGCGGATCGCCACCCTGAAGAACCGGGCGGGCGCCGCCGCTCGCGCCCAGTACCGCTCGGGCGGCATCCCGCCGGGCGCGCAACTGGCGCTGAGCGACGACCCGAACCAGTTCCTCGACGGGGCCGGCCGGCTGCGCCAGGGCGAGAAGGCCACCTCGGGCCTGCTCTCCGAACTGGACCGGACCCAGGCCGACTTGCAGCGCTACGCCACGGAGGCGAGCGAGCGCTGGGCCACCCTGGAGGCCAACCGGATCACGTCGGAGGACTCCAGGAAGCAGATCGAGGAGAAGATCAAGGCCGCGGAGGAGCTGGAGAGCAAGCTGGAGGCCGAGGAGAAGGCCCGGCTGATCCAGCTGGAGCAGGAAGCGCAGTACAAGGCGCAGACGGCGTGGCTGTCGACGGGCGCGATGAAGGACGTCAACGGCAAGGCGACCGACGCCGGCAAGGCTGCCGTGCAGTTCGCCACCGCCCAGATGGGCAAGCCGTACAAGTGGGGCGCCGTGGGTCCGGACTCCTATGACTGCTCCGGGCTGACCTCGCAGGCCTGGCGCGCGGCCGGCAAGGGCATCCCGCGCACCTCGCAGGAGCAGCTGCGGCTGCTGCCGAAGGTCGAGCTGAAGGACATGCGCCCCGGTGACCTGATCATCTACTTCGACGACGCGAGCCACGTCGGGATGTATGTCGGCGACGGCGCGATGGTCCACGCGCCGCGGCCCGGCCGGAACGTGACGATGGCGGGTGCGGGCTCGATGCCGATCAAGGCCGTGGTCCGCCCCGACGCGTAGCCCCCGCGGGGTTGCTCGGCGTGCGGGTGGGGGCGCGGACCCCTGCCCGCGCGACCTCCCTGCCGGGGCTCCGCCCCGGACCCCGCTCCTCGAACGCCGGAGGGGCTGGGGGCGGGGCAGCCGGAAGGGCTGGGCGGGTGGGCGGACAGGCCGGGGCTGGACGATCGGGGCCCGGAGGCAACCCGGTGGGGCTCGGGGACGTCTCGATGGTCGGGAAGGGACGCGGCCGTGCCGTGACCTTTGTCATCCAGTGAGGCGGTTTTTCCCCCGCGATAACCGCATATGCCGGAGGCGCTCACCAAGAACGGCATTCCGTTTGCCGGTCCGGGACCGCTAGGGTCTGCCGGACGAGCGCACCCTCGGGGGGAGGGAAGGAACCGGAGACGATGCCCGTACCCGTACCGCGGCAGAGGGACACCCCGGCCGTGGAGAGCGGTCAGGCCGTTCTGTACACCGCCGCCCCGGCCGCAGCAGGCACGGGCGTCGCGCAGGCGACCCCGCAGATCCCGACCCCCCACACGAGCCAGCTGACCCTCCTGGTCATCGAGGACGACCCGGCCGGCGGCCTCACCGTCCCCGAGATCCTCGACGCGGACGGCCACCGCATCCGGCTCCGCACCGCCCGCAACCTCACCGAGGCCGAGCGGCTGCTCACGCCCGACGTGCACTGCATCCTGCTCGACCTGTCCCTCCCGGACACCGGCGCCCGGATGCCCGGAAGCACGGCCACCGCCGTGGACGAGCTGCTCGCCCTGCGCCAGGTGCTGCGCATCGCCCCGCACCACGCCGTCCTCGTCCTGACCGGCGAGGACGACGCCGAGCGCGCCGCCGAGGCCGTGCAGGTCGGCGCCCAGGACTTCCTCTTCCGGGACGAGCTGGACGGCCGGCTGCTGAGCCGCGCCATCCGCTACGCCGTGGAGAGAAAACGGGCGGACATCGCCCAGTACAAGCTCGCAGAATCGAAACTGCGCGCGCAGGAGAACGCCCGCCTGGAACGCGGCCTGCTCCCCACGCCCCTCCTGGAGGGATCCGACCTCCGCTTCGCCGCCCGCTACCGCCCCGGCCGCAGCCGGGCGCTGCTCGGCGGTGACTTCTACGACACGGTCCGCACCCCCGACGGCACCGTCCACGCCATGATCGGCGATGTCTGCGGCCACGGCCCCGACGAGGCCGCGCTCGGCGTCGAGCTCCGCATCGCCTGGCGCGCCCTGACCCTGGCCGGTCTCTGCGGCGACGACCTGCTGGCCACCCTCCAGGAGGTCCTGGAGGTGGAGCGGCCCTGCGAGGAGATCTTCGCGACGCTGTGCACGGTCGACATAGCCCCGGACGGCCGCCGCGCCGGCCTGTGCCTGGCCGGTCACCCGGCACCGCTGATCTCCCGGCCGGGCCGCCGCGCGCGGCTGCTCCCGTACGAGAACAGCGGCCCGGCCCTCGGGCTGCTGCCCCGCGCCCGCTGGCCGCGCCGCCAGGTGGAGCTCGGCGGCAGCTGGAGCCTGATGCTCTACACCGACGGCCTGATCGAGGGCCGCATCGGCGAGGGCAAGGAACGCCTGGGCCAGGACGGGATGGTCGACATGATCAACCGGCACCTGGACCGCGGCCTGAGCGGTGAGGGCCTGCTGGAGGCCTCCGTCACCGAGGCCCGCCGGCTCAACGGCGGCGAGCTCACGGACGACGTGGCCGTGGTCCTGCTCTCCCGCGCCGAGGGCTGAGCCCTCGGAAACGAGGGATCCTTCCGGTCCCGGGGGTCCGGGGTCCGGGGTCCGGGAACCCTTCCGGTCCGGCGGTCCGCCTACCGTCCGCCGTTGTAGGGCCCGTACGGGCCGTCGCTGCTGCTGCCGCCGCGCCGGCCGCCGCCGCCCGAGACCTGCTTGAGGGCCGGGCGCACGTCGACGAAGAACACGATGGTCGCGACGAGACCGGCGATCTGCAGGAACAGCATCCCCAGGAAGAAGTCCACGGCCACGGTGACGCCGAGGATGACCAGCCAGAAGGTCTTGCTCTGCTTGCCGGCCGCCCGGTACGCGTCGTCCCGCGCCAGCAGCGCGAACACGAAGGCCACGACCGCGAGCACCAGCATGGCGAGCCCGAGCAACGGGATCACGCCTCGATCGAACCCTTCCATCAACATCGCTTCGACCGCCTTCTCAGCTTCTGCTTCGCACTTCGGATGCCACCCGTCTCCACGCTACCGGCACGGGAGCCCTCATGAACCACAACGGGCCGGGCACCAGAAGGGTGCCCGGCCCGCCGTCGCTCATGCGGCCGCGCCTCAGCCGGCGTCGTCCGCCGTGACCGCGGCCTTCTTGGTCGTGCTCTTGCGCGCGGTGGGCTTCCTGGCGGCGGGCTTCTCCGCGGCGGCGGCCTCGGCCACCGGCTCGGGCTGCGCCGCCGTCTCCGTCCCCGTCTCGGGCTCTACGGCGACGGCGATGTCGACGATCTCCGCGGAGACCTCGCCGCGCCAGCTGCGCACGGCCTGCTCGCCGTGCTCGGCGACCTTGTCGTAGGTCTCCTTGGCGCGCACCGCGTACTCGGCGGCCACGCCGACACCGCGCAGCGCCAGGTCCTGGGCGGTCTCCCCGAGCTTCTTCGGGTCGATCGCGCCGAGCACCTCGGCGACCTTGGCGGTGACCGCGTCCTGAACGGCCTTCGGGTCCGTGTTCTTCACGGCCTCGATGCGCGCGGGGGCCTCGGCGCGCAGCTGCTCGATCAGGTCGGGCACCTTCTTGGCCTGCTGCACGGCCAGATCGGCGGTGCCGGCGGCGAAGTAGAGGGGAGTGGGGTCGGTGAGGGTCTTCTTCAGGTCATCGGCGATGGCCATGTGCTGGTCCTCCCGGATCAACTTCAGTTCGTCTTCGACGGCATCTCGTCGGCGGGCGCTTCGAGCGCGTTCTCCTTGCGGAACGACTCGTAGATCTGGAGCAGCACCTGCTTCTGCCGCTCGTTGATGGACGGGTCGGCGAGTATGACGGCTCGCGTCTCCACCTCGTCCGGGTCCCGCTCATCCAGGATCCCGGCCTGCACGTACAGCGTCTCGGCGGAGATCCGCAGCGCCTTGGCCAGCTGCTGCAGGATGTCCGCGCTCGGCTTGCGCAGCCCGCGCTCGATCTGGCTCAGGTACGGATTCGACACCCCCGCCTGCTCGGCCAGCTGGCGCAGCGAAAGCTGGGCCTGCCGACGCTGCTCACGGAGGTACTCGCCGAGATTTCCGACGTTGAGCGATGCCATGCTGTGATCCTGCCCGACTCTGCTAACTATTGCAAGCGCCTTGCTTGCAACATCTCCCACATGGCTCCGCCCGATGCTCAGCCGCCCAGGGCGAGGACCAGCGTGGCCACCGCCGGGGCCGCGTAGATCACCGGGAAGGCGACGTGGGCGTAGGACTTCGCCCGCAGCACCGTGATCACGGCCCCCGCGAAGTACAGGGCGATCCCGATCGCCGCCGCGACGCCGATCGGCGGTACGAAGACGCCCACGACCAGGCCCGCCGCGCCCGCCGCCTTCGCGACGCCGAGCCAGGTCCACCACGAGCGCGGGACCCCGTACTCGGCCAGCGGCTCGACGACCCACTTCGCCCCGAGGAAGACCGAGGCCGCCGAGAACCCGACCATGAACGCGCCGACCAGGGCAAGGACAACAGCGGTGGTGGACATCTGACGCTCCCCTCGGGCGGGCCCCGGCGCGGACGCGCCCCGGTTCGTTTCCCGCCTGCTTCACTCCCCTGACCCGCCCCGCCCCGCACATGTGACAGCCCGCGCGAAAGACTTTTCGCTGCGGCCCTCTGCGCCGGGGCCCTTGCGCCGGCCGCGCGTCAGGCCGTGCCGATCACCACCGTCGCGTACAGCTCCTTTGAGGTGACCGCCCGGACGCCGAGCCCGGCCGAGGCCAGCGCCGAGGCCGTCGACGGGGACTGGCGGGAGCTCGTCTCGATCAGCAGGTGGCCGCCCGGGGCCAGCCAGGGCAGGGCGCCCGCCGCCACCCGGCGGTGGATGTCCAGGCCGTCGCTCCCGCCGTCCAGGGATACCAGCGGCTCGTGGTCCCGCGCCTCCGCCGGCATCAGGCCGATCTCCCCCGTCGGCACGTACGGGGCGTTGACCACCAGCACGTCCACCCGGCCGCGCAGCGACGCCGGCAGCGCGGCGTACAGATCGCCCTCCCACACCCGCCCGCCGTACGGGGCCACGTTGCGCCGCGCGTACGCCAGCGCCGCCGGGTCGATGTCCGCCGCGTGCAGCTCCACGCCGCCCGCCAGCTGTGCGGCCACCGCCGCGCCCAGGGCACCGACCCCGCAGCACAGGTCCAGCACCACCGCGCCGGGCCGGGCCAGCGCCACCGCCTCCTGGACCAGGAACTCGGTGCGCCGGCGCGGCACGAAGGCCCCCGCGCCGACCTCCAGGCGCAGTCCGCAGAACTCCGCCCAGCCGACCACGTGCTCCAGCGGTTCGCCGCCCACCCGGCGGGCCAGCAGCTCCGCCAGGTGGTCCGGGCCGGCGGCGGCCCCGGTGAGGAGTTCCGCCTCCTCCTCCGCGAACACGCAGCCGGCGGCGCGCAGGGATTCCACAAGTGACGTCAAATCGCTCAGTCCTCAGTACTCAGTACTCGGCCCTCGGCCCTCGGCCCAGTGATCAAGGATCGGCGATCAGAAGATGTCCGGGCACCACGGGCGGCGCGCGGTACGGAACACCGCGTCCGCCAGCGCCACCGCCCCCGGCCGCTCCTCGTCCACCCGGCCCAGCGCCGCCAGCCGCACCGCGGACGTGTCGCCCAGGTACAAGGAGCCGAGCGCTGCCACGTCCAGGCTCAGGTCGGCCGGCTCCGCCGTCCGCTCGCAGGTGCCGGCGCCCGCCTCCAGCCGGTAGCGGCCGGCCGCCGGACCCGTCCCGTCGGCGACCTCCAGCACGAGCACCCCGGGCACCTCGTACGTCCGCGCTCCCAGCGCCCGTACGACGTCCAGCACCCGCACCCACAGGAAGTCCGCCGAGGAGACGACCCGGGCCGAGCGCGGGTCGGGCAGCATCTGCGGGGCGAGGTCGTCGGGGGCCCGGTAGCCGGTGCGGACCTTCAGCACCCAGTCGATGGAGCACAGGAACTGCCACAGCGCCCGCTCCGCCTGCGGGGTGACCGCCAGCAGGTCCTTGACCTGCACGGTGTTCATCGGAACCTTGGCGTCCGCCCATTGGTCGTCGGCGCTGTAGACGGCGAGGCCCGCCACCTCCCCCTCCGCCGTCCGGTACACGGCGTGGAAGAGGCCCTTGTACGGGCGGTACGACCACTGCTCCAGGCCCGTCGCCAGGTTCCACCAGCGCTCGTCCCGGTTCACCGCCCCCGGCGTGCGCGCCCGCACCCGCTCGTGCAACTCCGGCCCCACCAGCCGCAGCTCCTCGACGTCCACGAGCTCGATCCTCCCGCCGTCCACGGGCGCCGCCAGCCTGCGGTCCAGCCCGGTGCGCGGTACGTCGATCTCCCACTCCACGAGGGAGGTGGCGGGCCCGAACCCGTATCGCCCGTAGATCGGGTACTCGGCGGCGATCAGCGTCGCCAGCGCGTCGCCGCGCGCCGCGGCCGCCGCGAACTCGGCGGCCATCATCCGGGTCAGCACTCCCTGCCGGCGATGGGTGGGCAGCACGCCCACGTTGGAGATGGCGGTGGAGCGGACGGCCGCCCCGCCGGGCACGGTCAGTTCCTGCGGGAAGGAGCGCAGTGCCGCCACGCACCGACCGGAATCGGAGTCGAACGCTCCCCACATCCGGGAGAAGTCGCTGTACTTGGCCCGCTGCGCGAGGTCGGAGCCGGTCACGGGCTTCGCGGTCAGGAAACCGGTGTGCACCGTGCGCAGCCAGTCGGGAAGTTCGGTTTCGGCGATCGGCCGGACGTCAGCACTCATAGCCGCCCACGCTAATCTTCCGACCGCCGCCGGTCGCCCGATTTTCTACGCCAGCAGATCGTCCACCTGCGCCTCGCCCTCCCGGTACCGCCGGGTGATCTCCGCGCTGCAGTCGTCCACCGTGCGCTGGAGCTGCCGGCGGCGCCGCGAGACCTGCTGCTCGTAGCGCACCAGCCGGACCAGCCCGTCGTGCAGTTCGCCGTCCGTGCGGGCGCCGAGGTCCGAGAGCTCCACATCGGACAGCATCTCCGCCGCCAGCAGCCGGTACTCCTCGCTGTGCGGGGTGCCCAGCGTGACGTGCCGGGCGGAGGCGCTGCGGCTGGAGGGGGCGTCGGCGAGGATCACGGAGAGCCGGTCCACCACCGGCGCCTCGGGGTCCGTCCGCCGGGCCACCTCGGCCCGCAGGATGTCGATGCGGCCCTGGAGCAGTCTGCGTACGTAGCTCAGATCGGCCTCGTCGCGCTGCGCGTCGCGGCGCAGCGCGCGCAGTTCCGGCAGCCCGAGCGCGGTGGCCGGGGCCGCCTGCCCCTGCGTCTCGGCCGTGCGCTGCGCGGGCGGTCGTACCGCGGCAGCTGCGACGAAGGCGGGTGATGCAGGTACGGAGGTACCAGAAGTATTCATACGAACGAGTCCGTCCCCTCGACCGGTGCGGCGCACCCGCACCGCCTGCGTGCATCGTGCCACTCTCCGTGGCCCCCACGCAGTCCCACTCCACCCGATCGGCCCCGGACGGGTGCAAGCCTGGTACACAGGTGGTATGCGAGCAGTGGTGCAGAGGGTGGACGGCGCGAGCGTCGCCGTGGACGGTGCGACCGTGGGCGAGATCGTCGGCGAGGGGCTGTGCGTGCTGGTGGGGGTGACCCACGACGACACGCCGGAGAAGGCGGCGGTGCTGGCGCGCAAGCTGTGGTCCGTACGGATCCTGGAGGGCGAGAAGTCCTGCAGCGACAACGGCGCACCGCTGCTGGTGATCTCGCAGTTCACGCTCTACGGCGACGCCCGCAAGGGCCGCCGCCCCACCTGGAACGCGGCGGCTCCCGGCCCGGTGGCCGAGCCGCTGGTCGACGAGGTCGTCGCCCAGCTGCGCGCGCTGGGCGCGACGGTGGCGACGGGCCGGTTCGGCGCGGACATGCGGGTCTCGCTGACCAATCACGGCCCGTTCACCATCGTCATCGACGTCTGAGGACCTATTTCACGGGCCGGGACCGCTACAGGGCTACAGGGCTACAGGCTTACGGGGCTACGACGACCTCCTGCGCGGCGGCCGTCGACCCGGCCAGCAGCGGCGCATCGACCGGCACGTTCCGCTTGACCAGGGCGAGCGCGATCGGGCCCAGCTCGTGGTGGCGGACGGCGGTGGTCACGAAGCCCAGCTGGCGGCCCTCCTCCCCGTCCGAGGCGAGCCGCAGCGGGGTGCCGTGCGCCGGGAGCAGCACCTCGGAGCCGTCCAGGTGCAGGAAGACCAGGCGGCGCGGGGGCTTCCCCAGGTTGTGGACGCGGGCCACCGTCTCCTGGCCGCGGTAGCAGCCCTTCTGCAGGTGCACGGCGGTGCCGATCCAGCCCAGCTCGTGCGGGATCGTCCGGTGGTCGGTCTCCAGCCCCAGCCGCGGGCGGTGCGCCTCGACGCGCAGGGCCTCGTGGGCGAGGAGTCCGGCGGCCGGGCCGTGCGCGGCGGCGAAGGACTCCAGCCCGGCGCGGGGCAGGAAGACGTCCCGGCCGTGCGCGGTCTCCCGTACGACGTGCTCCTTGGCGACCTCGGCGATGGAGCCGGCCGGCAGGTGCACGACCGCGAACTCCTCGGTACGGTCGGCGACTTCGACGCGGTAGAAGAACTTCATGGCCTCCAGGTAGGCGATCAGCTCGCCCTGGGTGCCCGGCTCCACGTGCGCCCACGTGGTCTCGCCGTCGTCGACGAGGTAGAGCGCGTGCTCGATGTGGCCGTTCGCGGAGAGGATCAGCGCCTCCGTGGACTGCCCGGGCGGCAGGTCGGTGAGGTGCTGGGTCAGCAGCAGGTGCAGCCAGCTCAGGCGCTCCGGCCCGCTGACGGTGACGACCCCGCGGTGCGAGAGGTCGACGAAGCCGCGGCCCTCCGCGAGGGCGCGCTGTTCGCCGTACAGCTCGCCGTAGTGGGCGGCGACGCCCTCGTCACGGCCTTCGGCCGGTACGGCGCCGGGGAGATGGAGCAAGGGGCTGCTGGTCATGGGACCAAGCGTACGACCCTGCTACGACTGAGCGGCACGCTGCTTGGCGGCGCACTTGCGGCACAGGCCGAAGATCGCGAAGTGCTTCATGTCGGTCTCGAAGCCGAAAGTGGCGCGGAGCTTCGCCGTGAACTCGGCGGCGACGTCCACGTCCGCCTCGATGACCTCGGCGCAGTCCCGGCAGACCAGGTGGATGTGGTGGTGCCGGTCGGCGAGGTGGTAGGTGGGGGCCCCGTGCCCGAGGTGGGCGTGCGAGACCAGCTTGAGCTCCTCGAGGAGCTCGAGCGTGCGGTAGACGGTGGAGATGTTGACCCCGGAGGCGGTCTTGCGCACCTCGACGAGGATCTCGTCCGGGGTGGCGTGCTCCAGGGCGTCGACCGCTTCCAGCACGAGCTGGCGCTGCGGCGTCAGGCGGTATCCGCGCTGCCGCAGGTCGCTCTTCCAGTCAGAGCCTTCGGTGTCCACGCTGCTCCCCACCCGGCCAGTGTATGTGCGCGAAGGGGACCGCGGGCGGTCCCGCGGCCCCCTTTCGCACAGGCTTGCGCACGCACGTACATGCGTACGCGCGTTCGGCCTGTGGGCTCAGCGGAAGAAGGCGATGCCGTCGTCCGGCATGTCCGGGAGGTTGCGCGCCATCTCGGCGACCTCCTCGGGCGTGACGACCTTCTTCAACTGGGCCGACATGTACGGACGCAGTTCGACGTCCGGCGTGGCCTTCTCGCCGACCCACATGAGGTCGCTCTTCACATAGCCGTAGAGCCGCTTGCCACCGCTGTACGGGCCGGAGGCCGCGGTACGGGCGACGGCGTCGGTGACCAGGTCGATCTGGGGCTTCTGGTCGGCGAGCCCGCCGTACCAGACCTCGACGACGCCCTGGTCGCGGACCATGACGATCTCGACCTTGCGGTCCTTGTCGATGCGCCAGTAGCCCGACTCGGACTCCAGCGGCCGCACCTTGTTGCCCTCGGCGTCGAGGACCCAGGTGTGGGAGGTGTACTCCAGGAAGTCCCGGCCGTCGTGGCTGAAGACGACCTCCTGGCCGAAGTTGCACTTCTCCTCACCGGGGAAGTCGAAGACTCCCGCACCCTCCCAGTTGCCGAGGAGGAAGGCGAGGGGGACGAGGCCCGGGTTCAGGTCGGACGGGATCTGGATCATGAATGGCTGCTCAGGCGATCTGTTGGGAGGGGTTCCGGGGCGGTCTGCGGGGCCGACGCTCAGCGCTGACCCTGGTACAGCTTCTTGACGGCCAGGCCGGTGAAGGCCATGACGCCGACGCAGACCAGGACCAGCAGGGAGGTGAAGACTGCCTCAAGCACGGGGTGCTCCTCGGAATTCGTTC
The DNA here is from genome assembly GCF_044761485.1 of Streptomyces sp. NPDC097617. NCBI lineage: Bacteria > Bacillati > Actinomycetota > Actinomycetes > Kitasatosporales > Streptomycetaceae > Streptomyces > Streptomyces sp. NPDC097617. The sequence goes on from NZ_JBIWCL010000036.1 coordinate 18,292, forward strand.
GGGGGGTACGGGCCGGTTCCCCAGCCTACTGGCCCGGGGTCGGGCGCACTGTGCGAGGTGGCCCGTACCCGTGCGCCCGTCCCGTCGCCCCGGCGGTCAGCTCAGCAGCTGGCTCTGCAGGATCACGGTCTGGTGGAAGGGAACGGGGGCCACCTCGCCCTTGCGGGTCTGGATGACCATGCCGAGGACGTCACCCGTCCGGAGGCACCCGATCTTGCTCTGCTCCTCACCGAGGAAGGGCTTCAGCTCCTGGTACACGCTGAGCTCGGTGCCGTCGAAGTTGGCCGCCCCCGGGAAGTCCAGCGTGGTGCTGTTCATCTGGGTGCCCTTGGCCTTGCTCCACACGTCGTCCAGGTCGAGGGCCGAGACACCGTTCAGCCGCATGTTGCTGTCGCAGCCCTTGAACGCGTCCACGAAGCCGGAGGAGTGGAAGCGCAGCAGGTACACGTGCGTACGCGTGCCGTCCGCCGTCGTCCAGCCCCGTCCGGCGATCTGCCGCAGTCCGTCCCACTCGAGGGACTGCTTCAGCTTCTCGCGGGTGTCGGGCGTGTACTCCTCCAGGAAGGCGTCGACCGGCACCATCCCGTCCTTGTCCGCCTTGACCACGTCGTCGGCCTTGGCGCCCACGGGAGCGGGCAGCAGCAGGCCGGTGAGGGGCGCGTAGTGCGTCCCGTCCTTGTTGTCCGGGCCCTGGGGCACCGGGGCGCCGGCGGGCAGGGCCGGCTGGGACAGCGTCGGGAACGTCCAGCGGCCGTCGTCCTCGGTGGACAGGCCGGGAAGGTCGGTGCGCTCGGGCACCGTGATCCCGTACGCGACCCCCGTGCCGACGGCGGCGAAGACGGCGACGGCGGCGGTCCAGCGCAGGGCGGCGAACAGCTTGCGCCGGTCCTTGGGCGGGGCCGGCACGGCCTCGGGCGCCTCGGTGACCGCGTCGGTCGCCGCGGGCGTGGGCTCGGCGGCGGCGTCGTCGGTGACGGCGACCGTCTCCGTGACCGTCTCAGTGGCCTCCGGGGCGGGCTCGGGCGACGGCACGCTCTCCGGCGCCGCCTCGGGCTCGGGCTCGGTGGCCGCGGTGGTGGTCTGCTCGCTCACGCGGACTCTCCGGGGGACTTGATGTGGTCGAGTTGCTGCTTGAACAGGCCCGCGGCGTCCTTCACCACGAATCCCTCGCTCCCGTACATCCGGAAACTCACCATGACGTCTCCTTCGACGGCCAGGCAGTCGAGGGCTTCGATCTTGTCCTTCTTGTCCTTCTTCTCGATGACGATGGCGTTCACCGAGCACTTGGCCTGCGGGTGGCCGTCCACCTTCGGCGCCTCGCCGTCGGAACCGGTGAGCTCGATCAGCTTCCCGGCGAACTCACCGAACTTCGCGAGCTGCGCGGGGTCGGCCTGGACGAGCTGGATCTCGGCGACCACGCCGCCACCGACGCCGTCCTTGCGCGAGTAGCTGCGCCCGGCCAGGCCCTTGAGCTTCAGGTCGGCGAGCACCTTGTCCCGCTCGGCGCGCTCGCTGCTGGACAGGCCCTTGCGGGCGTCCTTGAAGCTCTCCAGCGCCCGCTCGCCCGAGAGGGAGTAGAAGTTGCCCTCTTTGTCGATGTCGGGGCCGGGCCAGTAGTCGTTGGGCATCGGCAGCAGCTTGCCCGTGAGCGCGTTCGGGGGCACGGACGGCACCGGGGCCTGCGTACCGCTGGTCGTGTGGTCCGCGGCCAGCCAGTACCGCGTCGGCGAGGTCCGGTCGGCGTCGGCGAGTACGGCCGCCGCCCCGACGCCGGCGCCCACGAGGACGACGACGCCCACGGCCGCCGCCACCAGGGTGACCACCTTGCGGTTCACCTTCCGCGCGGGCGCGGCGGTGGCCGGCTGCTCCTGCTCGGGCCGGTCCGCGGTGTCGCCCTCGGTCCCGGCCTCCACCGTGACCTCGGTCTCGGTCTCGGTCTCGGCCTTGACCGCGTCGCCGGGCTCCGCACCGCTCACGTTCTGCTGCTCGGTCACAGCCGCTCCATCTGTCGCTTGGCCAGGTCGAGCAGGACGCTCTCGTCGATCTCGCCGCGGTTGTTCGTGCACTCGACGGTCACCACGATGTCGCCACGGCGGATGACGGCACGGACCCCGCGGATCGGGTGGTAGCCGGCCTTCTCCTGAGCCTTCGAGTCGACCCACAGGTGACCGAACTCCTCGGGAACGCCCGGAACCTCCTTGCCCGCGTTGCCCGCGTACTCCTTGGTGGGCATGTAGTGCTCGATGCCCAGCTGGAAGTCCTCGGCCTCGTTGCGGTCGTGGAACTGGAGCAGGTTGATCTCCACGAAGTTCCGGTCGGACTCGGACCATGCCGCGGTGGCGATGCCCTGGACCTGGCTGGTGATGAGGCTGCCCAGGCCCTCGGAGGCGTCCTCGTAGTACGTCGCGGCGAACATGTCCAGGGAAGCGACGCCCGAGAAGTTGCTCTTCGCCCCGCCCGGAACGTCCACCAGCTTCTTGGCCAGTTCCTCGTCCGCCTTGTGCCAGCGGTTGGCGTTGATCGAGTGCCGGGTCGTCGCGTCGGTCATCGCCTGCGGCTTCGCCGCGGCCATCTCCTGCTGGGCCAGCGGCTGCAGCGGGGTGGGCTCGCGGTGGTACTGGACCGCGTAGCCGGTGATCGTCCCGGCGAGGACGCCGAGCACTGCCGCGCCCGCGATCAGGAGAGTCGTGCGGCCCATCCGGCGGCGGGGCGGCGAAGTGTCCGGCTCCGGGGCGTTCTCCTCCCCTTTCCGCCGCTCAGGGATGGTCTGTTCGTGTTCCAAAGGGGTCCCCCACAGGCCTGTGGCGCGGGTTGGTTACCCGCGCGTACCCCATGACCCGCAGCAGAGGAGAGCAGTTGTACGAACGTAGATCACATTCTCGTCTCGTGAGGTTTCAATCCTCGTGACGCCGCTTTCCGTCCAGTTCGTCCCACCACTCGTCGGACTTCGGATCGCCAGAGGGGTCGTCCCACCAGCGGTCGTCCGGGCCGCGCCGGTTGGCGATCATCGCCGCGATCGGCGGGATGACCATGGCGACCACGCACATGGCCACCGCGGCCTCGACCGACCACAGGCGCACCAAGGCCCAGGCGGAGACGAAGAGGAACAGGCATCCGCCCATCAGCAGGAAGTAGGCGCGCCGGCGCCGGCCGTACATGAGTCCAGCGTAGGTCCGGCGCCCCCGGGCGCAAGGCGCCGGACGGAGTCGGGCCGCGAGGCGGACCACGAGCGGACCACCACGCGGACGGCACGAAGGGCCGCACCCCGTTCCAGTGGCGTCCAACCCCCGGGGGTGCGGCCCTTCGGCCGATCAATCAGGCGATCACATGTGCGGTGCTCAGACCGCGATCGCCACGTCCGTCACCCCGCCGGCCTCGGCAACCACCACGGCACGGTCCGCCTGGCCGCCCGGGACGAGCGCGCGCAGCGTCCAGGCGCCGGTGGCGGCGTAGAAGCGGAACTGGCCGGTGGCCGAGGTCGGGACCTCGGCGGTGAACTCGCCGGTCGAGTCCAGCAGGCGGACGTAGCCGGACACCGGCTCGCCGTCCTTGGTGATCTGGCCCTGGATGGCGGTCTCACCGGGCTTCAGCGTCGCGAGGTCGGGCCCGCCGATCTGTGCTCCACACATGTTCTCTGTCCTGTCCTAGAGAGGTCGTACTACGAGGGGCGTCGCGCGCCCGGTCGTTCGTATTACTTGTTGGGGCCGAGCTCGATCGGCACGCCGACCAGCGAGCCGTACTCGGTCCACGAACCGTCGTAGTTCTTGACGTTCTCCTGACCCAGGAGCTCGTGGAGCACGAACCACGTGAGCGCGGAGCGCTCACCGATGCGGCAGTAGGCGATGGTGTCCTTCGCCAGGTCGACCTGCTCCGCCTCGTAGAGGGCGGTCAGCTCGTCGTCCGACTTGAAGGTGCCGTCGTCGTTGGCGTTCTTCGACCACGGGATGTTGCGGGCGCTCGGCACGTGGCCGGGGCGCTGCGACTGCTCCTGCGGAAGGTGCGCCGGGGCGAGCAGCTTGCCGGAGAACTCGTCGGGCGAACGGACGTCGACCAGGTTCAGGGAGCCGATCGCGGCCACGACGTCGTCGCGGAAGGCGCGGATGGAGGCGTCCTGGGCCTTGGCCTTGTACGCGGTGGCCGGGCGGTTCGGGACGTCCTTGCCGTCGACCAGGTCGCGGGAGTCGAGCTCCCACTTCTTGCGGCCGCCGTCGAGGAGCTTCACGTCCTGGTGGCCGTAGAGCTTGAAGTACCAGTAGGCGTAGGACGCGAACCAGTTGTTGTTGCCGCCGTAGAGGACAACGGTGTCGTCGTTGGAGATGCCCTTGGCGGAGAGGAGCTTCTCGAAGCCCTCCTGGTCCACGAAGTCGCGGCGGACCGGGTCCTGGAGGTCGCTCTTCCAGTCGATCCGGACGGCGTTGGTGATGTGGTTCTTGTCGTACGCGGACGTGTCCTCGTCCACCTCGACGACCACGACGTTGGCGTCGTTCAGGTGGGCCTCGACCCAGTCGGCGTCTACAAGGACGTCGCTGCGGCTCATGGTGTTCTCCTCCGGGGCAGTGTGCGGCGGGGCTGTGCGGGTGACGCGTGCTGCGTGCCTACGGGTGCGCTCGAGGTCCTGCGCGGGGGAGCGTCAGGGTTTCAGGAGGCGGGTGCGGTCACGCGGGAAGGGCCGTGGGGCCGTCGTCCGGTCGATGGAGCGGATGCGCTCACAGGTCACATGGATCGACAGAGCATGGCGGCGACGCGACACAGGTCTACTGCCCGTCGCTTCGTGAGGTCCGCCTGCTGATGCTTCATAGCCATGGATCGTAGGGACGAATCGGCCGCCCTGTCACCGGTGTGTCATATATCGAGACAGGATCGTCCGGATATTGGGATACAAGTACCCCGGACAGCCGCCGCGCCGCCTCCGGGACCCGTCGTACGGCCCGTCCTTCTGCGGATCGGACCGTGCTGTCTCACGATCCGGCCACCACCACGTTCGAGCCGCCCAGCGAAAGGTGCACACCGGCCTCGTCCGAGGTCAGGGCGGAGAGGTGCAGTCCGGCCGGCAGCCCGCTGTCGAGATTGCGGTCGAAGTCGGTCTTCCTGCGGATCAGCTTCTCCACCCCGGGGACGCTCCCGCCCGGCACCTCGTCGGCACGCACCCGGACGATCTTGCCGCCCTTCCCGTCCGGAGCGTCCTCCAGGGTGACGGTCGACACCACGCTGTGCGTCAGCGTCTTACCGAGCACCTCCACCGACGCGGTGACCTTCACCTTGCCCGGCGCCCCGCCGTAGGAGAGGGTCGCACCGGTCTGGGAGGCCGCCGTCAGGTCGGCGTACGTGATGAGCGCGCTGCCCTCGGCCCGCTCGGCGGTGCCGCCGCTGTAGTCGCCGTTCAGCTTCACGCTGCGGAAGCTGGCGTCCAGCTCCGCGAGCCGCGTCTTGCGGCCCTCGGCGGCGACCTCCACGCCCCGCAGCCTCAGGTCGACCCGGTCCAGGTCGTGGCTGATCAGCTGGGTGAGGAAGGGGAAGCCGTCGATCTCCACCTCCGAGGAGCCGGCCGGGCCCTGCCGCGCCTGTATGCGGTCGGCCAGCCGGTTCTCGACGTATCCGGACGCCCAGCGGTCCACCCCCACGAACAGGGCTCCGAGCACCACTCCGATGATCACAACGACGCGCAGGAAACGCACGTTCCCTCCCCCTACTAATCGGTACGTGCGTTCTAGTGGACCATGCCCGCTGTCGGGCAGGGATCAGCCCACCACCCGGCCGATCAGGTACACGGCGGGTGCGGCCGCCGCCAGCGGCAGCGCCACGCCGGCCGTCATGTGGACGAACTTCGACGGGTAGTCGTACGCCGCCACGCGCAGCCCGACCAGCGCGCACGCGCCGGCGACGAGACCGATCAGGGCCCCGCCCGCTCCGATCGTGGTCAGCCCGCCGACCGCGATACCGGCGCCGGCGGCCGCAGCCAGGGAGACGCCGACCGAGGGGGCCGTGGGCAGCGGCAGCGCACGGGCGAAGACGGCGACCGCGACGGCCGCGGCGCCGACCGTGGCGGCGGCGGAATCGGCCGCGAGGTAGCCCGCGCAGATGATGGCGAGGGCGGCCGAGGCCACCGAGGCCATCAGCCCGTACATCCGCTCGTCGGGGTCGGCGTGGCTGCGCAGCTGGAGGACCAGCGTCAGCAGCACCCAGGCGCCGAGGGTGCCGACGATCGCGCCGGCCCCGTACGGGGAGCCCACCGCGAGCACGGCCGCGTCGGCGACCACGGCTCCGGCGAAGGCGAGGGCGATGCCCTGGCGGGCCGGCCACATGCCGTTGAGACGGAACCAGCCGGCCGCGGTGAGGCCCTGGAGGGCGATCAGCGGGAGGAGCAGGGCGTACTGCCCTAGGGCGGCGGCCGCGGCGAGCAGCAGCCCGAGGACGGCGGTCAGTATGGCGGACTGCGGTCCGGGGTCGATGATCGGCGACCGGCCCTCGGCGCGGGCCTGGGCGGGGTCGACGGCGCGCACGGTGTTCCCGGCGAGGGTGGGAGGCGACCAGGAGGTGATCTCCTGCGGCTCGCCCGGCGTCCCGGCCGGCTCCTCGCCCGGGAGGGCGGCGGCCGACTGCGGCGGGAGGTAGGCGGTCTGCTCGGCGGCGGACGGCTCCTCCACCACCGGCGGCAGTCCCCCGGCCACCTCTGCGAGGTACCCCCCTGCGGCCTGCTCCATCGGCGGCGACTGCTGCGCCTGCGGCCCGGGGCCGGGGTACGGCGGCAGGTAGGCCGTCTCGGCGCCCTGCGGCCAGTCCTGGACGGGAGCGGGGGCCTGGGCCTGGGCCTGGGCCTGGACCTCGTCGCGGAACCAGCCTTCCGGGGCGACCGACTGCTGCTGGTACGCGTCCGGCGCCTGCGGCTGGTAGGCCGCCTCGGCGCCCTGGGCCCAGTCCTGGACCGGAGCGGGCGCCTGGGGCTCCCGGAACCAGCCCTCCGGAGCGACCGGCTGCTGCTGGTACGCGTCCGGCGCCGGCGCCGCGTAGTCCTGCCAGGGAGCTGCCGGGGCGACCGGAGCGGGGGCCTGGCCCTCGTCGCGGAACCATCCCTCGGGCGCGACCGGCTGCCCGGGCACCGCGCCCAGCGGCGGGTGCACCGGCTGGTGGCTGGTGTCCCAGGTGTCGGACTGCCAGGTCTGGGTCCCGTACGGATCCTGCTGCTGTTGTTGTTGCTGCTGTTGCTGTTGCTGCTGCTGTTGCTGTTGCTGCTGCTGTTGCTGCTGCTGCTGTTGGGCGTACTGCTGTCGCTGCTGTTCCTCAGGCGTACTCATCGGCTCCCGCTCACCCGCCCGCGAACGGCGGGAGCACCTCTACGGTGCCCCCCTCGGTCAGCGGGACGGCATCGTGCGGGCGCTTGCCCACAGGCTCGTCGTTCACGAGGAAGGAGCAGCGCAGCAGGACCCGGGTCAGCTCCCCGGGGTGGCGTTCCCGCACGGCGTCGAGCGCCTCGGCCAGTGTTCCCGCCGAGTACGGCTCCTCCGCCGTCCTGGCCGCGGCCTTGGCCGCCGCCCAGTAGCGGATGGTTCCGGTTGCCACTGCAGCTCCTATCGTCGGCTCTCTTCCGTCGGCCTCCATGATGGCCCCTCCCACCGCTGACACCGGCGTGCCCGGGCGCGGCCGGGGTGCGCCCGGGTGGCCCCGCGGCAGCGCTCGGCGGACCCCCGATCCGGTGAAACCCGGGCATACGCAGGGCGAAGGCGTGGCATGAACCACAGCAGCGGAAGTGGAAGAAGCCTCGGCCACACATCGCAGGGTGGGCTATTCTGCTTGGCGAGAGGATCCGGGCAACGTTGCCCCCGGGTCCTTTTGTGCTTTCTTCGCGTTGAACGAACCGAGAACAGCGGTATCCATGCGGACCCCAGGGCGCGGGGCCGGACGGATGCCGGGCAAGACGTACGAAGCAGTGCCGCGCACGTCCTCGACGGGACCGAGGAGGAACCGACGTGATGGACCAGCGAACCGTGCACCACCGTCCGACCCGGGCAGGTGGTCGGTCGTGAGCTCACTCCTGCTGCTCACCAACGCCCTGCAGCCGTCCACCGAGGTGCTGCCCGCCCTCGGCCTGCTGCTGCACAACGTCCGGGTGGCCCCGGCCGAGGGCCCCGCCCTGGTGGACACCCCGGGAGCCGATGTCATCCTCGTGGACGGCCGCCGCGACCTGCCGCAGGTGCGGTCGCTGTGCCAGCTGCTCCGCTCCACCGGACCCGGCTGTCCACTGATCCTGGTCGTCACCGAGGGCGGCCTGGCGGCCGTCACCGCCGACTGGGGCATCGACGACGTGCTGCTGGACACCGCAGGCCCCGCCGAGGTCGAGGCACGGCTGCGGCTGGCCACCGGCCGTCAGCAGCTGGGCTCGGACGACTCCCCCATGGAGATCCGCAACGGCGACCTGTCGGTGGACGAGGCGACGTACTCCGCCAAGCTCAAGGGGCGGGTGCTGGACCTCACCTTCAAGGAGTTCGAGCTGATCAAGTACCTGGCCCAGCACCCGGGCCGGGTCTTCACGCGCGCCCAGTTGCTGCAGGAGGTCTGGGGCTACGACTACTTCGGCGGCACCCGGACCGTCGACGTGCACGTACGGCGGCTGCGCGCGAAACTCGGCCCCGAGCACGAGTCCCTGATCGGCACGGTCCGCAACGTCGGCTACCGCTTCGTCACGCCGGAGAAGGTGGAGCGGGCGGCGGCGGAGGCCGCGGCGCAGGCGGCGGCCAAGGCCGCCGCGCGGACGGCCGCGCAGAGCGCCCCGGCCGTCACCCGATCGGCCGAGGACTCTGTGAGCATCCACTCGGCCGGACGCCCTGCCCAGAGGTAGGTCACCCCGCGTAGACTGCCGCGCGTGGCCAAGGTGACGCGGGATGACGTTGCACGACTTGCGGGTACGTCTACCGCCGTCGTGAGCTACGTCATCAACAACGGACCCCGGCCGGTCGCCCCGGCCACGCGCGAGCGTGTCCTCGCCGCGATCAAGGACCTGGGCTACCGCCCGGACCGGGTCGCCCAGGCGATGGCGTCGCGGCGCACCGACCTCATAGGCATGATCGTCCCGGACGCCCGTCAGCCGTTCTTCGCGGAGATGGCGCACGCGGTCGAACAGGCCGCCGCGGACCGCGGGAAGATGGTGCTCGTCGGCAACTCCGACTACCGGGACGAGCGCGAGGTCCACTACCTGCGGGCCTTCCTCGGCATGCGGGTGTCGGGCCTGATCCTGGTCAGCCAGGGCATGAGCGAGCGCGCGGCCTCGGAGATCGAAGCGTGGGACGCGCGGATCGTGCTGCTGCACGAGCGCCCGGAGGCGATCGACGACGTCGCCGTCGTCACGGACGACATCGGCGGCGCCCAGCTCGCCACCCGCCACCTGCTGGAACACGGGCACGAGTACGTGGCCTGCATCGGCGGCGTCGAGAACACCCCGTCCGTCGGCGACCCGGTCGCCGACCACGTCGAGGGCTGGCGGCGCGCCATGCAGGAGTCCGGCCGCTCGGTGGAGGGCCGGCTCATCGAGGCCCCGTACAACCGCTACGACGCCTACAAGGTCGCGCTGGAGGTCCTGGCGCGGCCCGACCGCCCGACGGCCATCTTCTGCGCCACGGACGACCAGGCGATCGGTGTGCTGCGCGCGGCGCGCGAGCTGCGCATCGACGTCCCCGGTGAGCTGGCCGTCGCGGGCTTCGACGACGTCAAGGAGGCCGCCCTCACGGACCCGCCGCTGACCACGATCGCCTCGGACCGCCCGGCGATGGCCCGTGCCGCGGTGGACCTGGTCCTGGACGACGGCCTGCGCGTGGCCGGCTCCCGGCGGGAACGGCTCAAGCAGTTCCCGTCGGCGCTGGTGATCCGCCGGTCCTGCGGCTGTCACTGACCGCTGCTCACGCCGGTCAGTCGTCGAGCGTGCAGGGCATCAGCAGGGAGAAGGCGTCCTCGGTGCCCGGCCGCAGCAGGACGAGCGGGGCCCTGGGGCCGACGTACTCCAGCAGCATCCCCTCCTCACCGACGGCGAGCGCGTCGAGGAGGAAGCCGGGGTTGACCCCCACCCGGTCCCCGGGGCCGGCGTAGTCGGCTGCGGCGACGGTGACGGTGTCCGTCAGGACCAGGGCGCACCGTTCGCCGCCCTGCCCGGCGAGGGCCCGCCGCAGCGCCGGTACGTCCAGGGCGATGCGGCGTCCCTCGGGAAGCCTCATCAGGCGGCGATGGTCGGGGAACTCCTCGCCGAGGCCCTGGCCGGCGACCCGGCGGCCCTGGATCTCCAGTTCGACCTCGTCCCCCGCCACGGTGAGGGCGGCGGGGCTGTCGTCGGTCAGCAGGGCCCGCATGGCGTCCACGAGCGGGGCGGGCACGGTCACCTGGACCCGTTCGCCGCCGTGACCGGTGGTGTGCGCGCAGGCGACGGCCATCCGGTAGCGGTCGGTGGCCACGAGGTGCAGGTCCGTCCCCTCCAGGTCGAAGTGGATCCCGCCGAGCATCGGCAGTTCGGGGTCCTCGCCGACGGCGAACCGTACGGCGTCCAGCGCCGCCGCGAACTCCGCGGCGGGCACGGTCAGCCGGGCGGTGCGGGACGTACCGGTGGTGGTGGTGGTCATGCCTGTCTCCTTGTGTCCCAGTAGCGAGCGAACCGTGGAGAGCGCCCCGCGGGCGTCGGCGAGCTCGCGTTCGAGCCGTCGCAGATGGCCGTCCAGCAGCCGCGGCACCAGACCGGTGTCCCCGCCGGACCAGCCCGCCAGCACGAGCCGGACGTCCGCGAGCGGCATCCCCGCCTGCCGGAGCCGGGCCAGCAGCCGGGCCTCGCCGAGCTGTTCGGGCGCGTACCAGCGGTATCCGGTCGCCGGATCCACCCGGGCGGGCACCAGGACACCGACGCGGTCGTAGAACCGCAGCGCGCTCACGCCCAGGCCGCTGTCCCGGCCCATCTCGCCAATGCTGTGCATCTCGCTCTCCACACCGGTGACTCTGGGACCTCCACCAGGTCGAGGGTCAAGGCCGGTCCTTATATCGGTCATACGCGGTTCTGTCGGGCTTCTCAGCCCGGACTCAGGAAGCTCTCATGATCAGTGGACAGAGTCATAGTCATGACCGAGAACTTCCGCCGCGAAGGCGAGTACCCGCAGGAGAACAGCCCGGCCCAGCACGCGCCGTTCGGCGAGGACTGGCAGCGCGGGCGGGACCGGCTGGCGCAGGAGACCGGAGCCGAGGCAGCGGCCGCGGCCGCGGCCTACCCGCCGCCGCCCTCGTACCCGCCCGCCGCGCCCGGCTGGCACGAGGCGCACCAGCCGCCGGTGATCCGGGGCGAGACGGTCCCCGCGGCGGCTCCCGGCGAGGGTGGTGAGGGCGGCGGCCCGCGCCAGCCCGCCCACGCCGCCGCGCCCGCGCCCCGCGCCAAGCGGCCCGTCGCGCTGCTGGCCGCGGTCGCACTGGCCGCGGCCCTGGTCGGCGGCGGCACCGCGGCCGCCGTCCAGCAGCTGATGGACCGGCAGGACGGTACCTCCGGCGGGGTCGACGGCACCACCGTCTCGCAGTCCAACAGCGGCACCGTCGCCGGCGTCGCCGAGCGGGTCAGCCCCTCTGTGGTGCGCATCGACGTCCGTACCGGATCCGGTCAGGGCACCGGCTCCGGCATCGTCGTCACCGCCGACGGCGAGATCGTCACCAACAACCACGTGGTGAGCGGCGCCGCCGAGATCCAGGTGACCATGAGCGACGGCAAGAAGTACTCCGCCAAGATCCTCGGCACCGACCCCGACAAGGACCTCGCCCTGATCAAACTCCAGGGCGCGTCCGGGCTCACACCCGCCAAGCTCGGCGACTCCGGAGGCGTCAAGGTCGGCGACGAGGTCGTCGCCATCGGCTCCCCGGACGGCCTCACCGGCACCGTCACGAGCGGCATCGTCTCCGCGCTGAACCGCGAGGTGAAGGTGGCGAAGTCGGAACAGCAGTCCCCGCAGAGCCGGCAGCAGGGCGAGGACAGCTGGCCGTTCTCCTTCGGCGGCCGCCAGTTCAACGGGGACACCGGCTCCGACACCACCTCGTACAAGGCCCTCCAGACGGACGCCTCCCTCAACCCCGGCAACTCCGGCGGCGCCCTGGTGAACATGAACGGCGAGATCGTGGGCATGCCCTCCGCGATCTACTCGCCCTCGACCGGCAGCTCCTCCGCCGGCAGCGTCGGCCTCGGCTTCGCCATCCCGGTCAATACGATCAAGGCCGACCTGGACTCGCTGCGCAAGGGCGGCCCGGGCGGTGCGGGCTCCTCGGACACCGGCGACGGCACCCGCTCCGGCGGCTCCGCCAACGGCTTCGGCACCAGCTTCTAGCCCGTCCGCGCGCCGTCCGCACACCCGCCCGCACACCGGTCCGTGCGAGGCTGGAGGCGCCGTTCCGCAGCGCACCCCCGGCCGACCACCACTCCTGGGAGACCCATCCATGAACCCCGCCGAAGGCGAAGCGCGGATCCTCGTCGTGGACGACGAACCGGCCGTACGCGAGGCCCTGCGCCGCAGTCTCGCCTTCGAGGGGTACGCCGTACAGACCGCCGTCGACGGGCTCGACGCTCTCGACCGGGCGGCCTCGTACGCTCCCGACCTGATCGTCCTGGACATCCAGATGCCCCGGATGGACGGGCTGACGGCCGCCCGTCGGCTGCGGGCGGGCGGCAGCGTCACACCGATCCTGATGCTGACCGCACGGGACACCGTCGGCGACCGCGTCACCGGCCTCGACGCGGGCGCCGACGACTACCTCGTCAAGCCGTTCGAGCTCGACGAGCTCTTCGCCCGCGTTCGCGCCCTGCTGCGCCGCAGCTCCTACGCGGCCCCGCGGGCCGGCGCCGAGAGCCACGAGGACGCCCTGACCTTCGGCGACCTGCGCATGGACCTCGCGACCCGCGAGGTCACCCGGGCCGGGCGGCCGGTGGAACTGACCCGGACCGAGTTCACGCTGCTGGAGATGTTCCTCGCGCACCCGCGCCAGGTCCTGACCCGCGAGCAGATCCTCAAGACCGTCTGGGGCTTCGACTTCGAGCCCAGCTCCAACTCCCTGGACGTGTACGTGATGTACCTGCGCCGCAAGACCGAGGCCGGCGGCGAACCGCGCCTGGTCCACACCGTGCGCGGGGTCGGCTACGCCCTGCGTGCCGGCGAGAGCGGGCCCGAGTGAGCCCGACCGCCAGATTCCGCGCGCTGCCGCTGCGCTCCCGGCTCGCCCTGCTGGTCACGGTGGCGGTGGCGCTCGCCGTCGCGGGCGTGGCGGCGGTGTCCTGGGTGATGGTCCGCACCCAGCTGCGCGAACAGCTCGACCGCTCCCTGATGGCGACGAACGTAGGCGCCGAGGTGAGCCGGACCCTGATGCAGAACGACTGCCTCGCGCCGCCGCAGCAGCCCCGGCAGCAGATCGCCGGGAACCTGGGCGCGACCGTCCAGATCGTCCTCCCGGGCGGCAGCCACTGCTGGGTCGCCGGGCCCACCGCCCTGCCCGTGACCGAGGCCGACAAGCAGATCGCGGCGGGCAAGCGGGGCAAGACCCTGCAGAGCGTGACCACCTCCGACGGCGTCGAGATGCGCGTCTACACGATTCCGGTGGCGGCCCCCAACACCGGCCAGGTCTTCGGCGGTGTCTCCATCGCCAAACCGCTCGCCGACATCGACAAGCCCCTGTCCACCCTGGCCTGGGTGCTGCTCCTGGTGTGCGGCATCGGGGTCGTCGGCGCGGGCGCCGCCGGCCTGTGGGTGGCCCGTACGGGACTGCAGCCCGTCGACGAACTGACCGACGCCGTCGAGCACATCGCCCGGACCGAGGACCTGACCGTACGGATCCCGCACGCGGGCGACGACGAGATCGCCCGCCTGTCGCGGTCCTTCAACTCGATGACGGCGGCCCTCGCCTCCTCCCAGGAGCGCCAGGCCCAGTTGATCGCGGACGCCGGGCACGAGCTGCGCACCCCGCTGACCTCGCTGCGCACCAACATCGAGCTGCTCGCGCGCAGCGACGAGACCGGCCGGGCCATCCCGCCCGACGACCGGCGGGAGCTGCTGGCCTCGGTCAAGGCGCAGATGACGGAACTGGCCTCGCTGATCGGTGACCTCCAGGAGCTGTCCCGGCCCGACGCGGCCTCCCCCGGCCCGCTCGGAGTGGTCGCCCTGCACGAGATCACCGGGTCCGCGCTGTCCCGGGCCCGGCTGCGCGGTCCGGAGCTGCGCTTCGACTCGGACCTGCGGCCCTGGTACGTACGGGGCGAGGCGGCCGCGCTGGAGCGGGCCGTGGTCAACGTGCTGGACAACGCGGTGAAGTTCAGCCCGCCGGGCGGCACCGTCGAGGTGACGCTGCGGGCGGGCCGGCTGACCGTACGGGACCACGGTCCGGGCATTCCGGCCGAGGAGCTGCCGCACGTCTTCGAGCGGTTCTGGCGGTCCCAGTCGGCCCGCGCGCTGCCGGGCAGCGGACTGGGCCTGTCGATCGTGGCCCGTACGGTGGCCCGCGCCGGCGGCAGCGCCGAACTGCGGGCGGCGGCCGACGGCGCGGAGGGCACCGAGGCGGTGCTCCGCATCCCGGGGGCGCCGATGCCGCCGCCCTCCGATCCGTCAGTTGTGCCGGATCAGTGAGGCGACCAGGCCGGAGCGGGTGTTCGGGAAGTCCATGGGGACAATGCCGAGCCCGGTCCGGCCGGCCAGTTCCCCGCCGTCGACGAAGCCGTGGACCTGCGGGCCCAGGCGGTCCGAGTTCCAGCGCGGCGGCATGTACGCGGCGGTGCTGACGTAGTTCACGAAGAGCTTGCCGGGCTGCTGGACGGCCTTGCGGAAGTGGTTCTCGATCCGGCCGCGCTTGGCGAAGGGCTCCGTGTTGTAGTCGTCCTGGATGTCGAAGACATTGCCGTCGCCGTAGCGCAGGCCCGGCAGGCCGCCGTTGTCGGCGAGCAGGACCACCTTGCCGCGGGCCTGTCCGAGGGTGGGCAGGGTGTCGGCGATCCGGAACAGGGACCGCCAGCCGCGGTTGTTCAGGTAGTCGTCGAAGACGGCGCGGAAGGTGGCGTCGCTCTCCTGCGAGTACTCCTGCTTGACGCGCATCAGGACGGTTTCGGAGGGATGTGCCGCGAGGAAGTTCGCGCAGGCGACGAGGACGTCCCCGAACATCAGGTCCTGGAAGAAGGCCGCGTGGTGGATGGCGAAGGAGCCGCCCGTGGCCCGGCAGCGGACGTCGAGGAAGCGGATTCCGGAGTCGAGCTGCTGGGTGATCGAGGTGTTCTGGCAGGCGACGTAGAGGCCGCCCTTGGTGGCGCCGGAGTCGTGGGTGCCGGGGATGGTCATCCGCTGGAGGGCCGTGGAGTCACCGAGGCCGGCCATCCAGTCCTGCGTGCCGAGTGCGGTGGCCGACGCGGGTGCGGCGGCCACTTTGAGGGCCGCGCCCGCGGCCAGCGCCCCGACGAGGAACGCCCGCCGGCCCATGCCCGTGCCCGTCCTCGCGCCCGTTCCCGTACCCGTGCTCGCGCCCGTACCCATGCCGATGCCCATGCCCGCCCCTTCGCCGACCCGGTGATGGCCGGATTATGGCGTGCACACGTCAGCTTTACTACCCACGGGTACGGACGAGTGCGAACGCGGAGTCGGTGGACCCGGCGGACCCGGCGGCGCCCCGCGGGATCAGCCGTCCAGCAGCTCGGCCATCCGCCGCAGCCCCCGGGCGAGCTCCCGCCCGTTCGGCGCCTGCTCCGGATCGGTCAGGGCCTGCACCATCACCCCGGACAGCAGCGCGATGTGCACGGACCCGAGCGAGCGGACCTCCTCCTCCGCGACCTCGCCCTCCGGCACGCCGGACAGCTGCGCGGCCACCATGCGCCGTGACCGGCGCTGCCCCTCGGCCAGGATCGCGAGCAGTTCGGGCGAGGACTGGGCGTGGACGAAGGCCTCGACGGAGGCGGTCCAGAGCCAGCGCATCTCGCCGAAGTCGCGGATCTTGCGGTCCCAGGTGTCGGCGTAGCGCTCCTCGGCGGTTTCGCCCTGCCCGGCGAGCCGGCCCGACCCCGCGGCCCATTCGTCCATGGCCGCGAACAGCGCCAGGTTGAGCAGGGCCTCCCGGGACCCGAAGTGGTAGCCGATCGCGGCCATGCTCACCTTCGACGCCGAGGCGATATCGCGCACGGTCGTGCGCAGGTACCCCTTCTCCTCCAGGCAGCGCCGGGCTCCGGCCAGCAGGTCCTCGCGATTTCCCATGCCGGGATGGTAGCCGCGCCTCCTTTTGCGCAACTGCCCAATACAAACGTATTGCGCGGTTGCCCAAATCCTGGCAGGCTTCAGTCATCGCACGTCAGCCCACGTCATCGCCGGATCCGCCGGCCCGCAGGAGGCAAGAGCCATGCGCCACGAGCTGAAGACCGACGACCGGACCCTCTCCTACCTGGACTTCGGCGGCGCCGGCCGCCCGCTCCTCGCCCTGCACGGCGGTATGTCCGAGGGCGCCGCCTTCACCGGCCTCGCCGAGGCCCTGCGCGGCCGGTGGCGGGTCATCGCTCCCGACCAGCGCGGCCACGGGGACTCCGACCGCGCCCCCGACTACCGCCGCGAGGGGTACGTACGCGACGCCGTCGCCCTGCTCGACCACCTGGGCCTGGACGCCCCCGTCGCCGTACTCGGCTACTCACTCGGCGGGCTCAACGCCTACCACCTGGCCGCCGCCCACCCCGGCCGGGTCTCGGCCCTCGTCAATGTCGACACCTCCGTGGAGGTCCACCCCGCCGAGTCGGACTGGTTCGGCTTCCTGCGCGGCCTCCCGTACACCGCGTCCACCCGCGAGGAGCTCATCGCCGCCGCCGGAGCGGCCGCCGAACTCGTCACCCCGGGACTGCGCCCGCTGCCCGGCGGGGCGGGCTGGCGGATGCCCTTCCACCCGCAGGACGTGCTCGACTCCGTCGAGGAGTGCCGTGGCGACCACTGGGACGCCTGGCTCGCGAGCGACTGCCCGGCCCTGGTGATCAACGGCATCCGCAGCCACGCCCTCCCGCGGGCGACCGCCGAGGCGATGGCCGCCCGGCGCCCGAAGACCTCGTACACGCCCCTCGACGGCGATCACTTCGTGCCGTTCACGGATCCGGAAGGGGTCCACGCGGCCGTCGGGACGTTCCTGGCCTCCCTCTGATCCCCGCGCCACGGGGGTGCACGGGGAAAAGCCGGAGGGGCGGCGGGCCCATGGCCCACCGCCCCTCCAGGGGTACCGCACGCGGGTGCTACTTGATGACGGTGATCCGGTTCGCCGCCGGCGGGGCGATCGGGGCCGCCTCCGAGGAGTTGTTCGTCAGGTAGGCGTTGAAGCAGTCCAGGTCGGACGCGCCCACGAGCTTGTTCTTGTGCTCCTTCAGGACGGTGAAGCCGTCACCACCGCCCGCGAGGAACTCGTTCATCGCGACCCGGTAGGTCCTGGCGGGGTCGATGGCCGCGCCGTTCAGCTTCACCGAGTCGACGACGATGCGGTCGGCGCCCGCCTTCGTCATGTCCAGGGTGTACGTGAAGCCCTTCGACACCTGCAGGATCTTCGGGCTCGGTCCGTTGACCGGGCCGCTGACCTGCTGCTGGAGCGCGGTGATCAGCTGCGCGCCGGTCAGGTCCACGATGTTCATCATGTTGGTGAACGGCTGGACCGTGAAGGACTCGCCGTACGTCACCACGCCGTCGCCCTCGCTGCCCGAGGCCTTGTGGGCGAGGTCCGAACGGATGCCGCCCGGGTTCATGATGGCCAGCTGCGCGCCGCCCTTGTCCGCCGGGGCGAGCGCCTCGAGCTGCGCGTCGGCGATCAGGTCGCCGAGCGGCTTCTCGGGCTCCGCCGAGCCGCGGCCCGGGATGTCCGCCGAGATGAAGCCCTGCGGGCGGTTGGCGATCGGGGCCGCCAGCTCGTTCCAGCGCTGGAGCAGCTCGGTCATGTCCGCGGCCTTGGGCTGGTCGCGGGCGACGACCTTGTTGACCGGCTTCGGCGAGGCGACCGGCGTACGGACGATGTCCTTGGTCTGCCGGTCGTAGGTGAGGGTGGTGTCGGTGATCACACGGCCGATGGAGGCCGCGGAGGTCACCGCGCGCGGGTTGCCCGCCGGGTCGGGGATGTTGCAGGCGTAGGCCTGGTGCGTGTGGCCCGTGACCAGCGCGTCGACCTTGGAGTCCACGTTCTTGGCGATGTCCACGATCGCGCCCGAGATGCCGGCGCCGGCGCCCGGGATGTCGCAGTCGTAGTTGTACGCGCCGTTCGAGGGCAGGCCGCCCTCGTGGATCAGCGCCACGATCGACTTCACGCCCTGCTTGTTCAGCTCGGCGGCGTACTTGTTGATCGTCTCGATCTCGTCGCCGAACTTGAGGCCCTTGACGCCCTCGGCGGTCACGACGTCCGGAGTGCCCTCCAGGGTGACGCCGATGAAGCCGATCTTCACGTCCCCCTTCTTCCAGATGTACGTGGGCGACATCAGCGGACGCTTGGTCTTCTCGTCCGTGACGTTCGCGGCCAGGTACTGGAACTCGGCGCCCGTGAAGTCCTTGCCGTACTCGAAGCAGCCCTCGACCGGGTGGCAACCGCCGTACGCCATGCGGCGCAGCTCGGTCTTGCCCTCGTCGAACTCGTGGTTGCCGACGCTGGACACGTCCAGGCCGAGCTTGTTCAGCGCCTCGATGCTGGGCTCGTCGTGGAAGAGCCCGGACAGCATCGGGCTGCCGCCGATCATGTCGCCGGCCGCGGCCGTGACGGAGTACTCGTGGCCCTTGCGGGCCTCGCGCAGGCTGGTCGCGAGGTACTCGACACCGCCTGCGGGTATGGCCTTGGTGGTGCCGTCGGCCTGACGTTCGGTCACGGTGCCGGAGGAACCCTGCGGGGGCTCCAGCGTGCCGTGGAAGTCGTTGAACGACAGCATCTGGACATCGACGGTCCGGCTCTTGGCCGAGCCGCCACCACTCGCGGCACCGGCCGGAAGTGCGGCCGCGACCATCGCACCGGCCCCGGCCGTGACGGCGAGAGCGGCGAGGGTCAACCGGCGGGTTCGGCGGTGCCGTTGTGGCGTCGCTGACATTTAGTCCCCTTATGTGACAGCGGTAAGACTTGGGAGGTCCGCCGAAGCCTAAGGTCAACGCGCGTAGCTCTACCAGGGGGTAGGGGTATCGCCTTGGTTACGCGCAGAAGAAGCACCGACCACGCGCCCGCACTCCGCCCCTCCCCACGGCGGTCGTAGGCTCGTGCCATGACTGACGCAGCAGCGGCCCTGGAGCCGGGACGGCAGATTCAGACTCTCGACGAGCTGACGGAGGAACAGGCGGGCGCCGTACTCGACCTCATCGAGGACGCGGCACGTACGGACGGCACCACCGCCGTGTCCGAACAGGGACGGCTCCAGCTGCGCGGCGGGCCGCGCGAAGGAATCCGGCACTTCCTGCTCACCGAGAGCGGCCGGCTCTCCGCCTACGGCCAACTGGAGGACACCGACCCGGTCGAGGCCCCGGCCGCCGAGCTCGTCGTCCACCCGGCGCTGCGCGGGCGCGGCCACGGGCGCGCCATGGGCACGGCCCTGCTGGCCGCCTCCGGCAAGCGGCTGCGGGTCTGGGCCCACGGCGGCAAGTCGGCCGCCCGCCACCTCGCCCAGGTCCTCGGCCTGACCCTGTTCCGCGAGCTCCGCCAGCTGCGCCGGCCGCTGGCCGACGGCGCCCCGCTGCCGGAGCCGGTGCTCCCGCCCGGGGTGACCGTACGGACCTTCGTGCCCGGCACCGACGACGCCGCCTGGCTCACGGCGAACGCGGCCGCCTTCGCCCACCACCCGGAGCAGGGCTCGCTGACCCAGCGCGACCTCGACGACCGGATCGCGCAGCCGTGGTTCGACCCCAAGGGCTTCTTCCTCGCGGAGCGCGACGGGGAGCTCGTCGGCTTCCACTGGACGAAGGTCCACGCGGCGGAGGGGCTGGGCGAGGTCTATGTGGTCGGTGTCCGCCCGGGCGCCCAGGGCGGCGGCCTCGGCAAGGCCCTCACGGCGATCGGCCTGCGCCACCTGGCGGCCCAGGGCCTCCCGACGGCGATGCTCTACGTGGACGCCGACAACCCGGCGGCCCTGGCGGTCTACGAGGGCCTCGGCTTCACCACCCACGAGGTGGACCTGATGTACCGCACGGAAAGCTGACCCCGGCCGCCCCGATCCAGCCGTGCCGGCCCTTCCAGCCCCGCCGGCCCAATCCAGCCCCGCCGGCGTTTGAGGCGCGGGGTCCGGGGCGGAGCCCCGATCTTTCACCCCCGTCGGCGCCTGAGGCACGGGCAGGGGCGGGGCCCGGCGGCGGAGCCCCCGCACCGGCCCCGCGCCCGGCACGCCGGGGTCGCACGCCCCGCCCCCGCCACCCCCGCCGGGAGGCAAGTCGTGCACCCCGCCGGACCCAGGAAGCCACACGCCATTAACCGGGCATTCAGAACCGCTTGCGACTCTCCCCCAATGCAGCCCCGACTCCGACTGACGGCCGACCCGTCCGACGTGCCTGTCCTCCCGCGTGCGCGGAAGAATGGAGTCATGAGCCACAAGCCCAGCGCAGGCCCCACCGAGGTCCCCGCCCAGCACCCGTCTCAGACCCCCGGCAGCGCCCCCGGCGCCACCGGCACCGGCGCCGCCCCCGGCCGGTCCGTCACCGGAGCCCACGCCCGCATAGGGTCCATCTCCGCGCACCGCCCGCACGTAGACCTGGAGCCCGATCTCGACGCCGATCTGGACGCCTACGAGGACGACAAGGACGGCGACGAGCTCCCCCCGGGCCGCTTCCTCGACCGGGAGCGCAGCTGGCTCGCCTTCAACGAGCGGGTGCTGGAGCTCGCCGAGGACCCGACGACCCCGCTGCTGGAGCGCGCGAACTTCCTGGCGATCTTCGCGAGCAACCTCGACGAGTTCTTCATGGTCCGCGTGGCCGGCCTCAAGCGGCGCATCGCGACCGGTGTCGCCACCCGTTCGGCCTCGGGCCTGCAGCCCCGCGAGGTGCTGGACCTCATCTGGACGCGCTCGCGCGAGCTCATGGCCCGGCACGCCGCCTGCTTCCAGCAGGACATCTCCCCGGCGCTGGCCGAGGAGGGCGTCCACCTGATCCGCTGGCCCGATCTCACCGAGAAGGAGCAGGCGCGCCTCTTCACCCTGTTCCGCAACCAGATCTTCCCGGTGCTGACCCCGCTGGCCGTGGACCCCGCGCACCCGTTCCCGTACATCTCCGGCCTCTCCCTGAACCTGGCCGTGGTCGTGCGCAACCCCGTCAGCGGCCACCGCCACTTCGCCCGGGTCAAGGTCCCGCCGCTCCTCTCCCGCTTCCTGGAGGCCTCCCCGCAGCGCTACGTCCCGCTGGAGGACGTCATCGCCGCGCACCTGGAGGAGCTGTTCCCCGGCATGGAGGTGCTCGCGCACCACATGTTCCGGGTGACCCGCAACGAGGATCTGGAGGTCGAGGAGGACGACGCCGAGAACCTCCTCCAGGCCTTGGAGAAGGAGCTCATGCGGCGCCGCTTCGGCCCGCCCGTGCGCCTGGAGGTCGAGGAGTCCATCGACCCCGGCGTACTGGACCTGCTGGTCCAGGAGCTGAAGGTCAACACCTCCGAGGTCTACCCGCTGCCCGGCCCGCTGGACCTGACCGCCCTCTTCGGCATCTCCTCGCTGGACATCCCGGAGCTGAAGTACCCGAAGTTCGTCGCCGGCACCCACCGCGACCTCGCCGAGGTCGAGTCCGCGTCGGCGCCCGACATCTTCGCCGCCCTGCGCGAGCGGGACGTCCTGCTGCACCACCCGTACGACTCCTTCTCCACCTCGGTGCAGGCCTTCCTGGAGCAGGCCGCCGCCGACCCGGACGTCCTCGCGATCAAGCAGACGCTCTACCGGACCTCCGGCGACTCCCCGATCGTGGACGCCTTGGTCGACGCCGCCGACTCCGGCAAGCAGGTCCTCGTACTCGTCGAGATCAAGGCCCGCTTCGACGAGCAGGCCAACATCAAGTGGGCGCGCAAGCTGGAGGAGTCCGGCTGCCACGTCGTCTACGGGCTCGTCGGCCTCAAGACCCACTGCAAGCTGTCGCTCGTCGTCCGCCAGGAGGGCGACCAGCTGCGCCGCTACTCGCACGTGGGCACCGGCAACTACCACCCCAAGACCGCCCGGCTCTACGAGGACCTCGGCCTGCTCACCGCCGACCCGCAGGTCGGCGCGGACCTCTCCGACCTCTTCAACCGACTGTCCGGCTACTCGCGCCGCGAGACCTACCGCCGGCTGATGGTGGCGCCCCGCTCGCTGCGGGACGGACTGATCGCGCGGATCGACAAGGAAGCCGCCCACCACAAGGCCGGCCGCCCCGCGTACGTCCGGCTCAAGATGAACTCGATCGTCGACGAGGCCCTCATCGACTCGCTCTACCGGGCCGCCCAGGCGGGCGTGCCCGTCGACATCTGGGTGCGCGGGATCTGCGCGGTGCGCCCCGGAGTCCCCGGGCTCTCGGAGAACATCCGGGTCCGCTCGATCCTCGGCCGCTTCCTGGAGCACTCCCGGGTCTTCGCCTTCGGCAACGGCGGCGAACCCGAGGTGTGGATCGGCAGCGCCGACATGATGCACCGCAATCTCGACCGCCGCATCGAGGCACTGGTCAGGGTCGCCGACCCGGCCCACCGCGCGGCACTGGACCGGATGCTGGAAACCGGGATGTCCGACTCCACCTCCTCCTGGCACCTGGGCCCGGACGGCGAATGGACCCGGCACAGCACGGACGCGGACGGCCTGCCGCTGCGGCACGTACAGGAGATGCTCATAGACGCCCGGAGGCGCCGGCGTGGCTCAGCCAAACCATGACCCGATTACGGCGACGACGGCGGACGCGGGTGACGTGCTCGGCGCGTACCTGCGGGCCCAGGCCACCGCTTTCCTCCGCGCGCTGCGCCTACACGGTGAAAGCACGGCGAGCGGGGCCGACGCCGCCGAAGGAAGCGATGCGGCGCGCGGCCTGCGGGGGGCCGCGCGCCGCATCAGCGGATCCCTGGCCACTTTCCGGGTGGTGACCGAGTCCTCCTGGGCCGACGGGCTGCGCACCGAGCTGGTCTGGCTGTCCGCGACCCTGGCGGACGAGCACGCGTACGCGGTCCGGCTGACCCGGCTGATGGACGCCCTGCACCGGCTGTCGGGGTCCCCTGAACTGCCGGCTCCGCGCGGTTCGGCCGGCGCCGCCGGCGCGCTGACGGTGGGCTCGGCGCGTGCGGGCGCCCTGCTGGAGCGCCAGCTGACCCTGGCCCGTACGCGCGCCCACTCGGCCACCCTCCAAGCCCTCGGCTCCTCCCGCTTCCACGCGGTGGCGGACGCGGTGGCGGTGCTGGCCTCGGACGTTCCGCTCGACGCGGTCGCGGCCCGGGGCCGGGTGACGGACGTACTGGTCCCGCTGGCGGCCGTGGCCGAAACCCGACTGTCGGCGGCGGTCTCGGTGCTGCCGCCGGTCGACGCCACCCATCCGTACAACGCGGATCACGACGTGCCCTGGCACGAGGTACGCCGCCTGCTGCGGATCCACCGGTACGCGCGGGAGGCGCTGTGCGAGGACGTGACCCGCTCGGCGGCCGCGGGCCGTGCCCTGGACCGGCACCGCGACGCGGCCGAGGCGGCGACCGCCTCGGCGACGGCGGCCCGCACCCCGCGCATCGCCCCGGCGACGGCGTACGCCCTCGGCGTCCTGCACGCCGACCAGCGCCACGAGGTCGAAGCCGCGCGGCTGGAATTCCACCACATCTGGCTTCCCGAGCCTGCGGTCACGCCGCGATAACGTATGGGTAACAGATGATGACGGCCGCATGCGATCAGACGGTGTCACACCGGGTCGTCCGCCACGGTTCACCGTCCGTTCACTTGGCCCGGTCGGCTGCTTCACCTGTTCTGCCTAATTTCGGTGATGCACGGAGCGAGTCGCCCGCAGACGGAGCAGCTCAACCGCGCACCAGTCACGTAGTCCTCTTCGCACGCCGCCCCGATACAGAAAGCGGCCGGCGGCTTCTGGAAGGAACACCCGAAAAGTGAAGCTTCAGCGCAAGAACATGCTTCGTGCCTCCGCCCTCGGGGCGCTTGTCGTGTCCGGCGCCCTGGTCCTCACGGCGTGCGGCTCGGACGACAACACCAAGGGTGCCGACGGCTCGGCGAAGCCCTCCGCGGCGGCCGCGGGCGACATCAAGTGCGACAACGCCAAGGGCAAGCTCCTGGCTTCCGGCTCCTCCGCGCAGAAGAACGCGATCGAGCTGTGGATCAAGAACTACATGGCCGCCTGCTCCGGCGTCGAGGTCAACTACAAGTCCTCCTCCTCCGGTGAGGGCATCGTCGCCTTCAACCAGGGCACCGTCGGCTTCGCCGGCTCCGACTCGGCGCTGAAGCCGGAGCAGGTCGAGGAGTCGAAGAAGATCTGCACCGGTGGTCAGGGCATCGACCTCCCGATGGTCGGCGGCCCGGTCGCCCTCGGCTTCAACGTCGCCGGCGTGGACAAGCTGAACCTCGACGCCGCCACGGTCGCCAACATCTTCAACGACAAGATCAAGAAGTGGGACGACGAGGCGATCAAGAAGCTGAACCCCGGCGTCACGCTTCCCTCCACCGCCATCCAGGCGTTCCACCGCTCCGACGACTCGGGCACCACCGAGAACGTCACCAAGTACCTGAAGGCCGCCGCTCCCGACGCCTGGCCGCACGAGGCCGCGAAGAAGTGGGCCGCCCCGGGTGGCCAGGCCGCCTCCGGCTCCGCCGGTGTCGCCGCGCAGGTCAAGCAGGTCGACGGCGCGATCGGCTACTTCGAGCTCTCCTTCGCCAGCGCCCAGGGCATCAAGACCGTCGACCTGAACACGGGCGCCGCCGCCCCGGTCAAGGCCACCGGTGAGAACGCCTCCAAGGCCATCGCCGCCGCGAAGGTCTCCGGCACCGGCTCCGACCTGGCCCTGAAGCTCGACTACACCACCAAGGCCGAGGGCGCCTACCCGCTCGTCCTGGTGACCTACGAGGTCGTCTGCGACACGGGCAACAAGGCCGAGACGCTCCCGACCGTGAAGTCCTTCCTGAACTACGCCGCCTCGGACGCGGGCCAGAAGGTCCTCCTCGAGAACGGCTACGCGCCGATCCCGGCCGAGATCAACGCGAAGGTCCGTGAGGTCATCACCTCGCTGAAGTAATCCTGACCCCCGAGGTGTCGGCCACCCCCGTCCGGGCAGCCGACACCTCGGGGACCTTCCCCTCCCACCCGGGGGAATCCGGTGCACCGCCGCCAGGGGGCCTGCCCCCCACACAGACCGGAAAGACCATGGCTTCCACCACACCCACGCAGATAGACACGGCTCCGCCTGTCGCCAAGAGCGGAAGGTCCACCGGCCGCGCCGGTGACAAGATCTTCGCCGGGCTCTCCAAGGGCTCCGGCATCCTGCTCCTGGTGATCATGGCGTCGATCGCCGCCTTCCTCACCTACCGCGCCACGATCGCCCTGTCGAAGAACGAGGGGAACTTCCTCACCACCTTCGACTGGAACGCGTCGGCCAACCCGCCCGTCTTCGGCATCGCCGTCCTGCTCTTCGGCACCGTCGTCAGCTCGATCATCGCGATGGCCATCGCGGTTCCGATCGCTGTCGGCATCGCCCTGTTCATCTCGCACTACGCGCCGCGCAAGCTGGCCGCGCCCCTCGCGTACGTGGTCGACCTGCTGGCAGCCGTGCCGTCGATCATCTACGGCATCTGGGGCGCCCTCTTCCTCGTCCCGCAGCTGAACGGCCTGAACCTCTGGCTGGACGAGTACCTCGGCTGGACGTACGTCTTCGAGAAGACCCAGGTCGGCGTCGCCCGCTCGCTCTTCACCGTCGGCATCCTGCTCGCGATCATGATCCTGCCGATCGTGACCAGCGTCAGCCGTGAGGTCTTCCTCCAGGTCCCGCGCATGAACGAGGAGGCCGCACTGGCCCTCGGCGCGACCCGCTGGGAGGTCATCCGGATGTCGGTGCTGCCCTTCGGCCGCTCCGGCGTCATCTCCGCCTCGATGCTCGGCCTCGGCCGCGCCCTCGGCGAGACCATGGCCGTCGCGACCGTCCTCTCCCCGAGCTTCCTGATCTCCGGCCACATCCTGAACCCGGGTGGCGGCACCTTCGCGCAGAACATCGCCGCGAAGTTCGACGAGGCCAACGAGTTCGGCCGGGACGCGCTCATCGCCTCCGGTCTCGTCCTCTTCCTGCTCACCCTGCTGGTCAACGGTGCAGCTCGCCTGATCATCGCTCGCCGCAAGGACTTCTCGGGGGCGAACGCCTGATGAGCCACGCAATCCAGGACCAGCGGCCCACCCGGGCCCGTAAGTCCGCCGCCCCCACCAGCCTCACCCGCGGCGGCCTGCCCCGCTGGGCACCGGCCGGCATCGCGGTCCTCGCGATCGCCCTCGGCTGCGGCATCGGCCTCGTCTTCGACCTGCACAGCAAGGTCCAGTGGGGGCTCCTCGCGGCCCTGCTGTTCATCGCCATCACGTACACCGCCAGCGCGGTGATCGAGAACCGCCGCCAGGCCAAGGACCGTGTCGCGACCTCACTCATGTGGGTCTCCTTCGTCCTCGCGGTCATCCCGCTGCTCTCGCTGATGTGGACCACGATCAGCCGCGGGCTGGAGCTGCTGAGCAGCACCTTCCTCAGCCACTCCATGAACGGCGTGACCAGCTTCGACGAGGGCGGCGGCGTCTACCACGCCCTGCTCGGCACCATCGAGCAGGTCGCCCTCGCCACCTTGATCGCGGCCCCCATCGGCCTGCTGACCGCCGTCTACCTGGTCGAGTACGGCAACGGCCGCCTCGCCCGGTCCGTCACCTTCTTCGTCGACGTGATGACCGGCATCCCCTCCATCGTCGCGGGTCTGTTCATCCTGACGACCTGGAACCTGATGCTCGGCTTCGGCCCGTCCGGCTTCGCCGGCGCGATGGCCCTGTCGATCCTGATGATGCCGGTCGTGGTCCGCTCCACCGAGGAGATGCTCAAGCTCGTCCCGAACGAGCTGCGCGAGGCGGCCCTCGCCCTCGGTGTGCCGAAGTGGCGCGTGATCCTCAAGGTCGTGCTCCCCACCGCCATCGGCGGCATCTCCACCGGCGTGATGCTGGCCGTCGCCCGCATCGCCGGCGAGACCGCACCGATCATGCTGCTGGTCTTCGGTACCCAGCTGATCAATGGCAACCCCTTCGAAGGCGCCCAGTCCTCGCTCCCCCTCTACATCTGGGAGCAGTACAAGGTCGGTAGTGAACCCTCCTACGACCGGGCATGGGCCGCAGCGCTCGTCCTGATCGCCTTCGTCATGATCCTCAATCTGGTGGCCCGCGGCATCGCCCGCTGGAAGGCCCCGAAGACCGGTCGCTGACGCGACCTATGAAAGCGAAGTGACCCCTCATGGCGAAGCGAATCGACGTCTCCGGACTGTCCGCCTTCTACGGCACCCACAAGGCCATCGATGACATCTCGATGACCGTGGAGCCCCGCTCGGTGACGGCCTTCATCGGCCCCTCCGGCTGCGGCAAGTCCACCTTCCTGCGCACCCTCAACCGCATGCACGAGGTCACCCCCGGCGGCCGCGTCGAGGGCAAGGTGCTGCTGGACGACGAGAACCTGTACGGCACCGGCGTGGACCCGGTCGCGGTCCGCCGCACCGTCGGCATGGTCTTCCAGCGCCCGAACCCCTTCCCCACCATGTCGATCTTCGACAACGTCGCGGCGGGCCTGCGCCTGAACGGCAGCTTCAAGAAGTCCGAGCTCACGGACATCGTCGAGAAGTCGCTCCAGGGCGCCAACCTCTGGAACGAGGTCAAGGACCGCCTGAACAAGCCCGGCTCCGGCCTCTCCGGCGGCCAGCAGCAGCGTCTGTGCATCGCCCGCGCCATCGCGGTCGAGCCCCAGGTCCTGCTGATGGACGAGCCCTGCTCGGCCCTCGACCCGATCTCCACGCTGGCGATCGAGGACCTGATCGGCGAGCTCAAGGAGCGCTTCACGATCGTCATCGTGACGCACAACATGCAGCAGGCGGCCCGCGTCTCCGACCGCACCGCCTTCTTCAACCTCTCGGCCGTCGGCCGGCCCGGCAAGCTCATCGAGCTCGACGACACGGACCGGATCTTCTCGAACCCGTCCGTGCAGGCGACCGAGGACTACATCTCGGGTCGCTTCGGCTAAACCCGGGACCAGACGTCCTGCGGTGCTGCATGGCGGTGCCACCGCAAGGCGAAAGAAAGAAAAAGGGCCGGCTCCCCCTGGGTGGGGGGAGCCGGCCCGCTTTCGTTCCTCGTTCGATCCCGCTAGCCGAAGGCCAGGTTCACGACCCAGAAGCTGAGCGCGGCGACCAGGGCCGCGGCCGGCATCGTGATGAACCAGCCCATGACGATGTTCTTGGCGACGCCCCAGCGGACCGCGTTCACCCGCTTGGTCGCGCCCACACCCATGATCGCCGAGGTGATCACGTGGGTGGTGGAGATCGGCGCGTGGAAGAGGAACGCCGAGCCGAACATGATCGAGGCACCGGTGGTCTCGGCCGCGAAGCCCTGCGGCGGGTCCAGCTCGATGATCTTGCGGCCGAGGGTACGCATGATGCGCCAGCCGCCCGCGTACGTACCCAGCGACAGCATCACGGCACACGCGATCTTGACCCAGACCGGGATCGCCGCGTCGGCGGTCTGCACATCGGCGATGACCAGCGCCATCACGACGATGCCCATCGTCTTCTGCGCGTCCTGGAGCCCGTGGCCGAGCGCCATGGCCGCCGCCGACACCGTCTGCGCGATACGGAAACCGTGCTTCGCCTTGTGCGGGTTGGACCGGCGGAACATCCACAGGATGGCCACCATCACCAGGTAGCCGACGACCAGGCCGACGACCGGCGAGACGAACATCGGGATGACGACCTTGTCGATGACTCCCGACCAGATGACCTCGGTACCACCGGCCAGCGCCGCACCCACCATGCCGCCGAAGAGGGCGTGCGAGGAGGACGAGGGCAGCCCGAAGTACCAGGTGATCAGGTTCCACACGATCGCGCCGACCAGCGCCGCGAACAGGATCCACATGCCCGTGCTGCCGTGGGGCGTCTCGATCAGACCCTGGCTGACCGTCTTGGCCACGCCGCTGCCCAGGAAGGCACCGGCGAGGTTCATCACGGCCGCCATCGCCAGCGCCGCGCGCGGGGTCAGCGCCCGCGTCGAGACGGAGGTCGCGATCGCGTTCGCGGAGTCGTGAAAACCGTTCGTGTATGTGAAACCGAGCGCGACAGCGATGGTCACGACCAGAGCGAAGGTGTCCACGAGGTTCAGGACTCCTTGACCGCGATGGTCTCCACCGTGTTCGCAACGTGCTCGAACGCGTCGGCCGCCTCTTCGAGCACGTCGACGATCTGCTTGAGCTTCAGCACCTCGATGGCGTCGTACTTGCCGTTGAAGAGCTGGGCGAGCAGCTTGCGGTGGATCTGGTCGGCCTGGTTCTCAAGGCGGTTGACCTCGATCCAGTACTCGGTGAGGTTGTCCATCGTCCGCAGGTGCGGCATGGCCTCGGCGGTCAGCTCGGCCGCGCGCGCCAGGACCTCGATCTGCTGCTCCACACCCTTGGGAAGCTCCTCCACGTTGTAGAGGACGACGAGGTCGACGGCCTCCTCCATGAAGTCCATGATGTCGTCGAGCGACGAGGCCAGGTTGTAGATGTCCTCGCGGTCGAACGGCGTGATGAAGGAGGAGTTCAGCTGGTGGAAGATCGCATGAGTGGCGTCGTCCCCCGCGTGCTCCGCTGCCCGCATCCGCTCCGCGATCTCGGCTCGGGCGGAGGAGTCCGCTCCGAGCAGTTCCATCAGGAGCTTGGAGCCCGTGACGATGTTGTCCGCGGATGCGGCGAACATGTCGTAGAAGCTCGTCTCCCTGGGGGTCAGACGAAATCGCACGTGAGGTCCTCGGGGTGCATTGGATTCGGTCAGGCTGATGCTAGGCGCATCCCCCGGCCACGGCTAACCGGCCGTTCCCCAGTGTCCTCCATCGGGCAGAGTGAGGACCACGGACCCCTGCCTCGCGCGGCGGGGCCCGGTATCCTATACCCATGAGGGGTATCCATCCCCTCGTTCCGGACCACGGGAGGACCTATGACGACCATCGAGGCGGAGGGCTCCGGAGCCGTCCACGGCTACCACCACCAGAAGGACGAGCACCTCAAGCGGCTGCGCCGGATCGAGGGCCAGATCCGCGGCCTCCAGCGGCTCGTCGACGAGGACGTCTACTGCATCGACATACTCACCCAGGTCTCGGCGAGCACGAAGGCACTGCAGTCCTTCGCCCTCCAGCTGCTGGAGGAGCACCTGCGGCACTGCGTCGCCGACGCGGCGGTCAAGGGCGGCACGGAAATCGACGCCAAGGTCGAGGAAGCCACCAAGGCCATCGCCCGGCTCCTGCGCACGTAGCCACCCGGGCCATCCCGGCCCGGCCGACGCTCGAGGCACTTCCTCCAACCCCGCCGGCGTGTGAGCCGCGCCCTTTCAGCCCCGCCGGCGTTTGAGGCGCGGGGTCCGGGGCGGCGCCCCGGCAACGGCGCCGCACCGAAACGCTCGGCGCTACCACCTACCACCCACCACCTACTGCCCGAGCAGGACCTCGTCGATCCGGTCCAGGCTCAGCCGCTCCTCGACCGCCGCCGATGCGGCAATGATCAGCTCACCGCACAGCTCGATCTCGGCGAGAGCCACGTGGTCCTGCACCGTCGTACCGCCTGCGGGAGTCACGCGTGTCACCTCAATCTGCCACCGGCCACCGGCCGTCTTCGGTCATACCGCACCGCACCACGCGCCGGCGCCCGGCTTCTCAGCGTAGGGAGGAAGCCCCTCCCGCCGCATGACACGGATGGACCATTTCCGGATACCGGGGCATGGCCCGATCGCGCCGCCCGTCCCCCACCCGCCTCACTGGTCGGCGACCTTCCCGGCGTAAATGTCCCCGCTTGCGGGCAATACGACGGTCACCGGCGTCCCGAACCCGTACAACAGCGTGGTGGACGACACATCGATCACGCCATTGTTGACGTACGTGAAGCGGTGGCGGACCTTCCGCAGCCGCCCCTCCTCGTCCAGGTAGGCGTCGAACGGCACGGTGTCCGTGCTGAACCCTTTCGCCGCCGCCTCCAGCGCCCCCCGCACCTCCGGCGACGCACTCCGCGCGGCCCGCCCGATGTCCGTGGTCCCCCGGTAGTGCCGCACCTTGGTGCCCGCCACCTCGGTCTCCCCCACGTACGTCACCTCCTGCGCGCCCCGCAGCAGCTCGGCCGCGACCAGCGGATCGGTCGCCCCGCCCGTCACCAGGTTCCCGTCGCCGAGGGTCGTCGTATCGACCCTCACCCACTTGTCGTCCGGAACGCCCGCGCCGCGGTTCTTCATGTACAGCGCGCCCGGCACGAGCAGCTCGGTGATCGGCCGGTGCTCGGCCTTGCCCTTCACATCGGCGGGGAGCATCACCAGGAGCTGCCCCATCCGCTTCTTGAAGTCGACGCCGCCCTCGCCGCGGATCGTGACCCGGGTCCCGCCCGTGGCCATCTCCATGGCCGTACGGGCCCGGGCGCTGCCGGTCCTCACCAGCGCGTCGGCGGCCCCGCGGACCACCGTCGCGGCGTCTGCCGCCGCGTCCGCCGCCGGGGGCCGGTCGTCGTCTCCGCCGCCCGTGCATCCGCTCATCGCCGCGACCGCCAGGGTGACGCCGGCGGCGAGCACCGCCTCACCCGCACGCCCACGCCGACGCCTGTGCCGGTGAACCACCATCGCCTGCCAACCCCCAACGCATGACCGCTGCTTGCCCGAGGCCCCCACCCGCTCCGCTTAACGAGGTCCGGGGTTTCCCGTCACGGGGACGCGCCCTCCCCGCCCGCCGCCCGCCCCGGTACCGTGGACGTGTGGAACCGCACACCGAAGCGACCCCGGTCCCTCCGCTTGACTTCCTGTCGCTCCCGCGGCCGCACGCGCAGCCGGAGCCCCCGACCGGACACACCACATCCACCGCCGACCGCGGATCCTTCTGCCTCGCCGTCTGCACCTGCGGCTGGAGCGGCCCGGCCCGGCGCTCCCGCGACTTGGCGCGCAAGGACGCGGCCCGCCACGCGACCCCCTAGGTAGGCCGTTCGGACCGCCCGGCTGGCCGGGGTGCCGCGCAGCGGATGCCCTGGACTCATGCCAGGATCCGCAGCCCGCCTCGCCGCCCTTCTCTGGGCCCTGCTCATCGCGTTCGCCCCGGCCGCCGCGGCCTGGGCCGGCCCGATGGGCTCGGCGGACAGTCCGGCCGACGTGGCCCTGGCCATCGGACTCACCTCGGCAGCGGCCGCGGTCACCGGCTGGTGGCTGCGCTCCCGCTACCGCCGCGACGCCGACGGCGGCGATCCATGACGCTCCGCCCCCGGCCACGGGCCAGGCCGCGGGCGAGGCCGACGGCGGTCCGGATGTGCTTCGTGGCGGCGTTTCTGTGCCTGCTGACGGCCGTGCTGCTCGCCGTGTGGAACGCGTACGCGCAAGCCTGAGACCGGCCCGCCGGCGTCGTCAGGCGGCGAGGTCGCTCTCGTGCGTACGCTGCCCCGCGGGCGGGGTCTGCGCCTGCGGCAGGTCAACCGGCCGGGGCAGCGCGCGGCCCTTGTCCCGTACGAGCCATCCGGCGCGCCGGGAGCGGGCCACCCTCCGCACCACCGGTGCCAGGGCCGCCATCGCGAGCGGCGCGAGCAGCAGCACCACGGCGGTGCCGAGCGCGAAGGCGCCGATGACGTCGGTCGGGTAGTGGACGCCCATGTAGACCCGGCAGAGGCCTTCGGCGAAGGCCAGCCCGATCCCCAGGACGCCGATCCTCCGGTTCGCCACGAACAGGCCTACGCCCAGGGCCATCGCGAGGGTGGTGTGGCCGCTGACGAAGGAGAACTCGGTGTGCCCGAGCCCCGAGCCGAAGCCGGGATCGAGCACGTGGAGGCCCTCGTGCTGCACGAACGGCCGCGGCCGCCCGACGAACTCACGCAACGGCACATTCACCAGCAGCGCCGTTCCGGCGGCCAGCGGCGCCCACACGAGCGCGGCGAAGGTCTCGGCGGCGGTGGCATCGTCCTGCCGGCGGGCACCGCGCCAGCACCACAGGACCAGGAGCACCAGGGCCAGCAGGATCCCGTACTCCCCGACCAGGCTCACGACCCGGTCGAGCCAGGCCGGAGCGTGCCGGGCCGCTCCGTTGATCTCGTACAGCAGGCTGACATCCACGTTCGGCCCACCTGTTGTGAGTCCAGCCATGGTGAAGCGGCCCCTTGCCCTTGCCGTGGTCCCCTGCGGACGCACCCCTGTGTGCGCCCCTCCGCCCCCACTTGATCAACCCCCGCGCTCATGGAACGCCCGTTCTGGCTCCTACGTTCCATTCTCCACGCAATGATCACTCCAACGTTATCGAAGAGTGACTCATCGTCGCAGCTCAGGGCCTTTGCCTTACGGAGAGTTGCTACGAGGCCCGACCAGCGGCGGGACGCTCCGGAAGAGCCTCCGCACCATCCTTGGTCACACGCGTCGCACCGAAGTAATCGGGAGTGTCGATCTTGTCGAACCGGATGACGGCGCCGGTGTAAGGGGCGTTGATCATGTACCCGCCGCCCACATACAGCCCGACGTGCCGAATCTCCCGGGAGTTCGTCAGATCGTCGGAGAAGAAGACGAGATCACCGGGCAGGAGTTGATCCCGCGAAGGGTGCGACCCGGCGTTGTACTGGTCGTTCGCCACCCGCGGCAACTCGACCCCCACGGTCTCGAAAGCGGCCTTGGTCAACCCGGAGCAGTCGAACCGCCCGTCCTGATCGGGCGTCCCGTTGCCACCCCACAGATACGGCGTCCCGAGCTGCTTCTGCGCGAAGTAGATCGCCCCGGCAGCCTGTTGCGAGGGCGCCACCCGCCCCACGGGCCGCTCGAAACTCTTGGCCAGAGTCGTAATGGCCTTCACATACCCCTGGGTCTCCTTGTACGGGGGCACCCCGCCGTACTTGATGACGGCGTACGCCCCCGCGTTGTAGGCCGCCAGCATGTTGGACGCGTCGTCCCCCGGCACGCTCGCCACGTCCTTGGCCAGCTGGCAGTCGTAGGAAGCCGCTGAGGGAATCGCGTCGTTCGGGTCCCAGATGTCCCGGTCCCCGTCCCCATCACCGTCAATGCCGTGACCCGCCCACGTACCGGGAATGAACTGCGCGATACCTCGCGCGTCCGCCGGACTCACGGCGCTCGGGTTCCAACCGCTCTCGGAGTACAGCTGGGCAGCGAGCAGGGCCGGGTTGATGGCCGGGCAGAGGTTGCCCCATTTCTCCACCAGCGCCTGGTATTTCGCCGGCACGGCGCCCTTCGCCAACCCGACAGCACGACCACCCGCACCGGACCCCACGAGGCCCGCCGCCGCCGAGTACGTCCCCACGACGAGGAGCGCCACGAACGTCAGACACAGCCCGATCCCGATCCCGCCGACCATCCAGAATCTGCGCACCCGTCAACCCTCCCCCATCCCCGTCACTTCAACGTGCGATTCGGCCGTGTCGCATGTCCTACTACCCCACTTGGAAGCCGGAGCAGGCGATGCTCGCGTACTTCGTAGGGTCATCCTCGACGTGGTAGAAGACCACCGTCCAGTCCCCGGGGTCGGCGGACAGGGGCACAGCCGGCCACGTCTTGCCCGCGGCGTGCATCGAGAAGTCGTCCGGGTACGTGAGCGTCACATCACCACCAGACTTCCAGTGCGTGTAGATGTCGACGGGTTTGCTCGTGTAGCCGACGGCCCGGTTGTCCATCGGGAACGGCTTGCCTGTGGACGGTTCGATGTCGTGGGGGGACTTGACCGCCACGGACACGTAGTACGGCTGCGGCTCGGACTGGGCCATCTCCGCGTACTTGATCCGCATCTTGACGGACGCGGACCTACCCGGCTTCCCGTTGACGCTGGTGGTCGACACGGCCGACTGGAAGCCCGCGCCCGGAGACTTCTCCTCGGCAGGCTGGTTGCACTGGCCGACACCCTGGACAGCCAGGTCCAGGTCGGGGGAGCCCGTCCATACATAGCGCGATATCTGATTGTTGTCGATGTAATCGGCCGGTGGTTTGGCAGCACCCTTGGAGCCGGTGGCCGCAGGGGCCTGCCCGCCCTGCCCCGCAGGCGGCGTACTCGGCGCACCACCACCCTTGTCGGCCCCGTCCCGGGCCACTCCGCCGTTTCCGCTTCCGTCGAACGGGAGCAGCTTCCACGCCGCCAGGGAGAGCGTCACCGCCACGGCCACCCCCGCGCCGACGCGGACAGCGCGCCGCAGCCGGGTACCCCGGGCGGGCTGCGGAGCCTGCTCGGGGTGCGTCGGGACGTACGAGAGGCCGGGCCCCTCGGTGCGCATCTCGTGCATCGGCACCGGGTCGCCGAGCACGCCCAGGGCCGCGTACACCGGATCGTCGATCAGCGCGTCCCGCACCCCGCACCGGGCGATGACCTCGCGCAGGCCCGGCCGCACCGCCGGCTCCTTCGCCACGCACGCCTCGATCAGCCCCGCCAGCCCCGGCTCCACCCCGGCCACGTCGACCGGCTCGTGCACCGCCCGGTAGCTCACCGTCGCCGCCACGCCCGTACCGAACGGCGGCCGCCCCGTCGCCGCGTACGCCAGCGTCGCGCCCAGCGCGAAGACGTCCGCCGCCGGCCCGGCCTCCGCGCCCAGCAGCACCTCCGGCGCCGTGTACCCCGGCGTCCCCGGGGCCTGCCCGTCCTGCGTGAGGGCCGTCTCCCCCACACCCCGCGCGATGCCGAAGTCGATGAGCTGGGGCCCCTGCGCGCCCAGGACGACGTTCTGCGGCTTGAGGTCCCGGTGCGTCACCCCGTACGAGTGCACACTCGCCAGCCCCTCCGCGAGGGCCGCGAACAGCCGCCGGCAGGTGTCCGCGGGCAGACCGCCCCGCTCCGCCACCGCATGCCCGAGCGTCGGGCCCGCCACGTACTCGGTCGCCAGCCAGTACGGCGCCGCCGCCAGCGAGGCGTCGATCAGGTTCGCCGTGTACGCCGACCGCACCGCACGCACCGTCTCGGCCTCGCGCCGGAACCGGGCCAGCGCCTCGGGATGCCCGGTGATCTCGTCCCGGATCACCTTCACGGCGACCAGGCGCCCTCCGGGCGAACGCCCGAGGTACACCTGCCCCATCCCCCCGGCACCCAGCCGGGCCAGCAGCGCATGCGCCCCGATCTGCGCGGGGTCGACGTCTCTCAGGGCCTCCACCGGCACGAGCCTGCCACACCGACTCCCGTACCAAGAAGGCGGGTTGGGATGTGACGGGCTAGGAGCGCGGCGCCACGTACAGACTCTGCGCGCTCCGCCCGATGGGCCCCTTCTCGTCGTGGAGCAGCGCATCCGCGAGGCCGATCCCGGCCGCGTCCACACTCGTCCGGGCCTCCACGCACGCCCACTCGCCCACCGGGTGGCGGTGCAGATGAACCGTCAGGTCACCGTTGATGAAGACGTAGCGCCCGAAGTCCATCACCGAACTGATCCCGTTCCCCGAGTCGGCGGCGACCAGCACCCGGTCCAGCGGCATGGTCTCCTCTCCGGCGATCAGCGGCACCTTCATCCGCATCCAGCACGTACCGGGGCCCAGTTCGACGAAGGCGCCCTCGGTGAACCGGGTCTCCATGGCCGAGTGGTAGCCGGTCTCCCAGGGCACGGGGAAGAACGGCGTCAGCTCCACCTCCCCGGGCGGCGGCAGCTGCGGCCCCGGGACCACGGCCGGCACGGCCTCCTCGGCGACCCGGATCCGCAGGGCACGCGCCAGCATCACGGGCGCGCCGCCCGCCGGGGCGAGCGCGGCCTCGACCACCTCGGTCCCGCGCCCGGCCCGCAGCACACTGGTGGTGATCTCCAGCTCGCCGATCGGCACGGGGCGCAGGATCTCGTAGGTGATCCGGGCGATCCGCATGTCCGTGCGCGCGCCCGGCCGCTCCTCGACGGCCCGCCCGAGCAGTGCGGCCGGCGGCCCGGCGTGCTGCGAGCCCGGGTCCCACGGACCCCGCGTGTACTCGGTGGCCAGGAACCGCCCGGCGTCGACCCGCTCGAAGAACCCTTCGGCACCCATACCGACCACGCTACCGACAGGTAACCCGGGCCACCACCCCCTACCGCTCACTCAACGGGCGAACCCCAGCCCCACGCCCAGCCCCACCAGCACCGACCCGATGGCCCGGTTCAACGTCTTCTGCGCCTTCAGCATCCGGTCGCGCAGCCGCGAGACGGAGAAGAACAGCGCGACCGCCCCGAACCAGCCCA
This sequence comes from Streptomyces sp. NPDC097617, assembly GCF_044761485.1. Lineage (NCBI taxonomy): Bacteria > Bacillati > Actinomycetota > Actinomycetes > Kitasatosporales > Streptomycetaceae > Streptomyces > Streptomyces sp. NPDC097617. The sequence goes on from NZ_JBIWCL010000036.1 coordinate 55,573, forward strand.
GGTGCGCCGCCGACATGAACAGCCCGTAGCCCGCCTGCTGCCACACCGGGGTCTGCGGGTTCACCACCTGCGTGAAGGTCGACACCACGAACAGCGTCGTCTTCGGATTGAGCACATTGGTCAGGAACCCCGACCGCAGCGCCCCCAGCCGGGTCAGCTGCGGCTTCGACTCCAGGTCGACGGTCACCTCGGCCCGCGCCCGGAAGGTCCGTATCCCGATCCACACCAGATACGCGGCACCCGCCAGCTTGATCGCGGTGAACAGCGTGGTGGAGGAGGCGATCAGCAGACCGACGCCTAGCATCGTGTAGGAGACGTGGACCAGCACGCCGGCCGCCACCCCCGCGGCGGCGAACAGGCCGGTGGGGCGCCCGTAGAGATAGCTGTTGCGGACCACCATGGCGAAATCGGCGCCGGGACTGATCACGGCGAGAAGGGTGATGACGGCGACTGCGATCACTTCTGTCATACGAGGATGCTCACCTCCGCCACCCCGTGGATCAACCCCTGTGGATAACGCCCGGATGCACCGAGCGCCCCGGAACCCGCCCCGACCGGGGACAATGGGAGGCGTGCCGAACCATCCCGCCGCCGCCCTCCCCGCCCTTCCCGTCCTGCAGGCCGACTGTGCGAACTGCTTCGCGCTGTGCTGCGTGGCGCTGCCCTTCGCGAAGTCGAGCGACTTCGCCGTGAACAAGCCCGCCGGAACCCCCTGCAAGAACCTCCAGCAGGACTTCCGCTGCGGCATCCACACCCGGCTGCGCGACAAGGGGTTCCAGGGCTGCACGGTCTTCGACTGCTTCGGCGCCGGGCAGCAGGCCTCCCAGGTCACCTTCGGCGGCCGCGACTGGCGCACGCACCCCGGCACGGCCGGCCAGATGTTCGCGGTCTTCCCCGTGCTGAGGCAGCTGCACGAGCTGCTCTTCTACGTCAGCGAGGCGTTGACCCTCCCGGCGGCCGCCCAGGTCCACGCGGACCTGCGCCGGGTCCTGACGGAGACCGAGGAATGGACCCGCGCGGACGCGCAGGCCCTGACCGACCTGGACGTCGGCGCCCTCCGCCGGCGGATCAACACCCTGCTCCTGAAGACCAGCGAACTCGTACGGGCGAAAGTGCCGGGCCGCAAGAAGAACCACCGCGGCGCCGATCTGATGGGCGCGCGCCTGTCCGGAGCCGACCTCCGTGGCGCGAACCTCCGCGGCGCCTACCTGATCGCCGCGGACCTCACCCGCGCCGACCTCCGCACGGCCGACATGATCGGCGCGGACCTCCGCGACACCAATCTCCGCGGCGCGGACCTCCGCGACACCCTCTTCCTCACCCAACCCCAACTGAACGCAGCCCAGGGCGACCCCACCACCCAAATCCCCCCCACCCTCACCCGCCCCACCCACTGGACCTGACCCCCCACCCCCACTTCCAGCCCGCCGGCGTACCCCTTCCACCCCCGCTCCGCGCTGCAGGCAACCCCCTCCACTCCCACCGGCACCCCCTCCAAGCCCCGCCGGCACCCCTCCAGCCCCACCGGCACCCCTCCAGCCCCGCCGGCGTTTGAGGCGCACCCCTCCAGCCCCGCCGGCGTTTGAGGTGCGGGGTCTGGGGCGGAGCCCCAGCAACGGCGCCGCACCCGGCACACCGCGGCGACGGCACACCCCAGCCCAACCCAGCCCGGCGGCACCGTCACCCCCGCGCCAAAAACCCCCGCACGGCAGCGAAATACCCCTCCGGGTCCCCCACCCGCACCGCATGCCCCGCCGGCAGCTCGACCAACCGCACCCCCGCCCTCCGCACCGTCATCTCCCGCGCATGCTCCGCCGACAGCACCCCGCTCCGATCCCCCCGCACCAGCAACGTCGGCTTCCGCACCCGCAGCCAGTCCTCCCAGTGGTCCCCGTTCAGCCCCCGCTGGGACTCCACCATGTCCTCCGCCTCGAACGCGGTCCCCCACCCGTCCGGGTACTCCCTCAGCGCCCCCTCCACATACGGCGCCGCACGCCCCACCCCCGCCAGGAACCCCTCCCTCGTCGCGGCCCTCCTCGGCCACTCCCGCACGAACGACAGGTCGCCGTCGACCACCGCCCCGATGTCCTCGACCACCACCGCCCGCACCAGATCCGGCCGCCGCGCCGCCAGCTGGTACGCATTGACCCCGCCCAGCGAATGCCCCAGTACCACCGCCGGCCCCAACCCCAGCTGCTCCAGCAGGGCCGCCGCATCCGCCACGTACCCCTCCCGCGCGTACTCCCCCGCACGGTCCGAGTTCCCGTGCCCCCGCTGGTCCAGGGCGATCACCCGCCACGCCGGACCCACCTCCCGCGCCAGCCGCTCGAAAGCCGTGGCCCCCGCCTCGAAATGCCCGTGCAGCGCGAGCAGCGGCGCCCCCGGCCCGCCGAAGTCCGTATACGCGAGCCTCCGACCGTCCTGCGTCACCATCACCCCCGGCAACGGCCCCAGTTTGTCGATGACCCGCTGCCGCAGCAGCTGGTACTCCTCCCAACGCCTGCGCAACCGCCCGCCCGGCCGCTTCACGACCCGCCCCGGTGTGACCGTCTCCCCCCGCCGGAACTGCTCCCGCGTCAGATCGATGCGGATACCGCCGGGCAGCAGGTTCCACCAGTGGTAGCCCTCCTGTCTGCCGCCGTGGAACACCTCGCCCAGGACCAGGTCCCCGCCCACGAGGTCCTGCACCACGAGAGCGGTGATGTCGCAGTGCCCCCAACCCGGATTCTCCGGAGTCCACGGGATCCCGGTGATGTCGGAGGGCTCGCAGGTCTCGGCGGACCATCCCGCCCGGACGGCCGCCTCGAGGTCCGCGAGAGTCAATGGAGTCGTCATGCTCGCCAGCGTGCCGCACCCCACTGACAACACGGCCGCACACGCCACCGCGTACCCACAAGACGACAATCATTGCCCGGCGTCACCCCCCGTGATACACAGAGTGACCGCATGTTCTCGCGCGCACACCCCGCCTCTGCCCAGGTCAGAGCGCGGAAGCGGAGCGCGGGCCGCGAGATCGGGTAAAGAGAGCCGTCAAGTCGACGACGGCGGCGGTTTCATCAGCGAAGATAGTGCGTAACCCCTGCCGTCGGGCATGGGGCTTCCGGAACTACCCATACAGGGGCGGTGAGTTACATGATCCTGGCGGCCGAAAAGGGCGACATCACCACCATCATCGGCGGAATCGCCCCCAACTGGGGGCCTTTCGGCAGTCTCGGCAACGAAGCGAAGGTCATGATCGAGGTGGTCATGGCCGTGGCGATCCTGCTCTGCCTGGGCATCGCCATCTGGGGGGCGGCCAAACAGCGCATCGGCGCGACCGCCCTCCGCGACACCTTCAGCGCCGAACAGGGCAAGGGCCTGATCGTGGCCGGGCTGACCGGAGTCTTCATCATCGGCTCCCTCGGAACGCTGTTCACCATCGTCTACGGGATGGCCGTCTAGCCGGGTCGCGCGCCGGTCCGCGTAGCTGATGACGTATCACCACACCACATCCACGCGAGAACCAGCGCTACCGTCGTACGACGCGGAGGGGGCGGACAGGCAATGAGCAACGACGACCAGTACGGCGGCGCCGGCGGCTACGGCGAGGTCGGCGGCACCGGCCAGACCCGCACCCTCCTCCCGGACACCCCGGCCGACCCGTACGGCCCCACCCGCCGCACCCCGCGCACCTCCCGCAGCCTGATCACAGTCGTCGGCGTGGTGGTCCTCCTGATCGCGGCCATCGCCTTCGCCAACTCCGGCCCGGACACCCCCTCGGACGAGGCATCGGACAAACCCCCGGCCGCCTCCTCCACGGCAGCCACGGGCACGGACCCGGTCACGGGCAAGTCCGCCGGCATCCCCAAGGGCTTCGCCCACGACGAACAGGGCGCGCAGTCGGCGGCCGCCAATTTCGCGGTGGCACTCGGTTCTGACGGCATGTTCAAGAAGAACACCCGGCACGCTCTGGTCGACGGCATCTACGCACCCGACGTGGCAGCTCGGCTGAAGGACCCTCAGGACGAGGCCTACTCAGCCGACTTCCTCGCGAAGCTGGGGCTCGACGCCAACGGCAACGCCCCGCAGGGCAGCACCTTCGTCACCCGTACCGTCCCGATCGGCACCCGGGTGGAGAGCTACGCGCCGAACGCCGCCAAGGTGGCCGTCTGGTACACCGGTCTGATCGGCATGTCCGGGCCCAAGTCCACCGACCCGGTGCGCACGCTCTGGAAGACCTGGACCTTCGAACTGAGCTGGATCGGCGAGGGCTGGAGAGTCGTCGACGACACCCAGCAGGACGGGCCCGCCCCGGTTCCCGGCGATGTCCCTGTGTCGACGTCGGACGACATGAGCAAGGCCATCAAGGAATTCGGGGGATTCACCTATGCCCGCTAGCCGGCTCCCCGCGCGGCTGGGCGTGATCGCCTCCGCCCACCTCGCCGTGACGGCCCTGGCCACCCGGGCCCACGCCGCACCCGTACCCACACCGACCGCCACCCCGCAGGCGACCAACGACCCCTGCGCCCTTCTCGACGGCCCCTCCAAGCAGTACTGCCAGAGCGGCACGGGCACATCCGGCGGCACCCCGCAGACGGGCCTGGCGCCAAGCGACGGCGGAGACGCCCTCAACCCCCTCGCCTCCCTCGCCCGCGGCTGCGCCGACGCCGCGGCCTGGATCGTCACCAAGCTCAGCGAAGCGGTCAAGGGCTCGGCCGAGGTCGACTTCACCAACCCCGCCTTCCTCAAGCAGTACTCCGTCGTCTTCGCCGCCTCCACCATCCTCACCCTCGTCCTCTGGCTCTTCGCCGTCGCCAAGCGAGCCGTCCGCGGCGTCCCCCTCACCACCGCCATGTCCGAAGCCATCGGCTTCCTCTGGCTCACCGTCCTCGCCTCCGCCTTCACCCCGCTCATCCTCTACACCGTCGTCTCCGCCACCGACGGCGTCACCGAGGTCATCGCCTCCGCCGCCGGCGGACAGACCGACGTCTTCTTCGGCTCCTTCTCCGAGGCCCTCAAGAAGGGCGACGACATCGGCGGCGGCCCGATCATGCTGATCGTCGTCGCGCTCGTCACCGTCCTCGCCGCCGGCGTGCTCTACCTGGAGCTGTTCATCCGGGCCGCCCTCCTCTACGTCGGCGCCCTCCTCGGCGTCGTCGTCTACGCCGGGCTCGTCGACCGCAACCTCTGGGGCCACGTCCGCCGCTGGGCCGGCATCATGATCGCCGTCATCCTCGTGAAGCCGGTCATCGTCATCGTCCTCGGCCTCGCCGGCGCCCTGACCGGCGAGAAGGGCCCCAACGCCTTCTCCGCCGTCGTCACCGGCCTCGCGATCATCCTCCTGGCGATCTTCGCCTCCGCGATGATCTACCGCTTCGTCCCCGGCTTCGGCGACGAGATCGCCTCCGCCCGCGCGGGCCGCAGCAAGGCCACCGACGGCGCCCAGGCGGCCGCCGTCATCAGCTCCCCCGCCTCCCTCGTCTCGCAGGGCATCAAGACCCACAGCAGCCGCGGCGCCCACCGCGGAGGCGACGGCGGTGGCGGCAACAACGCCCCCCGCCCCGCCAACCCCCTCTCCGGAGGCGTGGCCGCCCACAGCAGCCGCCCCACCTCCGGCGGCGGGGCCGGCGGCGGATCTGTCCCCTCCGCCGCACCCCCGCCCCGCACGAGCTCGAGTACGAGGAACACAGGAGGTGACGGGCGTTGACGACCCAGTCCCACCAGCTGCACCCGGTCGCGCCCCGCCGCACGTATCTGATCGGCCGCGCCCGGCCGAACGCGATCGTCGGCAAGAACCGCGAGACCGGCGAGATCGCCCTGATCATCGCCGGGGCGTTCTTCGGCATGATGAGCGGACTGCTCGTCCCCGACCTCACCCTGCGCATCGTCAGCCTCGCGGGCTTCCCCATGGTCGCGCTCGCCGCCGTGTACGTCCCGTACAAGGGCCGCACCTTCTACCGCTGGTTCGAAATCAACCGCAGCTACAAGCGGACCCTGCGCCGCGGCACCACGTACCGCTCCAGCGCCATGGAAGCCGGCATCCGCGGCTCCGACGGCCGTGAGGTCGAGGTCGGCCCGCCCCCCGGCATCGGCCGCATCAACTGGCTCGCCGCCCCCTTCGGCCCCGACGAGATCGCCGTCCTCCTGCACGCCGACCGCCGCACCGTCACCGCCGCCATCGAGATCGAGGGCCCCGGCGTCGGCCTGCGCGACAGCGAGGACCAGGAAGCCCTCGTCGACCGCTTCGGCACGCTCCTCAAGCACGTGGCCAACGGCGACGGCTTCGTCACCCGCCTCCAGATGCTCGCCCGCACCCTCCCGGCCGACCCGGACGCGCACGCCAAGGACGTGGCCCAGCGCGGTGACACCCAGTCCCCCGGCTGGCTGCGCGACTCCTACGACCAGCTCCAGTCGATGGTGTCCACCTCCTCCGAGCAGCACCGCGCGTACCTCGTCGCCTGCATGCACTACACGCGCGAACTCGCCGCCGAGGCCAACGCCATCGCCCGCGCCGGCACCTCCCACAAGGGCCGCAAGCTCGACCGCGACGCCGGCCTCGCCATCGTCATGGCCCGCGAGCTCACCGACATCTGCGCCCGCCTCGCCGAGGCCGACATCCGCGTCCGCCAGCCCCTCGGCCAGGGCCGCCTGTCCTCCCTCGTGCACTCCATGTACGACCCGGACCACCCCATCGACCACATCCAGGCCATGACCAAGCGCAACGCCTGGCCGGCCGAGCTCGACGCGGTGGAACCCACCTTCCTCCAGGCCAAGACCCGCGAGTCCTCCACCCGCGCCCCCTGGTGCCACGCCACCGCCTGGGTCAAGGAGTGGCCGATGACGCCCGTCGGCGTCAACTTCCTCGCCCCGCTGCTCGTCCACACCCCCGATGTGATCCGCACGGTCGCCGTCACCATGGACCTGGAGCCCACCGAGGTGGCCATCGAGCGCATGCTCACCGAGAAGACCAACGACGAGGCCGACGCCTCCCGCGCCGCCAAGATGAACCGCACCGTCGACCCGCGCGACATCGCCGCCCACGGCCGACTCGACCAAAGAGGTGAAGATCTCGCCAGCGGTGCGGCGGGAGTCAACCTCGTCGGGTACATCACGGTGTCCTCGCGTTCGCCGGAGGCACTCGCCCGCGACAAGCGGACGATCCGCGCCTCCGCCGGCAAGTCCTACCTGAAGCTGGAATGGTGCGACCGCGAGCACCACCGCGCCTTCGTCAACACCTTGCCGTTCGCCACCGGCATCCGACGCTAGCTGGAGGGAAGTGCCGCCCATGCGAGATCCCATGTCCGCCCTGACGGACGCCTTCACCAGCTTCCTCTTCGGCAAAGTCGAAACCACGCGCCTGCCCGTCCGCACCTCCACCGGGCAGGCGCAAGCCGTCTACCTGCCCACCGCCGCCCCCGGACTCGGCGACTCCGGCGTCATCATCGGCCGCGAGGTCTACAGCGGCAAGGGCTACATCTACGACCCCTTCCAGCTGTACGGACAGCAGCTCCCGGCCCCCCACTGGCTGGTCCTCGGCGAATCCGGAAACGGCAAGTCCGCCCTGGAGAAGACGTACGTACTGCGCCAGCTCCGCTTCAAGGACCGCCAGGTCGTCGTCCTCGACGCCCAGGGCGAGGACGGCGCCGGCGAGTGGAACCTGATCGCCCAGCAGCTGGGGATAACCCCCATCCGCCTGGATCCCATCGCCGCCAACGACGACGGGATCCGCCTCAACCCCCTCGACCCGGCGATCACCGCGACCGGTCAGCTCGCGCTGCTCCGGACCATCATCGAAGTCGCCATGGGCCACGGCCTCGACGAGCGCGCCGGCTTCGCCCTCAAGGTCGCGCACGCCCACGTGGTGGATACCATCACCACCCGCCAGCCGGTCCTGACCGACATCGTGGAACAACTGCGCCACCCCGAGCCCGAATCGGCCCTCGCGATGAACGTCGACATAGACGATGTCCGGGCCTGGGGCCTCGACGTGGCGCTCGTCATCGACCGCCTCGTCGACGGCGACCTGCGCGGCATGTTCGACGGCCCGACCACCGTCGGCATCGACCTCGACGCCCCGCTGATCGTCTTCGACCTCTCCCACATCGACCGCAACTCCATCGCGATGCCGATCCTCATGGCGATCGTCGGAGTCTGGCTCGAGCACACCTGGATCCGGCCCGACCGCAAGAAGCGCATCTTCCTCGTCGAAGAGGCCTGGCACATCATCAACAGCCCCTTCGTGGCCCAGCTGTTCCAGCGCCTGCTGAAGTTCGGCCGCCGCCTCGGCCTGTCCTTCGTCGCCGTCGTCCACCACCTGTCCGACGTCGTCGACGGCGCCGCCGCACGCGAGGCCGCGGCCATCCTCAAAATGGCCTCCACCCGCACCATCTACGCCCAGAAGGCGGACGAGGCCCGAGCCACGGGCCGGGTCCTCGGCCTCCCACGCTGGGCGGTCGAGATCATCCCGACGCTCACCCCCGGCATCGCGGTCTGGGACGTCAACGGCAACGTCCAGGTGGTCAAACACCTGATCACCGAAGCCGAACGCCCTCTCGTCTTCACCGACCGCGCCATGACCGAGTCCTCCGCCCCCACCCGGCTCCCCGCCGACATGCTCGCCGCCGAACTGGAGGCGGAGGAACGGGCCCTGTCCATCGAACGCCGCCGCGGCGGCCCGGGCTCCGCGACCACGGTGGCCTGACCATGCACGACGCACGACGTACGGAGACCCCCGCGCGCGGCGGTGTCCCGGACGGCCTGCTGGTCGGCCTCCTGGCCTTCCTGCTCGGCCTCGCCGTCCTCGTCTGGTCGGCCACCGGCCTGGCCGCCGTCGCCGCCAAGGGCGCGTGGCCCGACACGGTCACCTTCACCCGGACCCCGGAGGCCGTCCGCGCCCTGATAGCGCAGCCGCACGACATCCCGGCCGCCTGGCCGGACACCGACCCGGCGGCCCTCTCGGGCTGGGGCCTGTTCTGGGGCCTGTTCGTCAGCCAGCTCCTGGTGCTGTTCGTCCTCACGGTCTTCGCCATCGGCGTGATCGCCCGCACCAAGTCCCGCCGCGCCCTGGCCAAACAGCCGGCGGAGCCCCCCACCCCACAGGCCACGATCCCAGCCGCACAGGCGGCGATCCCTGGACCGTCGGCCACCATCCCAGCCCCGCCGGCGTTCGAGGCGCGGGGGTCCGGGGGCAGCGCCCCCGTCGGCTACGCCCCCCAGACCGCACCCGACGCCCTCACCTACGCCGGCCCCCACGACCGCTTCCGCGCAGCCACCCACCGCATCGCCGAGACCGAGGGCGCAGCCCTCATCGTGACCTCCTCGCCCACCCTCTGGGCCGAGACCAAGGACGCCCGCGCCAAACTCGGCCCGGTCCTCCTCTACGACCCCACCCACCTGTGCGACACCCCGGCCCGCATGCACTGGAACCCCGCCGATGGCTGCGCCGACCGCGAGACCGCCGCCGCCCGCGCGATCGCGCTGCTGGCCCCCGTACGGCCCCAGGCCCGCATGGACGCGGCCGTGGCCGACACCGCCGAAACCCTACTGCGCAGCTGGCTCCAGGCCGCCGCCCTGGACGACCGCCCGTTCAAGCTGCTCCACCGCTGGGCCCAGGGCAACAACGCCCAGGACCCAGTCCGCATCCTGCGTACGCACCCCCAGGCCGCCCCCGGCGCGGCCGGCGAGCTGGAGAGCGCACTCACCGCCCACCCCGAACGCCGCGAGCTGGCCCAGAACCTGACGGCCCGTGTCCTGTCCTGCCTGACCTCGATCCACATCCGCGAGGCCTGCAACCCGAACCGAACAGATGCCCTCACCTTGGCATCATTCGTGGCCGAAGGGGGCACCCTCTACCTGGTGGGTGAACCTCTGGAGGATCCCCGCACCCACCCGGGTGCGATGCCCCTGCTCACCGCACTCGCCTCGTACGTGGTCGAGCACGGCCGCCGCATGGCCGCACGGTCATCCCACGGTCGGCTCGACCCACCACTTTCCCTGGTGCTGGACGACGTGGCCGCCGTGGCCCCGATCCCCCAGCTCCCGGAACTCCTGACCACGGGAGCGCTCCCCCTGCTCGCGCTGTGCCGCAGCCGCGAACAGGCCCGCTCCCGCTGGCCGGAGGGCGACCTCTAGACCCCGGTCGGCCGCTGGAACACGTACTCCAGTTCCTTGGCGCCCGTGTTCCCCGGCATCGGTACCACCGTGCCGCTCGGCTCGAACCCGTAGCGCCGGTAGAAGGCGGCGGCCCGCGCGTTGTCCTCGTGCACGAACAGCCGTACGCGTTCCACCACCGGCTCCTCCAGCCCCCAGGCCCACTCCAGCGCGCTCGCGAACAGGGCCTCGGTCAGCCCGGTCCCCCGCTGCTCGGTCCGCACGAACACGCCCACGAGGTGGCCCTGCGTCCGCTCGACGCCCTGGTCGAAGAAGTCGGTGGTCCCGCCCTCCTCGACCAGCACGGTCACCGATCCGTCCCACGTCCCGTCGGCCGCCTCGGCGACGAACTGCCGCGACGCCCGCCCGTGGGACGCACCCCCGGCGCGCCCCTGCCAGAACTCGTCGGGCTGCCCCTGCGCCTCCTCCACCGACTCAAGGAAGGCCACGGGCGCAGCCGGGTCGTGCAGCGCCGCGATCCGCAGCTCCTTGACCTTCGCCCACTCGTCACCGCGTACTGCACGTATCACGTGCCTGGTCTCGCTCATGCGTGGAGATCCTAGCCACGGATCATGGATGCTTCACCTATGAATTCGCATGTCAGGGCGCTCAGTCACGTTGCCGCGCGCTCCTTCGGCCGGCCCCTGGACCGCGACCTCGCAGTCACTCTGACCTTCCACCCAGACCGCCGGTCCGGCTCGCGCACGATGTCGGCTATCTGGCCCGCTTCGGAAACCCGGGCGCACCGTCGATAAAATTCGCCGTAAACGCAGAAAAGCCCCGCACCGAGCCCATAAGGGCTGGTGCGGGGCTTCCGCAATAATTGTTCGGCGGCGTCCTACTCTCCCACAGGGT
>NZ_JBIWCL010000037.1:0-62193 GCF_044761485.1 Streptomyces sp. NPDC097617
CCGTCCGCTGCCTGCCCCCACCCCGTCGCGATCATGCTCCGCACACGAAGGAGTCCCGGTTCGTCGAACAGGGACTCCCTTTGCCACAACGCACTCAGCCGAACGACGGGATGACGTCGGAGCCGTACGCGTCGATCGTGGCCTCCCGGGCGTCGTGCATGTTGTAGAGGGCGAACTGGTCGACGCCCAGGTCGCGCAGGGCCCGCAGCTTTTCGATGTGGGCCTCGGCCGGGCCCAGGAGGCAGAAGCGGTCGACGATCTCGTCGGGGACGAAGTCGGTGGACGGGTTCCCGGCCCGCCCGTGGTGGCTGTAGTCGTAGCCCTGGCGGGCCTTGATGTACTCGGTGAGCTCGTCGGGGACCATCGAGGAGTGCTCGCCGTAGCGGCCGACGAGGTCCGCGACGTGGTTGCCGACCATGCCGCCGAACCAGCGGCACTGGTCGCGGGCGTGCGCGAGGTCCTCGCTCACGTACGCGGGGGCCGCCACGCAGATGGTGATCTCCGCCGGGTCGCGGCCGGCCGCGACGGCGGCCTCGCGCACCGACTTGACCATCCACTCGGTGAGGTAGAGGTCGGCGAGCTGGAGGATGAACCCGTCGGCCTTCTGGCCGGTGAGGGCGAGCGCCTTCGGCCCGTACGCGGCCATCCAGACGGGCAGCTTCCCGTCCTTGATCCACGGAAGCCGCAGCGGCTTGCCGTCGACCTCGGCCTCACGGCCCTCCGCCAGGTCGCGGATGACGTCGATGGCCTCGCCCAGGCGGGCCAGGGTGTTGGGGGCCCGGCCGGCGACCCGCATCGCCGAGTCGCCGCGGCCGATCCCGCAGACGGTGCGGTTGCCGTACATGTCGTTGAGGGTGGCGAAGGTGGAGGCGGTGACCTCCCAGGTGCGGGTGCCCGGGTTGGTGACCATGGGGCCGACGTGCAGATTCTGCGTGTTGGCGAGGATCTGGCTGTAGATGACGAACGGTTCCTGCCACAGCACCGCCGAGTCGAAGGTCCAGCCGTAGCGGAAGCCGTTGCGCTCGGCGCGCTTCATGAGGCTGATGACCTGGGAGGCGGGCGGGTCGGTCTGCAGGACGAGGCCGAAGTCCATGGGGCGGCTCCTTGAGCTCTACAGGTACTGGCAGGTGGAGCGGGGGACGAAGGCCCCGTGGCCGGCCCGGCCGGTGAATTCGCGCTGGTCGATGACGAGTTCGCCGCGCGAGAGCACGGTGTCGACGCGTCCGGTGATCCGCCTGCCCTCGTACGCCGAGTAGTCCACGTTCATGTGGTGCGTCTCGGCGGAGATGACCTGCTCGGCGTGCGGATCGTAGAGGACGATGTCGGCGTCGGAGCCCGGGGCGATGGTGCCCTTCTGCGGGTAGAGGCCGAACATCCGGGCCGGGCTCGCACACGCGATCTCGATCCAGCGGCGGCGGCTGATGTGCCCGTCCAGGACGGCCTGGTGGAGGAGATCCATCCGGTTCTCCACGCCCGGCAGCCCGTTGGGGATCTTCGAGAAGTCCCCGCGGCCCAGTTCCTTCTGGCCCCGGAAGCAGAACGGGCAGTGGTCGGTGGAGACCACCTGGAGGTCGTTGGTCCGCAGGCCCCGCCACAGCGCCGCCTGGTGCTCGCGGGGGCGCAGCGGGGTGGAGCAGACGTACTTGGCGCCCTGGAAGTCCGGCTCCTGGAGGTTGTCGGTGGACAGGAACAGGTACTGCGGACAGGTCTCGCCGAAGACCGGGAGGCCCTTGTCGCGGGCGGCGGCCAGCTCGGCGACCGCCTCCTCCGCCGAGACGTGGACCACGTAGAGCGGTGCGCCCGCGACCCGCGCCAGCTGGATGGCACGGTGGGTGGCCTCGGCCTCCAGCAGCACCTTGCGGACCTCGCCGTGGTGGCGGGGGTCGGTCTCCCCGCGGGCGAGGGCCTGTTCGACGAGGACGTCGATCGCGATGCCGTTCTCGGCGTGCATCATGATCAGCCCGCCGTTGGCGGCGCCGCGCTGCATCGCGCGCAGGATCTGCCCGTCATCCGAGAAAAAGACACCCGGATATGCCATAAACAGTTTAAACGAACTTACGCCTTCTTCGACGAGTTTGTCCATCTCCTTGAGCGTGTGTTCATTGACATCCGACACGATCATGTGAAAAGCGTAGTCGATCGCGCACTTGCCGTCGGCCTTGTCGTACCAGGTATCCAAGCCGGCCCGCAGTGATTGCCCTTGTGACTGCACGGCGAAATCGATGATTGTCGTCGTGCCGCCCCAAGCGGCGGCTCGCGTCCCGGTCTCGAACGTGTCCGACGCAAAGGTGCCACCGAACGGCAGCTCCATGTGCGTGTGCGCGTCCACCCCACCCGGGATCACATACTTCTGCGAGGCATCGATCACCCGATCGGCAGTCCAGTCCTGGCTGCCCGTGGTCGCCATGGCGACAACGCGGCCATCCTCGATCAGAACATCCGCGTGCAGCTCTTCGGCAGCGGTGATCATAAGGCCACCGGTAATGAGAGTTCTGGTCATACCTGAGGAATCCCTTCCCGTCGGAATGCCGGAGTCGGAGGGCCGCCGACCGGAATACTGTAATGAAGGCGGTACCCCGGTCGGCGATGGCAGCCAGCGGGATGCTGGCATCCCGCGATGCAATGCCGCGCATCGTTCACCACGTGGCGTCCATGCCCACTAGGTGGGCGAGTCGCCGTGGAAATTCCTGGTCACGCGAGCCAATGAGACTCTTGAAGGAGGTCACCCCCTCGCCGACGAGGTGGTCCATCTCCTTGAGGGTCCTCTCGTTGACGTCCGAGAGGATCATGTGGAAGGCGTAGTCGATGGCGCAGTTGCCGTCGGCCTTGGCGTACCAGGTGTCGAGCCCCTCGCGCAGGGAGTGGCCCACGCTCTGCACGGCGAAGTCGACGATGGTGGTGGTGCCGCCCCAGGCGGCGGCTCTGGTGCCGGTCTCGAAGGTGTCGGAGGCGGCGGTGCCGCCGAAGGGGAGTTCCATGTGGGTGTGCGCGTCGACCCCGCCCGGGATGACGTACTTCCCGGTGGCGTCGATCGTGCGGTCGGCCGTCCAGGCCCCGGCGGCCGCCGAGCCGTGCGCGGCCAGCGCCGCCACGCGGCCGTCCTCGATCAGGACGTCCGCGTGCACTTCGTCGGCGGCGGTGACGACGAGGCCGCCGCGGATCAGGGTGCGGATGCTCATGTGATCCCCCTACTGGGTACCGCGCAGCTGGTGAAGTGCCTGTTCGAGGATCTCGGCGCCCTCTTCCGCCTCGGCGACGGTGAGGGAGAGCGGCGGCGCGATGCGCAGCACGCTGGTGTTGTGACCGCCGCCCTTGCCGAGCAGCAGGCCGCCTTCGCGAGCGGCTTCCAGAACGGCCGCGGCCGCGTCCGGGTCGGCCTCGTCGGTGCCCGGCCTGGTGAGTTCGAGGCCTGCCATCAGGCCCCGGCCGCGGACCTCCCGTACGGCGGGCACGGTGGCGGCGATCCCGCGCAGCCGTTCCAGGAGCAGGCCGCCGACGCGCCGGGCGTTGCCCTGGAGGTCGTGCTCCAGCAGGTAGGCGAGGTTGGCGACGCCGGCCGCCATGGTGACCGGAGAGCCGCCGAAGGTGGAAATGGAGTTGGAGTCGAGGCAGTTCATCACCTCGGCGCGGGCCACCACCCCGCCGATCGACATGCCGTTGCCGATGCCCTTGGCGAAGGTGAGGATGTCCGGCGGGCCGTTCTGGGCGTGCGCCTGCCAGCCCCAGAAGTGCTCGCCGGTGCGGCCCCAGCCGGTCTGCACCTCGTCGCTGATCCACAGGATGCCGTGGCGGTCCAGCACCTCGCGGAAGGCTCCGTAGAGGCCGTCGGGCGGGGAGGTGAAGCCGCCGACTCCCTGAATGGGTTCCGCGATGAGGGCGGCCACTCCCCCGCGGGCCTGACCGAGTACGTCCTCCAGATCCGCGACGGCGGCCGCGGTGAAGGCTGCGTCGTCCAGGTGGGCGAGCGGGCCGCGGGTGCGGACGGCGCCCTGGACGTAGTACGTCTGGAGCGGCGAGAGGCTGGTCGGCGACCAGCCGCGGTTGCCGGTGATCGACACGGTGGAGAAGGACCGGCCGTGGTAGCTGTTGCGCATCGCCAGGATCTGGTTGGAGCGGCGGTACGTCGTCGCGAGCAGCAGGGCGGTGTCGTTGGCCTCGGTGCCGGACGTGGTGAAGAAGACCCGGGCGTCGGGGATGCCGGACAGGGCGGCGACCCGCTCGGCCAGCTCGATCATCGGCCGGTTGAGGTAGAGCGTGGACGAGTGGATGATCCGTCCGGCCTGCTCGGACACGGCCTTGGTGACCTCGGGCAGGGCGTGGGCGGTCATCGTGGTGAGGATGCCGCCGAAGAAGTCGAGGTAGCGGTTGCCGTCCGCGTCCCAGACGTGGCGGCCCTCGCCGTGGGTGAGCTCGATGGGGTGCTTGTAGTAGAGCGCGAGCCAGTCGGGCAGCACGGTGCGGTGGCGACTGTGGAGCGGGGTCGGGTTGGTCACGGCTGTACGAGTCCTCCGTAGGCGTCGGGACGGCGGTCGCGGTAGAAGGCCCACTGGTCGCGGACCTCCTTGATCAGGTCGAAGTCGAGGTCGCGGACGACGAGTTCCTCGTCCTTGTCGCTGGCGACCTCCCCGACGAACTGACCGCGCGGGTCGACGAAGTAGCTGGTGCCGTAGAAGTCGTTGTCGCCGTACTCCTCCTGGCCGACGCGGTTGATGGCGGCGATGAAGTACTCGTTGGCGACGGCCGAGGCGGGCTGCTCCAGCTGCCACAAGTGCGCGGACAGGCCCCGGGAGGTGGCGGACGGGTTGTAGACCAGCTGGGCTCCGGCCAGGCCCAGTTGGCGCCATCCCTCGGGGAAGTGGCGGTCGTAGCAGATGTAGACGCCGATCCGGCCGACGGCGGTGTCGAAGACGGGCCAGCCGAGGTTGCCCGGACGGAAGTAGTACTTCTCCCAGAAGCCTTTGACCTGGGGGATGTGGTGCTTGCGGTATTTGCCGAGGTAGCTGCCGTCGGCGTCGATGACGGCGGCGGTGTTGTAGTAGAAGCCCTCGCTCTCCAGCTCGAAGACCGGTACGACGATCACCATGCCGGTCTCGCGGGCGAGGTCCTGCATCCGCCGGACGGTCGGGCCGTCGGGGACCGCCTCGGCCCAGCGGTAGTGCTCGGGCTCCTGGACCTGACAGAAGTAGGGGGCGTTGAAGACTTCTTGGAAGCCGATGATCTTCGCGCCCTCGGCAGCCGCCCTGCGGGCGTACTCCTCGTGTTTCGCGATCATCGAATCGGTGTCTCCGGTCCAGGTGGCCTGGACCAGCGCGGCGCGGACGACTTGGGCCATGAGCTGCTCCTCGCGACGGGAACGCCGGGTTCTACGCACGTAGACGGTGTGCGTAGGGAGTCGAACGTAGGCCTCGTCAACGCCTGGGGCAAGAGCGCCGTGCGCGGTTGGAGTAGTCGATCACGTTACGTCGCCAGGTGATCGAATGCGGTCAGCAGACGAGCGGGATGGCACTACTGGGCACCGGCGATACCCGCCACCCGCAGCGCGTGGACCAGGTCGCGGTAGCGGGCTCCGGGCAGGGCCCGGGCCACCTGGAGCAGGCGCGGGGCGAACCACTGCGGGTCGCGCCGGGCCAGCCCCGCCGCCTCCTCCGCGGTGCGCACCCGGACGAAGGCGCCGAGCAGCGCGTCGGCCTCGCGGCTCCGGCCGGCCCCGCCGAGGGCGAGGGCGGCGTCCGCGACCTCGCCCGCGGGGCGGGCGGCTCCCTGGCGCAGCAGGGCGTCGCAGTCGGCCTCCCGGTCCGCGGCGCCGAGGGCGGCCGCGGCCGCCGCGAGCCGCTCGGGTGGGAGCGAGGCCGCCTCCCACAGCAGGGTGGCCCAGTCGGCCGCGAGGCCGGCCCGGGTCAGCTCGACGGCGAGTCCCGGCAACTGGTCGGCGGGCCGGGCCGCGGCCTCGCACAGCAGGGCGTGCGCCTCGCCGCTGCGGCCCTGCGCGCGCAGGGCGAGGAGAGCGGCGGCAACGGCCCCGGGGGCGCCGGCCGGAGGCCCTGCCGGCGACGCGGGCCGGGGCGGGGGGCGGTGCGCCGGGTGGTGGGCGGCGGGGCCGTCCGGGGTGCGGGGTTCGGGGTCCCGGCTGCCGAAGCGGGCCCCGCGCGGCGCGGGGAGCGCCCCGCCCGGACCGGAATCCGGCGCGCCGTCGCCGTCCGGGTGGCCCGGCGGCGGGGTGAAGACCGGGGCGGCGGCGGGGGCCGCCGACCCCGCGTACCGGGCGCCTCCGGCGCGGCGCGCACCGCGCAGCCACCGCCCCTCGGCCCGGCCGACCGGCTCCTCGGCCCGCGCGGGGGCCTCCTCGGCCGTGCCCCGCCCGGCGGCCGACCGGCCTGCGGAAGGTTCGGCGTACGAGGCGGCGGGCGATTCGGCATGCGAGGCGGCGGATGGCTCGACCCGCCGAACCGTCCGCTGCCGGGGTACCCCGGGCAGCCACTGCGCCCCTTCCGGCCGCTTCGGCCACAGCCCGTCGGGGCCGGCGTGCAGGGCCCGAAGCCGGGCGGCCAGGTCCTCGTGGCGGGCCGCTGCGCGGGCCACATCGTCCTGGGCCCAGGCCAGTTCCCGGGCGAGGGCGTCCGTCTCCGCCCGGTCGGTGGCCCCGGCGAGCCGTACCGTCAGGCTCCGCAGGGCGCTCTGCGCCTCGCCCCGCATGTCGATCGCCGCCGCGAGCAGGGTCCGCAGCTCCTCCTCGCCGCCCGGCAGCCGGTCCCACGCGGTGACGGCCACGGCCCGCAGCTGGGCCGCGTACACCGTCTCGCGCGTCGCGAACTCCGCGCCCCGCGCTCCGGCCAGGTCCCGCAGCAGCGATTCCACCAGGTCCCACGGGGGCATCGCCGTCCCGTCGAGACAGGCCCGCACACCGTCCGGGTCCCGGCGCAGGAACTCCCCGTACCAGCCTGCCCCGGAATCCAGCCTCTGTGTCAACCCCCGTAAATACCCGGAGAGTTGACTGATCGCCAGTGAAGTCGCGGTCTCCATGACCGCATTGGATCCCACCTGTGTTACGGGCGGGCTACGGGAGCCTCAAAGCTTGACGGCGATCGCGGTGTGCGGACGCTTGCCCCGGCGCGCCAGGGTGGCGGGCACGTCGACCAGCCAGTACTGCCAGGTGTACTTGCGCGACATCAGCTTGCGCACCCGCCGCAGCCCCGACTCGTCTAGCAGCCGGGCCTCGCCCTCGTACGCCCGGGCCCCTTCCTGGACGCGCCCTCGCACGTCGCACGCCGTGACGATGACCCGCCCGTTGTTGCGGATCCGCTTGACCTTCCACGTTTCGGTGCGCGTCCATACGTACAGCTCGCCCCCGTCGACCACGGCCCACACCGGGGTCGCCACGGGCGTGCCGTCCTTGCGGAAGGTGGTGAGACTGATGTAGCGCGCTCTGCCGAGCTCCTCGAGATCCATACCGGCACCCTAGGCGCGTCCCGTGGGCGGTGTCAGGCCGGTGGGCCTCTCCGCGGCTGACCGTCTCCCGGGCCACGAACAGCTCGTCCCGGCGATGTGCGCGGACGCGGCGAGCGCGTAGCCGACGTGCATGAGGTTGCGGCAGGTCTCCTGGGCGATGCCGTCGACGTAGGTGCCCTGGTCGAACCAGTACGCCTGACCTGAGCGGCCGTTTCGACGGCGGCGGACACACGGCCGACCTGGCGTCCATGATCTGCACGGCCTTGCGCGCGTGGGCGGTGCGGCCGTTGACCGACCGGAGCAGGGCATGCGGTCCGCTGCTGAAGGGGCAGGGCACCACATCGGCGGGGTGCGGGGTGCAGTCGAGCGACGCGTAGCGGGTCCCGGGCAGCGCCCGGTACGCCGAGAGTCAGGGTTCCCTGCCGACCGTGACCGCCTGCCTCGCCTCCCGGAGCCGGTCATGGCCGACGACGTCGCCGGGATGGCGGAAGACCACGTCACCCGCGTGCGGGCGGTCCTCGGGGACAGCGCACGCGGCGAGCAGCAGGCCGCCCGCGAGGAGGGCGCCGAGGAGGGCGAAACCGACCCGCTTGGATGCGGGCGCGGGAGGGCGGGCGTCCCGGCGTCAGGCCGGGACGAACGCGCAGCGTCGCAGTACGTCGTCCAGGGAGAGGCCGAGCGCCCCGGCAAGGGCGGCGACCGTGAAGAAGGCGGGTGTGGGCGCGCGGCCGGTCTCGATCTTGCGCAGGGTCTCGGCGGAGAGCCCGGCGCCGGCGGCGACCTCGACCATGCTGCGGCTGCCGCGGGCTTCGCGCAGCAGCGCGCCGAGCCGCTCGCCGCGCTCGCGCTCTTCGGGGGTGAGAGGGGTACGGACCATGCCCTCATCCTACCCCGCACGCCAATAACTATCCCGTCATTATTATACCGGTATAGTTATTGGCATGGTGATTCTGAAGACGGACCGAGAGATCGACGAGATGCGCGCCGCGGGCCGGGTGGTCGCCCGCGCCCTGGCCGCCGTGCGGGAGGCCGCCGACGTGGGGGTGTCCCCGCTGGACCTGGACAAGGTGGCCCACGAGGTGCTCCGCGAGGCCGGCGCCACCTCGCCCTTCCTGGGCTACCGGCCGCAGTTCGCGCCGGTGCCCTTCCCCGCCGTGCTGTGCCTCTCGGTGAACGATGCGATCGTGCACGGCATCCCCGGCGAGGACCGGCTGCGGGACGGCGACCTGGTCAGCGCCGACTTCGGGGCGCTGCTCGGCGGCTGGGCCGGGGACGCGGCGGTCAGCTTCACCGTCGGCCGGGCCCGCCCCGAGGACGTCCGGCTGATCGAGACCTCCGAGGCGGCCCTCGCCGCCGGGATCGCCGCCGCCGTGCCCGGCAACCGGATCGGCGACATCGCCCACGCCATCGGCACCACCTGCCGCGCCGCCGGGTACGGCGTCCCGGACGGCTTCGGCGGTCACGGCATCGGCCGCGCCATGCACGAGGACCCGGGCGTGCCCAACGAGGGCCCGCCGGGACGCGGTACGAAGCTGCGCCCCGGCATGGTCCTCGCCATCGAGCCGATGGTGATCGCGGGCGGTACGGACGACTACACCTGCGACCGGGACGGCTGGACCCTGCGCACGGTCGACGGCAGCCGGGCCGCGCACTCGGAGCACACGGTGGCGATCACCGCCGACGGTCCGCGGATCCTGACCGCCCTCTAGGCAGCGGTGCCGGCCGTGGTGCTACGGCCTTCCGTGCGGGTGGACCACCATCGCCGAGCCGCCGCCCCGGCGGCTGGTCTCGGCCGCCGCCAGCCAGCGGCCGTCCGGCAGCCGCTGCACACCGGTCGCGGCGCCGATCTCCGGATTCTGCCGGAAGCCCTGGCCGATCGCCTCCAGCTCCGCGCGCAGCGGGCTGTTCCACAGACCCGGCTCCAGCTCGGTGGTGGCCTGGTTGCGCTGGCTGGCCCGCGGCGCGGCGATCGCGTCGACGAGCGGCAGGCCCCGGTCCAGGTGGCCGGTCAGGGTCTGGAGCACGGTGGTGATGATGGTGGCACCGCCCGGGGAGCCCACCGCGAGCACCGGTCGGCCGTCCTCCAGCACGATGGTCGGGGCCATCGAGGAGCGCGGCCGCTTGCCGGGACCGGGCAGATTCGGGTCGGGGACGCCGGGTGCGGCCGGGGCGAAGGAGAAGTCGGTGAGCTCGTTGTTGAGCAGGAAGCCGCGTCCCGGCACGGTGATCGCGCTGCCGCCGGTGGACTCGATGGTCAGGGTGTAGGACACCACGTTGCCCCAGCGGTCCGCGGCCGTCAGGTGCGTGGTGTTCTCCCCCTCGTAGGTGGTCGGGGCGGCTTTGCCGGTGGTGGCGCAGGGCGCCGGGTTGCGCGGGTCACCGGGGGCGAGCGGGCTGGTCAGCGTGCGGTCCGGCGCGATCAGGCAGGCGCGCGCGTCGGCGAAGCGCTGGGACAGCAGCTCGCGCGTCGGTACCCTCACCGCCGCCGGGTCGCCGACCCAGCGGCCTCGGTCGGCGAAGGAGATCCGCGAGGCTTCGATGAAGCGGTGCAGGTACTGCGTCTCGGACAGCTTCGAGAGGTCGGTCCGCTCCAGGATGTTCAGGGCCTCGCCGACGGTGGTGCCGCCCGAGGAGGACGGCGCCATGCTGTAGACGTCCAGGCCGCGGTAGCCCACCCGGGTCGGGTCCTGCCGTTTGGTGGCGTACGCGCGCAGGTCACCGGTGGTCAGGTCGCCGGCGCGGACCTTGCGGGTGGCCGCCGGGTCCACCGGGGGCGTGCGCACGGCCCGGACGATGTCCTCGGCGAGGGGGCCCCGGTAGAGCGCGCCGGTTCCCTTGCGGCCGAGTTCGGCGTAGGTCGCGGCCAGGTCGGGGTTCTTGAAGGTGGAGCCGACCACCGGCAGGGCGCCGCCGGGCAGGAAGAGCTTCGAGGTGGCCGGGAAGTCCTTGAAGCGGTCCTGGTTGAGCTCGGTCTGCGCCCGGAAGGTGCTGTCCACCGTGAAGCCGTCGCGGGCCAGTTTCTCGGCCGGCTTCAGCAGTTTGTCGAGCGGGCGGGAGCCCCAGGCGTCCAGGGCGCTCTTCCAGGTGGCGGGGGTGCCGGGGACGCCCACGCCGAGTCCGCTGGTCTGGCCCTCCGCGAAGGGGATCGGGAGGCCGTTCTCCTGGAACAGGGTCTCGGTGGCCGTGGCGGGGGCGCTCTCGCGCCCGTCGATGGTGTGCACCCGGCGCGTGCGCGCGTCGTAGTAGACGAAGTAGCCGCCTCCGCCGATGCCCGCCGAGTAGGGCTCGGTCACTCCGAGCGCGGCGGCGGTGGCGATCGCCGCGTCCACCGCGTTGCCGCCGGAGCGCAGGACGGCGATGCCCGCGGCGGAGGCGTCGACGTCGACGCTGGCGACCGCGCCGCCGTGGCCGACGGCGACCGGCACCTTGGCCGGTGGGGTCTTCGGGGTGGGAGGGGCCGCGGCCCCGGTGGAGACGAGCGCTCCGGCAAGGGCGACGAGCGCTAACTGACGTGCGGCGGGACCACGCATCCGGTTCCTCCAGTCGACGGCCGGTCAGGCCTGGCCCGCGCAGCGTAACTTCACCGCACCCCCCGCGTCAGGAAGGCCGGAGGGCCGCTACCATCCGCCGCATGAACGACGACGTGCGCAACATCGTGCTCGGGGTGATAGCCACCGCCCTGAGCGGCGGGTTCGGCTGGTTCTCCCGGACCTATCTGTGGCGCCGCACGCTGCGCCGCAAGCAGGTGTTCTTCGGCCTGCCGACCGGCTCGGACTGCCTGTTCGTGGTCAACCGGCAGATGGGCGGCAAGGAATCGTCGGTGCACCGCAACGACGCCTTCGCGCTGCTGGAGATCTCCGCGCTGATCAAGGACTGCGGGGCGAACGTCCAGATCGTCACGCACGACGAGGCGCGTCAGGGCTTCGGCGAGCGCGCCGAGTTCTGCGTCGGCGGCCCGACGTCCAACACCCGTACGGTCGCGCACCTGGCCTCGATGCTGCCGGGGGTTCAGGTCAACACCGACAGCCAGGAGCACGAGGACCGGGGCGCGATCCAGGTGGGCGGTGAGAGCTACCGGTGGGTCAAGGAGCGGGTCGAACACGTGGTGCTGGCCAGGCTGGCGGGCGGGGAGGGCGGCCGGCCGGTGTTCCTGCTGTCCGGGCAGACCGCGGTCAGCAACCAGGCCGCCGCCCGCTATCTGGCCCGCAACCACAAGCAGCTGGCCCGCAAGTACGGTACGGAAGCCTTCTGCCTGGTCCTGAAGGTGGTCAACTCCCAGGCCTACGGCCCCGATGTGACCGAGCTCGTCGCCGATGTCACCCGGGCCGCCCTGACACCCGTAGTGGCAGCCGCGTGATCCCGTTGATGAAGTTGGACACCAACCGGCGCGGCGGGCCCGCCAGTTCCGGTGCGGGCATGGCCGCGCACCACTCCTCGTAGAGGACGCGCAGCTGGAGCCTGGCGAAGTGGGCGCCGAGGCAGACGTGCGGGCCGTCCCCGAAGGAAACGTGCGGGTTGGGCGTGCGGGCCAGGTCCAGGCGGTGGGGGTCGGCGAAGACGCGCTCGTCGTGGTTGGCGGAGGCGTGGAAGACCACCACCTTGTCCCCGGCGCGGATGGCCTGCCCGGCCAGTTCGGTGTCGACGGCGGCCGTGCGGCGGAAGCTGAGCACCGGAGGGTGGACGCGCAGGAGTTCGTCGACGGCCCGCTCCATCGGGACGGTTCCCGCGGCGAGCCGGCGGTAGGAGTCCTGGTCCCCCGCCAGAGCGAGCAGGCCGCCGGGGGCCGCACTGCGCACGGTGTCGTTGCCCGCGACGGTGAGCAGGAAGAAGAACATCTCCAGTTCGGCCGGGGCGAGTCCGGCCTGGGCGAGGGAGGTCATCACGTCGTCGCCGGGGTGCTCGCGCTTGTGGGCGGCCAGGTCCCGGGCGTACGCGAACATCTCGCCGAGCAGGGCCGGGGAGCGCGGGTTGAGCGGTCTGCCGTCCGGGCCGAGGACCGGGGCCGGGGCGTCGTCGGGGTCCTGGTAGCCGATGATCCGTACGGTCCACTCCAGCAGCAGGGCCCGGTCGGCGGCCGGGACGCCCAGCAGGTCGGTGAGGTTCAGCAGCGCGTACTCGTCGGTGACGGTGCGCACGAGGTCGGCGGCGCCGTCCTCGGCGCCCTCCCGGGCGGCGGCGAGCAGGGTGCGGGCGCGCTCCCGCACCCGCCCGGCGAAGGCGTCGACGCGGGCGGGGGTGAAGGCCCGGGAGACGAGCCGCCGCAGCGTGCCGTGCTCCGGTGGGTCCTGGTTGAGCATCGTGCGGCGCAGGAACGGCAGGTCGGCCGGGTCGGGGTCGCGGATCTGGGTGGCGCCCACCCAGGAGGAGTACGTCGTGTGGTCGCGCAGGACCCGTACGACGTCGGCGTGCCGGGTGACCGCCCAGAAGCCGGGCCCGGCGGGCCAGCCCTGGATCTCGGGCTCGGCCTGCCGGGCCACGGGGTGCCGCTCGCGCAGCAGCCGGTAGCGCTCGTGCGGGATGCCGGAGGCGTAGATACGGGGGTCGAAGACGTCGGGGACGTCCGCGGCGTGATCCATGGGGTCACCGTGACGGGTGTGCGGCCCCGCCCGCAAGAGCACGGCCGACCCCGCGTGCCGCCCGCGGCCCGCCTCACCGGTTCAGCGGTTCAGCGGTTCAGCGGTTCAGCGGTTCAGCGGTTCAGGTCGCACTCGTCGGAGGGAAGCGTGGTGTCGGTGCCCTGGAGGACGACGGGGCTGAGGGTGTCCGGGACGGCGGAGACGCCGACGGTGCACACCAGCTGCTTGCGGGCCAGCGGCGACAGGTCGCCCACGGCGAACGGCACACGGACCGTCATCCCCCGCTCCTGCGCGTACGGACTCACCGTCACCGCGTCCGACTTCCCCCCGGGCAGCCGGGGCAGCGCCGTCGTGAGACCGGCTTCCCCGGCCCGGCCGATGGGGCCGTCCAGCAGCAGGCGCACGAGCGCCGCGGGCGCGATGGTGTAGCCGTCGAACAGGGTGAAGGGAGCCGGGACGAGCCGGTCGCCCTCCTTGGAGATGAAGTAGAGGACGGTGCTCTTGCCGGCGCCGGGGACCTTGATGTTCGCAGCGTGGCCGCTCTCGATCACCCCGGTGCGCTTGATCCCGCAGCCGCCGAGCAGCAGGGCGCAGCCCGCCAGCACCGCCGTCGCCGCGGCGGCGGCCCGGTATCTCGTTCTCCGCCGTGTCATACGCGGGCCTCCAGCGGCATGTCGAGGGTGAAGACGGCTCCCCCGGACGGCCCGTTGCCCGCGAGGAGGGTGCCGCCGTGCAGGCGGACGTTCTCCAGGGTGATGGCGAGGCCGAGACCGCTGCCGGCGGAACGGGTGCGGGCCGCGTCGGCCTTGAAGAAGCGGTCGAAGATGTGCGGCAGCACCTCGGGGGCGATGCCGGGGCCGCTGTCGGCGACGTCGATCAGCAGCCGTTCGCCGCCCTGGCCCGGTGCGGTCCGCACGGTGACGCGTACGGGCGCGCCGCCGTGCCGCAGGGCGTTGCCGACGAGGTTGGCGAGGATCACGTCGAAGCGGCGCGGGTCGAGCCGGGCGCGCACCCCGTCCGGGAGTTCGGTGACGACGCGGTCGTCGACCCAGTGGCGGCGCTCCAGGGTCTTGCGCACGGCTTCGGCGATGTCCACGTCGTCGAGGTTGAGCTCGGCGGCCCGGGCGTCGAAGCGGGAGATCTCCATCAGGTCCTCGACGAGGACGGCGAGCTTGCCCGTCTCGGCGCTTACCAGGCGCAGGGCTTTCGCGGTGTCGGCGTCGAGCCGCTCGGCGTCCTCGTCGAGGACCTCGGTGACGGCGAGCATCCCGGCCAGCGGGGTGCGCAGTTCGTGGGAGACGTCGGAGGCGAAGCGGCGGGCGCGGGTCTCCGCGTCCTGGAGCTCGCGCACGGACTGCTCCAGCGCGCGGGCCGTCTCGTTGAAGGTGCGGGCGAGTCCGGCGAGTTCGTCGGCGCCCCGGACCTCGATACGGGTGTCGAGGCGGCCGCTGCCCAGCCGCTGGGCGGCCCGGCGCATGTCGCGGACCGGGCGCAGCACGCTGCGGGCGGCCAGCAGCGCGGGCACGATCGCGATGGCCAGGCCCGGGACGGCGCCCTGCTTGGCGGCGTCGACCATGGCCTCGACGGTCTGCTTCTCCGTGGAGAGCGGGACGCTCGCGAAGAAGACGACCCCGGTGGATTCCTTGAATCCGTTGTGCTCGAAGACGGCGGGGACGCCGATGGTGAGCCACGAGTTGCCGCGCGCGTCCTCGACCCGCTGGAAGGCGGTGTAGTCGTTGCGGCGGACGTTCTGGCGCAGGTTGTCGGTGATCACGCCGGAGGTGGGTGTGCCCGGGTTGGTGGAGACGCGCAGGCTGCCGTACTCGCCGAAGACGATCCACGGGTGCGGTTTGCCGCGCTTGCCGAGTTCGATGACGATGCGCTGGAGCTCCGCCTGGTCCAGCGGGAGGCGTATCTCCTGCTGCTCGACCTGGTCCCGCAGGGTGCTGACGGCGGTGTCCTGGGTCTGCTTGAGGATCGCGTTGCGCGCCTGCTGGTAGGTGAGGGCGGCGGTGGTCACCGCGCTGATGGCGGCGACCAGCAGGAAGGCGGCGATCAGCCGGGTGCGCAGGCCCAGCGGGGCTATGCGTCGCACCCGGGCCTACAGGGGCCCGAAGCGGTAGCCGAAGCCGCGCACGGTCTGTATGTAGCGGGGGCTCGCCTCGGGGTCCTCGACCTTGGTGCGCAGCCGGCGGACGCAGGCGTCCACCAGCCGGGCGTCGGCGTGGTAGCTGTGGTCCCAGACGTACTCGAGGAGCTGCTGGCGGGAGAAGACCTGCTCGGGCGAGGCCGACAGGTGCAGCAGGAGCTTGATCTCGCTGGGGGCCAGCGGCACGCGTTCGCCGTTCTTGGCGACGCTCAGCCCGGCGCGGTCGATGGTCAGCTCGCCGTGGTGCTCGAGCCCGGGGCGGGCGCCCACCGGGTCGCTGAGCCGGCGCAGCACGGCCTTGATGCGGGCCTCGATGACCTCGGTGCGGGCGGGTTTGACGATGTAGTCGTCGGCGCCGGCCTCCAGGCCGACGACGATGTCGAAGTCGTCGCCGCGTGCGGTGAGCATGATGATCGGTACCTGACTGTTCTCGCGGATGCGGCGGCAGACCTGAACGCCGTTGATCCCCGGCAGCATCAGGTCGAGCAGGACGAGCTCGGGCCGGAAGCCGCCCATCAGGGCGAGCCCCTCCTCGCCGGTCTCGGCGGAACTCACCTCGTGGCCGCGGCGGCGCAGGCCGAGGCCCACTCCTTCCCGGATGGAAGGGTCGTCCTCGATCAGCAGTACGCGTGGCATCCGGTCAGTATCCCAGGGTGGTGCGTGGCGCCTTGCCCCCCGCTACCGGCCGGTCTTGCGCCGCAGGGAGTCCAGCAGGTCGGTGATCTCCGTCAGGCGCAAGGGCCCGGCGAGGAGTACGACGACCAGCGCCAGTGCGACGGTTCCCGCACCGACCGCGGCGAAGTTGCCGAAGGGGTCGGCGGCGCGGGCGGCGGCGTACCCGGCGACGGCCGCCGGGGCGCAGGCGGCCAGCAGCCGGAGGTGGGTCCGTACTGCACTCGCGCGCCGTTCGGTACGGGTCCCCGTGCGCGGGCCGAGCCTGCGGCCGAGGGTGTGGGCGGTGACGGCGGCGCCCGCGAGGAAGGCGACGGAGGAGGCGGCGGCCATGCCGGTGACCGCCCAGCGCGGGGACAGCAGGAAGTACGCGGCGGCGGACAGAGCGGCGTTGAGCCCGGCGATGACCAGGTTCAGGAAGAAGGGGGTCCGGGTGTCGGAGAGGGCGTAGAAGCCGCGCGAGAGGACGTACTGCGCGGAGAAGGCGATCAGGCCGGGTGCGAAGGCGACGAGCATGCCCGCCATGACCTCGATGTCGGCGGCGCCGGTGCGGCCGTACTCGAAGACGCTGCCCATCACCCAGGGGGCGAGGGCCGCGAACAGCGCGGCGGCCGGCACGACGAGGGCGGCGCTGGAGCGCAGGGCGTAGGAGACGTCGCGGCGCACGGCGGCGAGGTCGCCCTCGGTGGCGGCCGAGCTCATCCGGGGCATCAGGGCGGTCACGAGGGAGACGGTGATGATGCCCTGCGGGACGATCCACAGCTGGTAGGCGTTGCTGTAGGCGGTGTAGCCGGCGCCGCCCGCGAGGCCCGCCTCGACGGCGTGCTGCCCGGTGGTGGTGGAGAGCCGGGTGACGACCCAGTAGGCGATCTGGTTGGTGAGGACGAGCATCACCAGCCAGCCCGCGTTGCGCAGCGGGCGGCCGAGGCCGCTGCCGCGCCAGTCGAAGCGGGGGCGCCAGCGGAAGCGGGCGGCGCGCAGCGAGGGGACGAGGGCGAGGGCCTGCAGGACGATGCCGGCGGTGGTGCCGAGGCCCAGCAGCCGGGTCTCGGCGGCGGTGAGGCCGTCCGCCGCATCGTGGGAGACGTAGAGGAAGAGCCCGAAGACGCCGATGATCACCAGGTTGTTGAGGACCGGGGTCCACATCATGGCGCCGAACCGGCCGCGGGCGTTCAGCACCTGGCCGAGCAGGGTGAAGAGCCCGTAGAAGAGGATCTGCGGCAGGCAGTACCGGGCCAGGGCCACGGTGGTGCTCGCCTGGGCGCCGCTGTAGTCGGTGTACGCCGAGACGATCAGGGGCGCGGCGAGGACCGCAGCGGCGGTGAGCGCCACGAGGGCCGCGGTGCAGGCGGTGAGCAGCCGGTCGGTGTAGGCGGATCCGCCGTCGGCGTGCTCCTTGGCGGCCCGGACCAGTTCGGGGACGAAGACGGCGTTGAGCGCGCCGCCGATGAGCAGCATGTAGATGATGTTCGGGACCGTGTTGGCGACGGCGTAGCCGTCGCCGAGGAGACCGGTGCCCAGGGCCGCGACGACGACGGCGGAGCGGATGAAGCCGGTGGCGCGGGAGACGATCGAACCGGCCGCCATGAGCACACCGCTGCGCAGCACCGAGGTCTTCGCCGGCGACGCGGCGGTGGGCTGGCGCGCGGCCGCCGCGGTGGCACTGCCGGCATCGGTGTCGGTGCCCGGCCCGATCTCGGTGCCGGGCCCTGTGTCGGTGGCCGTCACCGGCGGGCCAGGTATGCCTGGAACGCCCTGTAGAGCGCCGTGTTGGCGACTCCGTCCATCGGTATCTCCCACTCTCCGAGCGTCTCGACGACCTGTCCGCCGGTGCCGAGCTTCCAGCGCAGCAGACCGTACGAACGCGCCGAGGGGTCGAGGGTGGAGGGTACCCCGCGCATGTCGTACTCCTGCGCGCCCAGGGCGTGGGCGTCGGACATCATGCGCCACTGCAGGGCGTTGCTGGGCCGTACCTCGCGCCGGTGGTCGGCGGAGGCGCCGGTCTGGTACCAGACCCGCTTGCCGGCGGTGATCATCGTGTGGGCGGCGAGGATCTCCCCCTGGTAGATGCCCAGGTAGAGCCGCATGCGGCCCGGCTCCTCCTCGTTCAGGACCCGGTACTGCTGCTCGTAGTAGGCGAGCGAGCGGCCGAGCCGGAAGCCGTCGCGCTCCTCGGTGATGCGCAGCAGCCGGTAGAACTCGGGCAGGTCCTCGAAGGTGCCGATGACCGTCTCCACGCCGGCCTTCTGGGCCTTGCGCACATTGCGCCGCCACTCCTGGTTGAGGCCGGCCCACACGTCGTCGAGGGAGCGGCCGGCCAGCGGCACGCGGAAGACGTGGCGGGGCTGTGCGTCGCCGTCGTCCTCGCCGCCGCACCGCTTCCAGCCGCGGGTGCGCAGCCGGTCGGCGAGGGCGGCGCCGACCGGGTCGACCTCGGTGGCGAGGACGTCGGATATCTGCCGGCCGGGCCCGGCACCGGCCTTGGCGGCGGCGGCGTCCCAGCGGCGGTAGGCGGGGGTGGGGCCGATGCGGGCGGCGAAGGCGCCGGCGCCGCGCAGGTGGCGCATGAGCGGGGTGAGCCAGCGGTCGATGTGCGGATCGGACCAGTCGGCGACGGGGCCCTCGGGGAGGTAGGCGAAGTATTTGCGCGTCCCCGGGAATTGCCGGTAGAGAACCAGACCGGCACCCTGAATCTCACCGTCCGGATAGTGCCATCCGACCCTTTCCGAGCGCCAGAGGTCCTTTACGCGGGCCCAGGACGGGTACTGGAGAAAGCTCGCCCCGCCGTGCCGGGAAAGGAACGCCTGGTATTCGGCGACCGACAGGGTGCGCACGCGGAGCTCCCGGTCCTGGTCGTGGTCATGGTCCTGCTGGGCGGGGTTCACGAGCAGTGCACACACGGCAGTTGTCCTTCCTGTTGGTCCTGACGGGCTCTCACAGGAGAGTCACAGCCGACCGTGACCGCTGTGCGCGGCGTTTGTGACCGGACGATGACCGTTTCGCTGCGGTCGACGTCACAAGAGAAAAGACGACTTTTTCCCCCGAATGCGGAACCTGAAGTCGAGTCGTTCGCATCCTCTTTTGCGAACGTCTCCCACCACCACTCCTGGAAAGGGCCCTTCGTTGAGCCGTATACGCCGCACCGCCATGGCGGGCACCGCGCTCCTGGCCGCCTCGCTGACCGCCTGTTCGGGCGGAGGCGGAGGCGACGGCAAGGACGGGGCCAAGGCAGAGCTGAAGCCGAAGTCGGACATGGCGATATCGGTGAACCTCACGGGCGATCAGGTCAAGGCCGGCGAGCCTGTCAAGGTGACCCTCGCCGACGGCAAGCTCGCGTTGGTGAAGGTGACGGACGGCAAGGGCGGGGAACTGCCCGGCCAGATAGCCGCCGACGGCAGGACGTGGACCTCGGAGCGCAACGCGGCTCCGGGCACGGACTACAAGGTCGAGGCGCAGAACACCGACAGCCAGAGCGCGGCCGCCCAGTTCAAGACCGGCGCCGCCGACAAGGTGAACAAGATCAAGATCAACCTGCCGAAGGGCAGCACGGTCGGCGTGGCCATGCCGATCTCGATCGTCTTCGACAACCCCGTGGCCAACAAGGCCGAGGTGGAGAAGGCCCTGAAGGTCACCACCTCGAACAGCGCCGAGGGTTCCTGGGGCTGGTTCAAGGACTACTCGGGCAGCGACCGCCTGGACTGGCGGCCCAAGGAGTACTGGAAGTCCGGCACCGAGGTGAAGGTCGACCTGAACCTGAACGGTGTGGACTCCGGCAAGGGCGGCGGGCTCTTCGCCCGCGACTACAACACCGACTTCAAGATCGGCAAGGACCGCCGGATGGAGGTCAGCCTGGACACCAAGAAGATGACGGTGTCCGAGGACGGCCAGACGGTCAAGACCATCCCGATCTCGGCCGGCACCCCCGGCGGCCAGAAGGCCTCCTGGTCCGGGAAGATGGTGCTGATGTCCAAGGAGGGCACCATCCGGATGGACTCCCAGTCGGTGGGCCTGGGCGACGCCTACGACAAGATGGTCGACTACTCGATGCGGCTGACCTGGTCGGGCATGTACGCGCACGCGGCCCCCTGGAACAGCGGCGCCTTCGGCCGCACCAACAGCAGCTCGGGCTGCGTCGGGATGAGCGACGCGAACGCCGCGGCCTTCTACGAGCAGGTGCAGGTCGGCGACCCGTTCGAGGTCGTCGGATCGGGCTCCAAGGGCAACGCGGACATCGGCAACGGCTACGGCGAGTGGAATCTGTCGTGGGACGAGTGGAAGGCCAAGAGCGCCCTGTCCGCCGCCCCGCAGAACGGCTGACGGAGGCACCGCGGCCGGTCCACCGCAATCATCCAATCGTTACCAGCGCGTAACTTACTCATGGGTTACTTTCGGTAACACCCTCCCGTTACCGTCGGGTCACTTTGACAACCCCGGCGTACGCGAGGAGCGATAGATGCAACGCACCACCACCGCCGCGGCCGTGGCGACCCTGCTGGCGGCAGCCGCCCTGGGCCTGGCCCCCCACCAGGCCCAGGCGGCTCCCGCCACCACCGTGACAGCCGCCGCCGACGCCTCGTCACAGGTGCGCTTCCACGACATCCCCGGCTCCGGCGGCATCACCCTCAAGGGCAATGTCTTCACTCCGGCCGGCGCCGAGAGCGGCCGGAAATACCCGCTGATCGTGCTGCCCACCAGTTGGGGCCTGCCGCAGATCGAATACATCGCCCAGGCAAAGAAGCTCGCCGACTCCGGCTACGTCGTGGTCAGTTACACCTCCCGCGGCTTCTGGCTCTCCGGAGGCAGCATCGAGGTGGCCAGCCCGCCGGACACCGCCGACGTCAGCGCCGTCATCGACTGGGCCCTCGCCAACTCCCCCGCCGACGCGGACCGCATCGGCCTCGGCGGCGTCTCGTACGGCGCGGGCATCAGCCTGCTGGCCTCCGCGCACGATCCGCGCGTCAAGGCCGTGGTCGCGATGAGCGGCTGGGCCGACCTCATCGAGTCCATCTACTCCGGCCGCACCCAGCACCTCCAGGCCGCCGGGATGCTCGGCGCCGCCGGATTCCTCACGGGCCGCCCCGGGCCCGAACTCCAGTCGATCCTCAGCGACTTCCTCGGCTCCCGGCTGGACCGGGAGCAGCAGATGATCGAGTGGGGACGGGGGCGCTCGGCCGCCGAGCAGGTGGACCGGATCAACGCCAACGGCGCCGCGATCATGCTCGGCAACGCCTGGGGGGACACGATCTTCCCGCCCAACCAGTACGCGAAGTTCTACGAGCGGCTGACCGGCCCCAAGCGGCTGGAGTTCCGGCCCGGTGACCATGCCACCGCCGAGGGCACCGGCCTGCTGGGGCTCCCCAACGACACCTGGACCAACGCGCACCGGTGGTTCGACCGCTACCTCAAGGGCGAGCGCAACGGCATCGACACCGAGGCCCCGGTGCAGATCAAGTCCCGTAGCGACAACGGGTACGAGGGCTACGCCGACTGGAAGTCGGTCGGCTCGGGGGGCACCGAGAAGCTCGCGCTCTCCGACAGCGAGCACCTCTTCGCGAACGTCGACTCGGGCGCCAACGGCGGGGTCATCTTCCTCTCCAGCATCCTCGACCAGTTCGTCAAGGCCCCGCCGATCGCCTCCGTCCCGCTGCTCCCCCGGGCCTTCGCCGCCGTCTGGCAGTCGGAGCGCTACGACAGTGCCCGCCGGGTCCGCGGCACGGCGAAGCTGCACACCACGCTCACCCCCACCAAGGCCGACGGCACCTTCGTCGCGTACCTCTACGACGTCGGCCCGCTCGGCATCGGCAAGCTCATCAGCAACGCCCCGTACACCTTCCACGGGAAGACACCGGGCCGGGCCTTCGGGGTGGACCTGGAGCTGTTCTCCACCGCCTACGACGTCCCAGCGGGCCACCGGCTCGCGCTGGTCGTCGACACCGTGGACCCGCTCTACATCGAGCACAACCCCATCGGCGCGCAGCTGACCTTCTCCTCACCGCGCACCGATCCCAGTTACGTGTCGGTGCCGCTGCGCGAGCAGTGATCCACGGCTGCTGCCGGGCGGGGCGCCACTCGAAGCCGACGGAGGGTGTCTCCCCTTCCCCGGCCCGGCAGCGGCTTCCGGGGACGGTCAGTGCTTGAGGATCTTGGAGAGGAAGTCCTTGGCCCGGTCGCTCTCCGGGTCGGTGAAGAACTGCTCCGGGGTGCGGTCCTCGATGATCTGCCCGTCGGCCATGAAGACCACACGGTTCGCGGCGGAGCGGGCGAAGCCCATCTCGTGGGTGACCACGACCATGGTCATGCCCTCGCGGGCGAGCTGCTGCATGACCTCCAGCACCTCATTGATCATCTCCGGGTCGAGGGCGGAGGTGGGCTCGTCGAAGAGCAGGGCCCTGGGGCTCATGGCGAGGGCGCGGGCGATGGCCACGCGCTGCTGCTGGCCGCCGGAGAGCTGGGCCGGGAACTTCGGGGCCTGGTCGGCGAGGCCGACGCGCTCCAGGAGTTCCATGGAACGCTGCTCCGCCTCGCCCCTCCGCCGCCCCCGGACCTTGACCTGCGCGAGCGAGACGTTGGCGAGGACGGTCTTGTGCGCGAAGAGGTTGAAGGACTGGAAGACCATGCCCACCTCGGCGCGCAGCCGGGCCAGCTCCTTGCCCTCGGAGGGCAGCGGCTCCCCGTCGAGCAGGATCGTGCCCGATTCGATGGTCTCCAGCCGGTTGATCGCGCGGCACAGGGTGGACTTGCCGGAGCCGGAGGGGCCGATGACCACCACCACCTCCCCGCGGCCGACGGTGAGGTTGATGTCCCGCAGTACGTGCAGTGCTCCGAAGTGCTTGTTGACGTCCCGCAGCTCGATCAACGGTTCGACGGCCATGCGCTGCCCTGCCCACTTGTCGGTCTCGGTGTCGGTCCGGGTCCAGATCTCGGCGTCGGCATCGGCGTCGGCGTCGTTCCCGGTGCGACCGCGGTCAGCGCAAACTATCCAGCGCCGGAAGGGCACTTCGCGTGCGATGCGGGCTCCGACACGCCGGGAGTCCGGGTCTCAGCCCTCGGATGCCTCCGCGTAGGCCTGGCTGAGCTCGGGGGATCCGGTCATCGCCCAGGACACCCCCGACTCGATCACGTTCAGCTCCCGGCCCGAGGCAAGCCCGATCACCGGCTGGCCGTTGGGCCACACCCGCCAGGCGGCCCCCGGAATGGTCCGGATGATCACCGTCCCGAGGTAGAAGCCGGCGTCGTTACCGAGCCAGGGCACCGCCTCGGGGTCCCGGCGCCAGCGGGGCATCAGCTGGTCCAGGGCCTCCAACGAGACCTGGGTCTCGTCGAGTTCGAGCCCGGCCGCCCGTGCCTGGACGCGCAGCATCTCGCACTCGGAGAACAACTCTGCGACACCCTCGGGGTCGTCCGCGAGGGCGGCGCCGAGTCCCGCACCCTGTTCCGTTTCGCGTCTGTTCAGCCAGTTGTCCAGGAAAGGGATGTTCATACCGCCCAGCGTGGCACCAGGATCCGCCGCTGGCCACAGGGCGCGCCTGGATCCTTCGGCACGGATGGCTACCCGAGATCCAGGTCCACGACGACGGGCGCGTGGTCGGAGGCGCCCTTGCCCTTGCGCTCCTCGCGGTCGACGTAGGAGTCGGTGACGGCCTTGGTGAAGGCCTCGTTCCCGTAGACCAGGTCGATGCGCATGCCCTTGTTCTTGGGGAAGGCGAGCATCCGGTAGTCCCAGAAGGTGTACGGACGGTCGTACTTCAGCGCGCGCGGGAACACGTCGGAGAGCCCGGCGGCCCGCAGCGCCTCCAGGGCGGCCCGCTCGGCGGGGGTGACGTGGGTGAGGCCCTCGAAGACGGCCGGGTCGTAGACGTCCTCGTCGGTCGGGGCCACGTTGAAGTCGCCGAGGACCGCGAAGGGGCGCTCGCCGGCCGCGTCGGCGGCGACGGCCGTGGTCAGGGCGCGGAACCAGTCCAGTTTGTAGCCGTAGTGGTCGTGCTCGACCTCGCGCCCGTTGGGCACGTACACCGACCAGATCCGCACGCCGCCGCAGGTCGCGGAGATCGCGCGGGGCTCCTGGACGCCTTCGTAGTCCGGGCCGCCGGGCAGGCCGAGGGCCACGTCCTCCAGGCCGACCTTGGAGAGCAGGGCCACGCCGTTCCAGCGGCCGGTGGCATTGACCGCCGCTTCGTAGCCCAGCTCGCGCAGCGCGTCGTGCGGGAACTGCTCCGCCGAGCACTTGGTCTCCTGGATGCACAGGACGTCCGTGCCGGAGCTCTCCAGCCAGGCCAGCAGCCGCGGCAGCCGGGCGGTGATGGAGTTGACGTTGTAGGTGGCGATACGCATACGTGCCAACCTACCGCCCGGCACCGACAGTCACAGTTCGGCGGAGTCCCCCGCGGTGAGTCGCCCGTGGTCGGTGCCCCCGAGGGCGCCCAGGGCGTTGTCGTAGATCGGCCGGGCGAGGTCGCAGAGGTAGGCGTCGTGGATGTCGAGGGCCCGGCGGGGCTTGACCTCGCGCAGGTAGTCGATCACCTCGGAGACCTTGTTCCAGGGGGCGTGCACCGGGACCATCAGCGTTTCGACGGGGACTCCGGGAACGGTCAGCGCGTCCCCGGGGTGGAAGAGGGAACCCTCCACGAGGAAGCCGATGTTCGTGACGCGCGGGATGTCCGGGTGGATCACCGCGTGCAGTTCCCCGTGCACCTGGACCTCGAACCCGGCCGCGGTGAAGGTGTCGCCGTGGCCGACCGTGTGCACCCGGCCCGGATAGGCGGGGGCGAGCTTCTCGGCGACGCTGCGCAGGGTCCACAGCCGGACCGCCGGATCGGCGTCGAGGGCGGCCCGCAGCCGGCCCTCCTCGAAGTGATCGGGGTGTTCGTGCGTGACCAGCAGGGCGTCCGCCCCCAGGCCCGCGTCCGGTTCGCTGAAGGCGCCCGGGTCGATGACGAGCGTGCGCCCGTCCTTCTCCAACTGGACGCAGGAATGCAGCCGCTTGGTGAGCTTCATGATCCCAGGCTAGGGCGTTTCCTGCGGGACCGGGACGGGGGCCGTCACGGGGTGGTGGTGGAGACCACGTAGACCCGGGGCTTCTCGGGGTTCGTGAGGTCCACCGTGATGTCCCGGCCGGGGCGCGGGTCCGCCTGTTCGAGGCTGGTTCCGTACCAGAGGGACTTCGGGCTCCAGCTCCAGCCCGCGACCTCGGAGTCGTGCGGGGAGATCGCCACCTCGCCCGCGTTCAGGGCGGCCCGGCTGGTGCCGACGGCGGTGAGGAAGGCGTCCAGGTCCTCCGGGGTCACCGCGAACTGGGTGAACAGCCGGCTCGTGCGCCAGTTGTTCGTCTCCAGGAACCCGACCCGCCAGGCCTTCGGCGGGATCGGCACCTCGTAGATGCTGCGCTGCACCTTGGAGGGCCAGCCTGGGCGCACCTTGGACGCGCCGACCCGGGCGGCCTTGTCGCGGCCGCTCTCGCGGCTCTGCTGCGTGGAGACGGCCAGGTAGCCCGCGGGGACGCCGACCAGCAGCAGGATGATGATCGCGGTGATCCAGCGGCGTTTGACGACGTGCCGGCGGTCCTCGGCGGTGGGCGGCGGGCCTTCCGCGTCGGGCGCGGAGGCCTGGTGGGGCAGGGTGGGCGGATTCACTGTTTGTCCTGGTCCTCGGGGCCGACGGGGTCGCGCCGGCCCAGCTGCTGCGCGTAGCGCTCGTACCGCTCGTAGCGCTCGACCCGTCGGCGGGTGGCGCGGCGGAAGCGGCGGGCGACGAGCCGGGCGAGGTCGGCGGCGCCGACCATGCCCGCCTCGGGCCCGAGCTGGGCCTTGGCGATACGGGCCTCGGGGCGGTAGCCGCGACCGGTGAGGTGGCGGCGGAAGGCCTCGCGGGCGGGGCCGATCAGCAGGTCGTCGGCGGCGCTGACCCCGCCGCCGATGACGAAACAGGAGGGGTCGAGGGCCGCGGCGAGGTTGGCGATGCCGACGCCCAGCCACTGGCCGATGTCCTGGAGGAGTTCGACGCACATGGCGTCGCCCTCGCGGGCCAGCTCGGTGATGAGCGGCCCGGTGATCTCGTGGACGTTGCCGCCGACCTTGGCGATGATGTTGTACGCGACCGGCGAGTCGGCGGCGGCCAGCTCGCGGGCCTCGCGGACCAGGGCGTTGCCGGAGCTGTACTGCTCCCAGCAGCCGCGGTTGCCGCAGGGGCAGCGGTGGCCGCCGGGGACGACCTGCATATGGCCGAATTCGCCCGCGACCCCGTACCGGCCGCGCTTGACCTGGCCGCCTTCGAGGATGGCGCCGCCGATGCCGGTGCCGAGCGTGATCATGACGAGGTGGTCCTCGCCGCGACCGGCGCCGAAGCGCCACTCGGCCCAGGCGGCGGTGTTGGCATCGTTGTCGACCATGACCGGGACCGCGAGCCGGGACTGGAGCGCGTCGCGCAGGGGCTCGTCGCGCCAGGCCAGGTGGGGTGCGAACAGCACGCGGGAGCGGTCGGCGTCGACCCAGCCGGCCGCGCCGATGCCGACGGCGTGCACGTCGTGCCGGTCGGAGAGGTCCAGCACCAGCTCGACGATGGTGTCCTCGACGACCTTGGGGCTCTTGGACTTGTCCGGGGTCTCGGTGCGGATCTTCTCCAGGATGATCCCGTCGGCGTCGACGACCCCGGCCATCACCTTGGTGCCGCCGATGTCGATGCCGACCGTCGGGACCCTCGGGGCCGTCAGGTGCGAGCGGCGCTCCCGGCTCCCGATGGTCCGCAGGACGGTGCTCCGCGCCGACCCCCGATGGGTGAGCGTGAGGTCCCGGTACGTGCTCATCGAGTCGTGTCGTCCCTCTTGGGTGCGGTGGGTCGGGTGGCCGGGTCGGACGCGCCGGCCGGGTCGCTCCGACCGGCTGCGCCGTCCGTGGCGGCCGTGGTCTGTGGGGTGCCTGCCCCTGATTCTGCCACTCGCTCCAGTTCGTGGCTCAGCTCGTCGAGCTCCGAGCCGCCCGCCATCTGCCGGGTGAGCTCGTCGAGCGTGATCGAGTCCCGGGTGTGGCTGCCCGCCATGGTGCCGCGCTTGAGGAGGACGAAACGGTCCCCCACCAGGTACGCGTGGTGCGGGTTGTGAGTGATCAGGACCACGCCGAGGCCCGCGTCACGGGCGGCCGCGACGTACTTGAGGACCACTCCGGACTGCTTGACCCCGAGGGCCGCGGTGGGCTCGTCGAGTACGAGGACCTTCGCCCCGAAGTACACGGCGCGCGCGATGGCCACGCACTGGCGTTCACCGCCGGACAGGGTGCCGATGGGCTGGTCCACGTCGCGCAGGTCGATGCCCATGCGCAGCAGCTCGGCGCGGGTGGTCTCGCGCATGAGGTCCACGTCGAGGCGACGGAAGGGGCCGCGGCCGCGGGTGGGCTCGGAGCCGAGGAAGAAGTTCCGCCAGACGGGCATGAGCGGGACGACGGCGAGGTCCTGGTAGACGGTGGCGATGCCGTGATCGAGGGCCGCGCGCGGGTTGGCGAGCACGGTCTCCTCCCCCTCGATCTCGAAGGTGCCGGCGTCGTGCCGGTGCAGCCCCGCGATAATCTTGATGAGGGTGGACTTGCCGGCGCCGTTGTCGCCGAGGACACAGGTGATCTCGCCCGCGGAGACCTCCAGGGAGACCCCCTGGAGGGCGCGGATGTTCCCGTAGAACTTGCTGACGTCGCTCAGCTTCACCAGGGCGGGTGCCGCCCCGGGCCCGGGGGTGGTCGTGGACTTGTCGGTCGTGGTCACTTGGTCGCCTCCGCCCGCTTGCGGACCCATGCGTTGAGCAGCGTGGCCAGCAGGAGCATCGCGCCGAGGAAGAACTTGAACCAGTCCGGATTCCACTGGGCGTACACGATGCCGTTGCTGGTCATGCCGAAGATGAAGGCGCCGACCGCCGAGCCGATGGCGGAGCCGTAGCCGCCGGTCATCAGACAGCCGCCGATGACGGCCGCGATGATGTAGAGGAACTCGTTGCCCACGCCCTCGCCCGACTGGACCACGTCGAACGAGAAGAGGATGTGCTGTCCGGAGACCCAGGCGCACAGGGCGACGCCCATGTAGAGCCCGATACGGGTCTTCACCACGGGCACGCCGGTGGCGCGGGCCGCGTCGGCCCCGCCGCCCACCGCGAAGATCCAGTTCCCGGCGCGGGTGCGCAGCAGGACCCAGGTGGCGACGGCGACGATCGCGAACCACCACAGGATGGTGACCTTGAGGGTGACCGAGCCGATGTTCCACTGCGAGGCGAACAGGGCGCGGGCGGAGGAGAAGCCCTCCATGTCCGCGATGGTCTTGGTGGAGACCGTGCCGGTGATCAACTTGGTGAAGCCGAGGTTCAGGCCGGTCAGCATCAGAAAGGTGCCGAGCGTGATGATGAAGCTGGGCAGCTTGGTGCGGGTCAGCATGAACCCGTTGAAGAAGCCGATGGCCAGGGTGATCAGCAGGGACACGCCGACGCCGACCCAGACGTTCGCGGTCATCTGGTAGCTGAACATCGAGCTCACCAGCGCCGAGGTCGTGACC
This sequence comes from Streptomyces sp. NPDC097617, assembly GCF_044761485.1. NCBI lineage: Bacteria > Bacillati > Actinomycetota > Actinomycetes > Kitasatosporales > Streptomycetaceae > Streptomyces > Streptomyces sp. NPDC097617. Next base: position 28,363 of record NZ_JBIWCL010000037.1, read on the forward strand.
ATGACACCCGCGGAGAGGTCGAACTCGCCGCCGATCATCAGCAGGGCCACCGGGGCGGCCATGATCCCGATGGTGGAGGCCGAGTACAGGATCGTGCTGAGGCTGGAGGCCTGCAGGAAGCTGGGAGCGGCGAGGGAGAAGAAGACGAAGACGGCGACGGCGCCGACCACCGAGCCCAGCTCCGGGCGGCCGAGCAGCTTGCGCAGGGCGGAGGTGGGGGCGAGGCGTTCGTCGAGCCCGTCCGCGGGACCGGCCGCGCTCATCGGCTGCCCCGCTTGATGTACTCCTCCAGCTCGGCGGCCTCGTCGGCGGTGACGATCTGCGGGCCGGTGAGCACCGGGCGGCCGCCGCCGAGCACGTTCGCGTTGTAGCGGTAGAGCCAGAGCAGGTCGATGGCCTCGTAGCCCTGGAGGTAGGGCTGCTGGTCGACGGCGAAGCCGAGGGCGCCGGTCTTCAGGTCGCGGGCCACCGATGCGTTGAGGTCGAAGGTGTCCACCTCGGCCTTGCTGCCCGCCGCGTCCTTCGCCTTGACGGCGGTGGGCGCGAAGGGCGCGCCGAGGGTGAGGATCGCGTCGATGGAGGGATCCGCCTGGAGCTGCGCCTGGATCGACGCCTGGACGGAGGGCATGTTCGTGCCCTCGACGTAGAGGTTCTCCATGGTGCCGGAGAAGGTCTTCTTCGCCCCGGCGCAGCGCTGCTCGTGGCCCACGTTGCCCTGCTCGTGCAGGACGCAGACGGCCCGCTTCCTGCCGCGCTTGTTCAGCTCGGCGCCGACGGCCTCGCCGGCGATCTCCTCGTCCTGGCCGATGTGGGTCAGCGCCCCGTACTCGGCGGACTGGGCGGAACCGGAATTGACCGTGATCACCGGGATACCGGCCTTGACGGCCTTGGCGAGCACGTCCTTGAGGGCCTCGGGCTTGGCCAGGCTGACCACGATCCCGTCGACCTTCTGGTCGATGGCGTTCTGCACGAACTGCGCCTGCTGCTGTGCCTGGTCGTCGTGGGCGTAGACGAAGTTGATGTTGTCCTTCGCCGCGGCCTCCTTGGCGCCCTTCTGGACGATGTCCCAGAAGGTGTCGCCGTCGCCCGCGTGCGTGACCATCGCGAAGGTCCAGCGCGGGGTGGAGACGGCCGGCCGGCCCGCCTGCTCGGCCTTCGCGCGCTCCTCGGCCCGCTTGCCACCCGTACTGCTGCAGCCCGCGAGCGAGGCCCCCAGTACCGCCGCGAGCACGGCGCCCACGACGCGTACCCCTGTCCGAACCCTAGCCACGTCGCCGTGCCCTTCCCTCGTCACCAATTCGGTCCGTCGTCGAGCCGGTCGTCCGGTCCGGGGATCAGTCCGGTCATCAGTCCGGTCATCAATCCGGTCATTCCGGCTCCATTCCGGTCCAGCCGCTCAGTATCCGCCACAGTCGACCATGAAGGGTCATCGGGGCACTCCTGCGCAGGTTGACATGCGCGGGCAGATTGACAGGTCCCCCGTACGGGGTCAGGTTGAGTGCATGCGCATCGGGCTCATCGGAACGGGCCGGATCGGGTCCTTCCACGCGGCGGTACTGGCTCGCCACCCGGAAGCCGGCTCGCTCCTGCTGGCGGACGCCGATCCCGCGCGGGCGGCGCGCCTCGCCGACCGGCTCGGGGCCACCGCCGCGCCCTCCGTGGAGCAGGTCTTCACCTGGGGCGTGGACGCCGTCGTGATCGCGTCCGCGACCGAGGCGCACGCGGACCTCGTCGTACGGGCCGTCCGCGGCGGGCTCCCGGTGTTCTGCGAGAAGCCGCTGGCCCCGGAACTGAACCGGACCCTGGCGGCGCTGCGGGAGGTCGCGGCCTCGGGCGGACTGCTCCAGGTGGGCTTCATGCGCCGCTTCGACGCGGGCTACGGCACGGCGCGCGGGCTGGTCCGTTCGGGTGCCCTGGGGCGGCTGCACACCGTCCGGACGATGACGGCCGATCCGGCGCCGCCGGCCGCCGCGTACCTGGCGACTTCCGGCGGGCTGTACCGGGACTGCCTGGTGCACGACTTCGACATGGTCCGCTGGGTGACCGGCCACGAGGTGGTCGAGGTGTACGCGGCCGGGTCGGACGCGGGGCCGGCCCTGTTCCGGGAGACGGGCGACATCGACACGGCCGCGGCCGTCCTGACGCTGGACGACGGGACCCTGGTCACGGCCAGCGGCACGCGGTGCAACGGCGCCGGGTACGACGTACGGATGGAGCTGGCCGGCGAGCGGGACCAGGTCTCGGTCGGGCTGGACGACCGGACGCCGATCGCCTCCACCGAACCGCACGGCCCGCCCCCGGCGAGCAAGCCGTGGACGGGCTTCCTGGAACGTTTCGCCCCGGCCTACGAGGCCGAGCTGGCGGCCTTCATCCAGCTGGTGCGGGGCGAGGGGCCCAACCCGTGCGACGGCCGCGAGGCGCTGGCGGCGTTCCGGATCGCGGAGGCGTGCGAACTCTCGCGCAGGGAGCGGCGCCGGGTGCGGCTGGAGGAGCTCCCGGACCTGCCGGCTCCGGCTCCGGCTCCGTAAGGGCGTCGGGAGGGACGTCGGGAAGGGCATCGGGCCACAGTACGGCGGGCGATCACCCGTGGCTGCGGCGCTTTCCGGCCACCCTCAGGCGGCGGTGACGGCACGCCGCCCCCACGCGGTGCCGAGGAGCACCAGGAGGGCTCCCGCGTACCCGAGGAGTCCGAGCTCTTCCCCGCCGATGGCGATGCCGGCGACGGCGGCCCACAGGGGCTCGGTGCCGAGCAGCAGGCTGACCCGGGAGGGCGAGGTGCGCCGTACGGCCCACATCTGTACGAAGAAGGCGAAGAGGGTGCAGAAGACGGAGAGGAAGGCGAGCCCGGCCCACTCGGCGGGCCCGAAGTCGGCGGCGGCGGCCCAGGGGCTGTCGCCGGTGCCGGGCGCGGCGGCCAGCAGGCCGAAGACGAGCACGGCGGCGCCGAGCTGCACGGTGGTCAGGGACAGCGAGTCGGCGTCCTGGACGGCCTTGATGCGGGCCATGAGCAGCACGTGCAGGGTCCGGGCGAGAGCGGCGCCGAGAATGAGCAGGTCGCCGAGGCCGGGCGCGGTGAAACCGGCGCCCTGCGTCAGCAGCACGACACCCGCGACGGACACGGCGGCGGCGCCGAGGAACCCGGCGGAGGGCGCCTGCTTCCTGACGGCGGCCTCGGCGAGCGGGGTGAAGATCATGGTGAGACTGATGATCAGCCCGGCGTTGGTGGCGGAGGTGTGGACGACCCCGTAGGTCTCCAGGAGGAAGATCCCGCCGAGTACGAGGCCCAGCAGCCCGGCGCCGCGCAGCTGGGCGGGGCTCAGCGCGCGCAGCCGCGCCCACCCGGCGACGACCAGGACCGGCAGCACGAGCGCGAACCGCAGCACGAGCACGGCGACGACGGTGTGGGTGGTGGTGATGCCCTTGGCGGCGAGGTAGCTGCCGCCCCAGACGACGGCGACGGCCAGCACGGGCAGATCGGCGAGCCAGGCCCGGCGGGGAGCTTCGAGGGCGGGCGAGATCACGGTCAACGGAGGTCTCCGACGTCACGGGGAGGTGGAGACTTCGGCGGCTCGCACGGGTGCGGGCACACCGTACCGGAGCCGATCATGCGGAGCGACTCCTTTCCGGGCCGTGGGCGGCGAGCCCGTAGCATCGGCGGCATGGCTGATCTCTACGCCCTGGACCTGGCCTTCGACCTGCTCGACGGCACACCGGACGCCGTGCTCGCGGAGGTCCGGCGCCAGCTCGCCTCGCCGGACGGCCTCCTCGCGGGCCGCGGCCCGGCATGGCGCGTCGGCGGAATACTCGTGGGCGAGTTCGCCCCGACGGACCGCGGCGGCTGGGCCCTGACCTCCCGCCAGGAGGTCCACGAGGAACAGCTCCCGGAGGTGGAGGACCTCCTGCTGCTCCTGGCCCCCCACATCCGCCCACCGGGCCCGGTCGGCCGGCTCCGCTTCTACGAACACGAGGCCCCGGACCTCCTGGTCCTCCGCGAGGGCCGCGTGGTCCAACTGGCGCTGGACCGGCGGTAGGCCCCCTCTTGGGGCTCGTGCCGGAGGAGCCCGGTGTACGGGACGTACACCGGGCGCGGGCCGGGCCGGGCCGGGCCTGACGGCAACGGCACTACTTGCGGACCCGCGCCCCGCCGCCATGCGGAGGCAACAGTGGTGCCGGAGCGCCAGGCGGCGCGGCCCGGCAGGGCGCGGCATCCGGCACGGCGGCGTCCACGCCCGCAGAGCCGGGCCGACTGCCCGCCGCAGCGGCGATCGGCACCCGGCGGGCGAGGGGAGGCGACCCGCCGGCGAGGCGGGGTACAGCGGTCGGCCGTCCGGCCGGTCAGCCGACCGTGCCGAAGGCGGCCCGGCCCGTGGGCCGGTAGGTCTGAAGCGCCGTCCCGGCCGACGTCGTACGGGAGCTCGTCAACGCATAGGCGGTCGGCAGCCCGCCGGTCGGGAACAGCCGCTGCCCCGTGCCGAGGACCACGGAGAAGACCAGCAGGTTCAGCTCGTCGACGAGGTCGCGGGCCAGCAGCCACTGCGCGAGCACACCGCTGCCGTGCACCTGCAACTCCCCCTCCATCGCGTCCTTCGCCCGCACGATCTCGCTCGGCAGGTGCTCCCCGTCGAGCACGGTGGCCGGCCCCCACGCCGGATCCTTGAGGGTGGTGGAGGCCACGTACTTGTGCAGCCGGTTCAGCTTGCCCGCGACGGGGTCGGCGGGGTCGTCGTGCTCGGGCCAGTACGCGGCGAAGATCTCGTACGTCCGCCGCCCGAGCAGAAACGCCTCGGCCCGCCCGAACACCTCGGTGATGAACTCCCCCATCCCCTCATCGGCGAACGGCGCGACCCACCCCCCGTACTCGAACCCCCCACTCCGATCCTCCTCAGGCCCCCCGGGCGCCTGCATCACGCCGTCCAGCGTCACAAAGGTGGTCAGCGTCAGCTTCCCCATGTCTCCGCGCTCCTCGCTAGGTCCGTCCCTGCACGAATGCAGACTCCCGGACCCACGGAATCTCATCGCGACGCCACGCACACCCCTCGGCCCCGTTGCAATGAACCAGACGCATGTTTCGTAGGCACGCCCCGGCTCAGACGCTTCCAGCCCCTGACAGTGAACGAAAGCGCGCCGGCACATCGTCGCGACCTACTCCAACCGGGTGCACTCGCCCGGCGCACGGGAATCCACAAGGCGAACTAACGCAAGATCGGCCCACCGGTACTCAAATTGATGTATTCACAAAGACTATAGCGCTCACTCAAATTTTTTTACACTGCCCCTCACTCTTCCCAAGGCAGCCAGAGAATCAATGAATACGCCTGGCATTCCCCAATTCACCGACCGGGGGTACTCCCACTGTCAGGCGGCTGGTCATGTTGCTATCAAACAAAGCCTGATGCCCCACCTGCATATTTGGCGGGACATCAGGCCGTGCTGCCGAACAAGCAATCTACGACTCGGAAGCATTCCGCAAGCGTGGAATTCCGTGCGCGACTGCCTTTCATCATCCCACTCGCTCAGCGGTCCATCAAAGCACCCAATGACTGACCCAGGAACTCACTCATGTATGAATGCTGATAGGTGCCGTCCGCAAGACCTACAGCGCACGCTTCCTCACTCCCGATCAATCTGATGCCTCCTGACGGGCTCTCTGCGGCACCAAATTCCCCAGCATCAACGCCTGGCCAAAAGCCTGGGGAATGATAGATTTCCGGCTCAGGCGGGAATTGGGCAACCCGAGCATCGCCATGCCCTATTACCTCCCATGAGCCATTTGACACCATAGCATCGTCGGTGTAGATCGGAAATCCATGGGGAGCAAGACCCTCGGAGTGCATCGACGGACACATTTCAAACCTTGTCCGAAATAGCCCAAGCGCCAGACCGAATCTATTGCGCGCCACTACAACCGCCGCGTACCAGCTGCCATCCGCTGCAGGAATTCCTAGGACATCCCCCACTGCCACCTCCACAACACTCCCTGCCAGCATTACCGAGAGGGACGCAACATCCCCCCTCGTTACGTCCAGCAGATTTCCCTCTTGATCGTTAACAAAGATCAAGAGAATGCTGGCGAGCTCCTGAGGGGTGACGTGACTCCCGGAACCATTGACCAGGACAGAAAGAGCCGACGCCACGTCCGAAAAGATCGAATCACTCAATTCGGGCACGCGGGTCTGATTCGATTCAGAAGTGACGATTCGATCTGCTAGAACAGCCTCAAACTTCAAAGGTCCTGAATAGATGTCATCCGAAGACCATTCCAGGATCTCAAGAAATTCACTGAGCGTCGGAGAACCACCCATTTGCTCACAGAGCTCAAGCAGGAGTGCTTTCAGATCGGCACTGAATCTCTCTTGACTATTCACCGGCAGCCGCCATTCTTGAAATTCTCGTATGCGAGGTAACCCGGAGCCTTTTCCACCGCATCCATAGGCTGCTGGCGGTTTCCGCGGTAATTGGCTCCATCCTTCCCAATGAAGGTGCCAAATTCGTCTGTCATCCGCTGCTCCAGCAGGCGAGATTGACCGTAAGTCCTGGTCCCCGGATAAGGTATCAAGCGGTCACCGTTCGCGGGGTTGAATCTATTATTGTTTTTCCCGTGACGTCGCTTGACGGACGCCTCAGTTTCGTCGGGGCCGAACATTCCCGCGTAGTAGATCGTATCGTTCTTGTCCAGCAGTACATAGTTTCTGTACCCAGGACGTTCCATCTTGCTGAGATCAAAATCCGCTCCGCCTGCGTTATGGACGAGAACTGGAGTCTGCCCCGCCAGCACATAGTACGTGTGCAGGTCAGCAACGGTGAGGTTGTAGGTCTTGTCGAACGCTTCGTAGACGCGGACCGTGGACAACTCTGCGAAGGTGCCCTCGTCGGTGCGGAGGGCAGCGCCCGGCTTGAGGTCCGCCGCGTCCTTCCACGCCTGGTCGGATTCCGACCAGAAGGGGTGGTGACCCGTCGCGGTGATGGTTTTGATGCCTTCGGGTGTCTTGATCCCGAGGTCGACGTAGGTTTTGTCGTCCTCTGTGTATATGGTCGCCGCGACTGTCTTCTTCGCGGTCTCACCGGTCTCCGGATCGGTGGCGATGACCTCGTCGCCCGCCGTCAACTCTTCGATCGGCTTGCTGGATCCGTCGGCAAGGAGGACTTCCGTGCCGGCGATGAAGCTGTTGCGGCATGGGGGACCGGCTTTCGGAGCGCCTCCCTTCCCCCCTCCGAAGAACTTGAGCAGCCTTCCTTCGAACGCAAGGTTCGTCATCGCAAGTTCGGCCGCAACATGACCGAGGTTGGTCTGGTTTTCGCATGACACCCCCTCGCGGTCGCACAGAAAGTCCGTAGCCCCGTAGGCAAGCATGGAACCGGGGTGAGGAGTGTTACAGCCAGCCCCGTCCCCCATGTTGAGGCAGTCGGCGTAGATGTTGTAGCTGTAGCGACCCTGATTCGGGGCGTGCTTGTAATAGGCCTTCGTGGACGCCTGGAATGTTGGCACATCCTTGAAGACCACCGTGGTTACGCCGAGCTTGAGCGTGATCGGGCCGTCAAGGTAGTAGCTGAGATTCGGGCCCGGCGTGTAATTCTTGGCGGCCGTATTGCAACCGCCGCACCCACCGCTGTCAAAACCGCCGTCGTTGTCGCCTTCGAAGAGCTTCAGGCCGCTGGGGTCCGAGTTGGTGATGGGGTTGCCGTTGGAGTACGTGTACCCGTTCATCTGGAGCGGATCGGTGATGTCGATGATCGGGTCGACCGTGATGAAGCGGCCCGTCATCGGTTCGTATTCGCGGGCGCCGATGTGGGTAAGACCCGTGCTGTTGTCGTCCGTGCCGACGCCGAGGAAGGTTCGCTCACCGGGCCAACCTGTGGGCTGGCTCCCCCGCGGGTTGCCGTACGGGTCCGACTTTCGACGGGTGACCGGCTGGCCGGCCTTCTGCTCGACGCTGATGGTCGCGGTGTTGTGGTGGTCGGTCAGCAGCTGCGACAGGGTATGGCCAGTGGCCTTGCCGTTGGTCCGGCGGACCGTGGTCGGGGCACCGGGGCTGCTGTAGTAGCGGACGGCGTCGATGGCCTGTCCGGCCTTGTTGACCGTGATCTCGGTTTCGCCGAGGTAGAGGGTGCGGGCGGTGCCCGTTTCCTGGACTACACGGTTCCCTGCGGCGTCGTAGAGGTAATTGGTGAGGTTGCCGAAGCTCCACTGCTGAGCCGGAGTGGGGGCAGGGCTCGCACACGTGGAGGTGTGCAGGTCGTTGCCCTCGGCGTCATTGTTGTTGGGGACGGTGAGGCACTGGTTGGTGCCGGTGACGAGGGCCTTGTCCGTCTCCCGGTAGGTGAACTTCTGGCTGGGCGCGCCCGGCGCGCATGCCTTCAGGACGGCCTTGCCGTTCTCGGAGGTGAGGCACTTGCCGAGGGCCTGGACGGTGTCGCCGGTAATGCGCCACTGCTGCGGCTTGGTCTCGTTGCAGGACAGCAACTGAACGGGGGTGCCGTCAGCGGTGTTGCCGTCCTGGACATCGAGGCACTTGCCTGACAGTCCGGTGACCGCGACCGAACCGATGCCGGGACTGGTGGCCGAGAGGAGCTTGCTGCGGCGGTCCCAGTTCAGGGTCTGGGTGTCGCCGTCGATGGTGCGGGTCTTGGTGCTGCCCGCCGCGCTGTAGGTGTAGGTGGACAGGGAGTCGACCGTGGAGCCGGGCGTCCTGGTGGTCTTGTTGACCTTGGTCAGGGCATGAGGCTGCTTCTTGACGGGCGGCTGGCCGCCGCCGGAGACGTCCACGCCGTAGGTGTAGGTCGTCTCGTCGTTGAGTGCGCCGTTGGCCGGGTCGAAGTCGGTGAGCTTGGTGCGGTTTCCGATCGCGTCGAACGCGTAGTCCTGGCGGTAGGCGTCACCCGGCGTACCGGAAGCGATCTCGGCCAGGGCAGGACCTGTGGGGCTGGTGGGACAGCCCTCTGTCTTGCCCGTCCAGGCGCGGACGAGTTGGCCCATCGCGTCGTAGGTGTAGCACTGGCGGTCGACGCGAGCAGGGGACTGCTTGGTGGCACCGGGGTAGGTGTCCGTGATCGAGACGGGATTGCCGACAGCGTCGTACTTGTACGTGAGGGAGGAGAGGAGGTTGGACTCGGAATCGGGGTCGCGCGTCTCGCGGTGGCCGGATGCTGTGGTGATCCGTCCGGTGTGGGGGTCGTAGGTGTTCGTGGTCCACACGCGCTGGGGTGCGTTGCCGGAAGCGGTGCGCAGCACTTCGCCGAAAGGGCTGTAGACGGTTTCGGCGGTGTACCAGGACAGGCCCGACATGGTCTGCACCATGCCGTCGGCGTTGTAGCGGGTGATCAGCTTCTCGGCGGCGAGACCGCCGATGGTCGCGGGGAGGGTCGTCGACTGGACCTTGCCCGTGGGGGTGTACGTGGTGGTGTACGCGTAGCTACCGGCCAGGCCCTTCGTGCTGGGCAGGTCCGGGACGGTGATCCTGGATCCGGTGGGCCGGTACTCGCTGTCGTAGCCGGTCACCTCCGTCTTGTACGAGCCGGCACCCCACTTGCGCGTGGAGGCGACGGGCTGGCCCTTGCCACCCGGGAGGGTGTCGTAGGTCCACGTGGCGACGGGGTCGGCTGTCTCGGTGTCGTCGCGCAGCGCGGTCTTACGGCCGAGGGCGTCGTACGTCGTGAACTGGGTGACGTCGTAGACGTTGGTCGTCGAGACCTGCCGGTCGAGGTTGTCGTAGGTGAACTTCGACGTACCCGCGTCAGGGTCGTCCGATGCGGTCAGGCGGCCGCGGGCGTCGTAGGTGTAGCTCCAGGTGTTGCTGGCGGGGTCGGTGACCTTGGCGAGCTTGCCCCGCACGTCGTAGGTGTAACTGGTCTTGCTCGACGTGGTGAGGTCGGTGGCGGTGTAGTGCTCGATCTGAGAGGTACGGCCCAGCGCGTCGGTCGTGGTCTTGACGGCTCGGCTGCCCGCCAGCGGGGTCGCCCCAGTGGGTGACATGGCGCTACGGGTGAGGGTCCAGTCGCCCTCGTACTGGCTGGTGGCGGACTGCCGGGCTTCGCCCTTCTCCAGAGTGGTGATCCGCACCGCGCGGCCGAGGCCGTCGTACGCGGTCTGGGTCGAGTTGGGCACCTCGGTCACCGACTGCGGGACGAAGAGCGTCGTGCTCAGGGCACCCTCGGCGTGGTAGCCGTTGTTGACCTGGCTGGCGGTCCCGTTCGCACTGTGCAGGGTGTCGGTGATCACACGGCCGCCGCCCGCTGCCTCCGCCTGGGACTGACGGGGGCGCAGCAGACCGTCGTAGATCGCGATCGACGTGTTGTAGGTGCCGTTGTCCTTCAGCGTGCGGGAGATGACAACGGGGGCCTTGTGCTCGGCTATCTGGTACTCGAACGCGTACGCGGCCTTGTCGGTGGCCGGCTTCTGCGAAGGCGTCCAGACCTGGGTGGTGCGGCCGAGCTGGTCGTACTCCGTGGTGACCTTGCGGCCGTTGGCGTCCTTCGCCTCCAGCACGCTGCCACGAGCGGGATCCAGCTTGGTCGTCACCTGGTGCCCGAGCGCATTGGTCGTGGTGACGACGAATGCCGGGCCGGTCGCCGGAGCGTAGGCGGTGCTCGAAGGGCTGTTTGCGGCGTCGTAGCTCTTGATGGCACGGCCGAGCGCGTCGTACTCGGTGCGCGCGGAGGTGATCCAGCCGGTGCCCGCCGCGTCACCGGTGTCGACCTGGTACGGGAGGCCCTTCGTGGGCGCCGCGCCGAAGGCGTTCACCGCGTCGTAGGAGGTACGCGTCTTGCTGAGCAGGGTGCCGGGTTCGGTGCCGCCTCCGGCGCAGTCGCCGGTGGTCTCGCGGTTCTCCGCGGGCAGGCCGATCAGGTTGCTCGCGGGGTTGTGGACGTATGTGGGCTTGCTGCACGACTGCTTGACGATGGACCAGCCGGTGCCCTTGTCCTCCAGGACATCGGTCTGCGCCGTCTTGAGCAGGCCGTATCCTGCCGCGCCCTCATAGGTGTTGGAGACTCGCACCATACGGGACTTGCCACCGCTGACGGACTGGATCGAGTCCGTGCGGTCGACACCGCCACGGTACGCGTACAGCTTGGAACCATCGGTCTTGGTGCGCGTGGCGCTCGGGTCGAACTTCGCCGGCTTGGTCAGCTGACGGTTGTCGACGCTGCCGCCCGCCTTCGTGTAGTTGATCACCTCGGCGGTCTGGCCCTGGTACTGGGGCAGGTCCTCCCCGAGCTCCTCCGCTCCGGTGGAGTCCTTGACCACGACCTTGGCCGTGTCGGTGGACAGGCCACGGAAATAGCGGGTGCGCTTCTGCGACTGCTCGGTCGCGGTGGACGTGCCCGCACGCGCGGTTTCACCGCGCGTGGTGACCACCTCGGCGTACCCCCGCCACTGGCTGTACGTACGGAGGGCCGGCTTGGTGAACTCGTCGTCCTCGAGGGCCCAGGCGGCGCCACCGTCGTAACGGTAGGCGGTCGTGACGTCGGGCTGCCGGGCAACGCGGTCCTTCTCGACCACCTTGTCCACGACGTACTTGTTGAACCACTCGATCGGTGTCTTCTCGGGCTCCAGGTCCGGATCGGGGGACCAGCGGACCGGGAAGCATCGGGTCGTGTTCCCCTTCTCCGTCAGCCCGCCGGTACCGACCGGGCACGGATCGGAGTAGTCGACGTAGATCTCGCCGCCGGTCTCGGTACGGATCGTCTCCACACGGAGACGGTCGAAATCGGGCGTCGCTTCAGTGGCCGACTTGGCCACCCGGTTGGGCATGTCGACGGTGTTGGCCAGGAAGGAGACCGCCGGCAGGGCGACACCATTGGCGCCGTCCTTGGGTCCGTATCCGGTCCGGGTGATGGACTCGAGCCACAAGGGCGGATGCGTGTCGGTCCGCTGGTGCGGCAGGGACTGGTTCAGTGCCCACTGGTCGACCTTGGAGAGCGCAGTGGACCCCTCGGTTCGCTGCGCGTAGGTCGTGACGGCGGCCAGACGCTTACGCGACCAGAAGGTCGGAGTGGAGACGTAGCAGTTCTCCGCCTCCATCTTGCAGTACAGGGTGGTGGGGGTGTCCCACCACCCGCGCTTGTCGTCGGCGTTCTTGGAGTCGAACTGAGCGTTCTCGCACTTGGTGTCGCGGTCCTCGAAACACCGTTCCTTCACGGTGAAGTCGACGCGGCCGGCCGGCGCTCCCGCGAGATTGTCCGCGCGGAGTCCGTAGAGGACACGGGTCGGATAGCCACCGCGGGTGTATCCGACCTTGTTTCGGTCCTTCTCCGTGAAGTTCTCGTTCTTGGCGTAGCGGTTTTCTTCCTTCACCCAGTCGATGACCATGGCATTGCCGTGAACGTCCTCGACGTAGTCGAGGTTCCAGCGCCACGCCTGGGTGCAGGAGGAGTTGGCGTACTCCGGCTTGTAGCAGGGTTCGCCCGGGTGGTTGCCGAAGACCGGGACGGTGAAGACGGAGTCGGTGACCGTCTGCGGTGATGAGCCGTCGCCGTGGGTACCTACGGCGTGGCGGCCGAAATGGTAGCGCGTGCCGTCACGGGTGGTGACGATCCAGTATTCGCCGTCCTTCGCGCCGTTGGCGCCGCCCGTCTTGCGTTCGACCTTGGAACCGTCGTCGGACGCGGGAATCCATTGCCCGCTGGCGGCGTCGTGGACCAATTCGGTCGTCGAGCCGGCGAGGGAGAGAACGATGTTGTCGCCGTTGGCGACCCAGCAGAGGTCGCCCTTCTTCTTGTCCGTGTCGTTGTCGTTGTTCGGCTTGCTCGGCTTCGCCTCACGGTCGTCCGCGCAGGAACGGTAGCGGCGCTCGATGAAGCCCGGGTGGTAGTCCCATCCGTCGCCCAGCCACGATGCCTGCCCGTTGGTCGCGGACGTCTTGCCGTCCACGGCCTGGGACGAGTACGAGAACGCGATGGCGGGCGTGGGACCCGCCGCGGCGGGAGGAACTGTCAGCGGGTAGGTCCATGAGAATCCGCCGCTGCTGCTGCCGGCACTCCAGGAACCCGAAGAGGACAGTGATGTGGCCTTGTACGTGCCACCCGCGCCTGCCGCACTGTCGGATGCGGCCAGAACCACCGCGCCGGCTGCGCCACCCGTCATGGTGCGCATCCCCTGAACGGGTGCGGTAGTCGGGTCGATGGTGGCGACGACCTTTTGCTTGACCGGGTCGTTCGTGCTCGGGACGTCCTTGAAGACGGAGCACGCGGGCAGGTTCGGCGTCGTCAGGAAGCACTCGGGCAACTGCCGCAGCTGCAGGCGCGATGCCCACTCGGCGCCGTAGAGATCCCTGAACTTCGTGTAGTCCAGCTGGACATCGACGGGAGTCGAGGCGTCGCCGGGCGGTGTGATCTTGATGAGGGCGCCGTCGATGTTCGCCGCTTCGGTTTGCGTACGCCCTTGGATGGCCGCCGACCAGGTTCCGGTCGGGGCAGTGCCGGTGCCGCCGAGCTTACCGATGCTGACGGGGAGCGCGCCGACCTGGACGAGTTCGGGGCTCGTGGGCGAGAGCGAAACCTGGCCGGAGTCGGCGACCGGTGCGGTCTTCCGAGAAGCCTCGTACTCGGCGGGCGGTTGAGCCGGCTTGCCCGCCCAGTCCTTGAGCTTCGCGGCCTCGTCCGTGTCGAGCTTCGCCTCGGGATTCTGCTGAAGGCCCGGCAGGTTGGCACCGCTGCGGTCGCCCGGTGGTGCCGCCCAGGCCTGGGCGGGTAGAAGAGTTGCGACCAGCACCACGGACAGTGTGATGCCTGCCCGCCCGGCAAGACGCGCGCGTGCTGCGCGCCTCTTTCTGCTTCCGGGCAGGCGGATATTGCTCGCCGAGAACGGCGACATGCGGACCCCCCACGCTCTGCCGCCACGGCAATGGCACACGGCCGGCAGGAAACTGACAATTAGCCAGTGATTCTGTGGCCAGTGAGCCGGAAAAGCCACAGTTCCGATAATTGGTGTGGGCTTTGTCACTTTGCCAGGTGTATACCTTGGGGTAATCAGCGCAAATCATCAACTATCGGCACACCTGGCAGGCGGTGCGAGGGGTGACGATGTCGGAGGGATGGTTCATGCTCGGCTCGCATGCCCTTCGCCTGAAAGGCAAGGGCAGAGCCAGCGTTCGCGTTGTTGAGACCGCGGACCCAAATCATTTGGTGAGTGCCGAGGGCTGCCCTGTCGGGCGCCCGAGGGGGGAGAAGTACGTCGTGTCTGTCAGTGATTCCGCGGGCGAAAGTCCGCCAACCGGGTCCGGGGCAACTGAAGTCCCCGCACCCACGCGTCGGTGGTACAGGCGCCGGCGGGCCCTGGGGGGTCTGGCCGTGCTGGTCGCCGCCGCCGTTGCGATACCGGTCGGCGTGCACGTGATCGGCGACGGGAAGCCGCAGAACCGTTCGGGCGAGGAGGCGCCGATCGCCGAGCCGCAGGCCCGGCGACTGGCCGAGAAGTCCGGTGAGGAGGTCGAGGTCACCGCGGCACGCAGCGCGAACACGACCACCTGGGCCCGGCCTGACGGGACGTTCCGCAAGCAGGTCTTCAGCTCCGCCTTCCGGGCCAACGTGGCCGGCAAGTGGAAGCCGATCAACACCGATCTGGAGCGGGTCGAGGGCGGGTACGCGGCCAAGGCGGTCAACGGCCGCGTCTTCTTCAGCGGGGGATCCGCGCAGCAGACCGGCGACGGCGGGGAACGTGCCGCGCGCGGTGCGAGCCGAGTGGCGCTGCGGCAGGACACGCCCGATGAGGTGTGGACCGACCTGGTCCGGTTGAACACCGACGGCCATGACATGGTGGTCAGTTGGCCGGGCGCGCTGCCCGCGCCGGTCATCGACGGGCCGCGCGCGCTGTACGAGAACGTGCGCCCCGGCATCGACCTGGTGATGACCGCGCAGGACGGCGGTTACTCGCACCTGCTCGTCGTCAAGGACAGGCAGGCCGCGGCCGATCCCCTGCTCGGGCAACTGAAGTACCGGTTGGCCAGCGCGGACATGACCTTCCATCTGGACGACGCGTCCGACGCGCTGAGCGCCCGGGACGCCAAGGGCGAAGAGATTGCCGGTTCGCCGACCCCGATGATGTGGGACTCCAGCGGCAAGGTCACCACGACCGACGACCAGCCGGCGTGGAAACCGAGCGCGGTCGCCAAGAAGCACCCGACGCTCGCGCTGCCCGGTCTCGCCGGCGCGGAGGGCGCGCGCCTGAAGCCCGTCCAGGCCTCGCTTGCCGACCATGCGCTTTCCCTGGTTCCGGACGGTTCGCTCCTGAACGGAGCCGATACGAAGTATCCGGTCTTCATCGACCCGAGCTTCAAGGGGCACAAGCACTCGTGGACCCTGCTCTACAAAACAGAAGGTAACTCAAGCTTCTACAACGGGCAGAACTACAACGCGAGCGGCACGAACGAAGCCCGGGTGGGTTATGAATCCACTTCCGGCGGCACTTCCCGCTCCATCTTCAATTTCGACTTCGGCAGCCAGCTGAACGGGGCCGGCATCATCTCGGCCAACGTCCGGGCTCTGCAGACGTATTCCTGGTCGTGTTCCCAGAAGCCGACGGACATCTACTCGACCCCGTACATCTCGTCGTCGAGCACATGGAACAACACCAGCGGCTTCTGGACGAGGAAAGTCGCGACCGAGCTCGCCGGCTACGGCTACAACAGCTCCTGTCCGGACAACTGGATCGCGCCCGACATCAAGGGGCTCGTCACCGACGCCGCCAACGCCGGTTGGGGGGCACTGTCCCTCGGTTTCACCGCCCCGAACGAGTCGGACTCGTACTACTGGAAGAAGTTCATCGCCAACGGCGAGACCGCCCCGTACATCGAGATCGTCTACAACTCGCGCCCGGACACCCCGATCGCGGCGAACATGCAGACCTTCCCCGGCGGCCCGTGCCTGACCGGTTGGCCCGGGACCGGTATCGGCAAGACCAACGTCACCTTCCAGGTGAAGGGCACCGACCGCGACGGCAACCTCGACAAGGTCCAGATCGAGGTGTGGGGCAACGGTGGGACGGTCTTCGACCAGTGGCTTTCGCCCAACATCGATGGCGTCGTCAGCGCCGAGGTGCCCTTGACCACCTTCACCGACGGCCAGACGTACTACTGGCTCTCCCGCGCCACGGACAAGGACGGCGCATGGTCGGGCAGCGGGCCGCACGAGTCCGGTAGCGGGGCCTGGTGCACCTTCACGGTCAGCCACACCGTCCCGCCCAACCCGGCCGTCTCCTCCGCCGACTTCCTGCCGCAGGGCGACACCTTCAGCGACTGGAGCACCGAGCCCGCCAGCACGCCCGGCCAGACCTTCACCATCAAGGGCAACGGCGCCAAGGTGGAGGACATCCGCGAGTACCAGTGGAGCCTGAACCGGCCCTCCTTCGACCAGAAGGCCGTGCCCGGCGCCGGCAGCGACGTGGCCACCGTGCCGCTCCAGGTGGACACCTCCGGACCCAACGTCCTCTACGTCCGCACGGTCAGCAAGTCCAACAACATCTCCGCCCAGAGCGTCTACGGGTTCCTCGTCAGGCCGCGGCCCGGCCAGGACAAGCCCGGCGATGTCACGGGAGACGGCAACCCCGACCTCCTGGCCATCGACAAGGACGGCAACCTGCGCACCTACGCGGGAGACAGTGTCGGTGACACCGACGCCTACATCCCCGGCGCGGTCGACAACGGCCAGCCCGTGGCTCCCGGTTACTGGAAGGACCCGGCCACCGGCCAGTCCGCGCTCATCGCCCACGCCACCGACTGGTACCCCGGAGACGGCCTCACCGACCTGATCGCCCGGATGCCCGACGGCAAGCTCTACATCTACCCCGGCACCGGAACCGGCCAGTTCGACGTCGGCCGCCGCATGCAGATGCAGATGCCGCTCAGCGCACCCGACCCGTCCGTCTTCCGGCAGCTCGTCGTCACCGAGGACATCGACGGCGACGGCCTGGGCGACCTGTTCGCCCTGGACGCCGACGGCTTCTGGGTGTTCTCCGGCTACACCGGCTCCAGCTTCGCCTCCTACAAGAAAATGGCCACCGGCTGGGCCGCCCGCGACATCGTCGGTGTCCGGGACGTCTCCGGGGACAAGGTTGCGGACCTGATCTTCCGGGACAACGCGAACGCCAACCGCGGCCTCGCCCTGCGCAAGGGCAAGCCGGGCGTCAACGGCGGAGTCGACCTCGCGTCGCTGGAGTCCAAGGCGAACTCCGAGGGCGGCGAGGACTACACCTACGCCACCACCGGCTGGGGCAGGACCGCCTACCCCAAGGTCCTGGGCACCCCCGATGCGAACGGTGACGGCATCCCCGACATCTGGGCCGTCGGGAACGACGGAAACCAATGGATCATCCAGGGCGGAACCAGCACCGTCGGCGCTCCCCTCGGACGCGACGAGGACGGCTGGAACACCTTCCTGACCATCGGATAGTCAGGACCTGACGCACGACAACTGCGAGCGCCCTGCCGGGATATGACTCCGGCGGGGCGTTCGTCGTTCCCCCCTGTGGGTGCGGGAACGCCAGGTCGGATTCCTGCCAGCGGCGTTGATCCGTCCGGGATTTCATTGAACTCGCAACCAACCGATGCGGGAGGAACGACATGGACAGCAACAGCACCGCGGCGCTGGTGACCGGTGGGAGCAGGGGGATCGGGGCGGCCGTCGCACTGCGGCTCGCCGAGGACGGGGCGGACGTCGCGATCACCTACGTCAGCGACGCGGAGGCGGCCGCCGAGGTCGTCGGGAAGGTCGAGGCGCTCGGGCGGCGGGCCGTCGCGCTGCGGGCCGATGCGGGGGACGCCGCTCAGGTCGCGAACGCCGTCGGGGAGACCGTACGGCGGTTCGGGCGGCTCGACGTGCTCGTCAACAACGCCGGCGTGGGCGTGCTCGGGCCGCTGGAGGGGCTGGCCCCGGCCGACGTGGAGCGGGTACTCGCGGTCAACGTGCGCGGGGTGTTCCTCACGACGCAGGCGGCGGCCGCGCACCTCGGGTCCGGCGGGCGGATCATCACGATCGGCAGCTGCATGACCCAGCGGGTACCGGGTCCGGGCGGGACGCTCTACGCCATGAGCAAGTCGGCGCTGACCGGGCTGACCAAGGCCCTCGCGCGGGAGTTGGGCGGGCGCGGGATCACCGCGAACATCGTGCACCCGGGGCCGGTGGACACGGACATGAACCCGGCGGACGGACCGTACGCGGGCCCGCAGGCGGCCATGACGGCGCTCGGGAGGTTCGGTGCGCCGCGGGAGGTGGCGGCGATGGTGTCCTTCCTCGCGGGGCCGGAGGCCGCGTACGTGACGGGGGCGGAGTTCGCGGTGGACGGGGGCCACGCCGCGTAGCCCTCGCCGGGCGTGCGGGCGGTTGCGGGGGCGTGCCCCTGGCGGGCCGGTGCGGGTCCGTACCACGGGGCTCCGCCCCGGACCCCGCGCCTCAAACGCCGGCGAGGCTGAATGCGGCGGAGCCCGCCCCAGGGGTGTCGGCCCCCGGGGCGGGCTCCACGCGCTGCGTGACTAGCCGCCCAGTTCCTGGTGGCGGGACGTCAGTGCCGCCGCGCCGGTCTCCGTCAGCGAGCCGTACAGGCGCAGGCGGGAGAAGCCGCCGTCCGGGAAGAT
Source organism: Streptomyces sp. NPDC097617 (assembly GCF_044761485.1). Taxonomy (NCBI): domain Bacteria; kingdom Bacillati; phylum Actinomycetota; class Actinomycetes; order Kitasatosporales; family Streptomycetaceae; genus Streptomyces; species Streptomyces sp. NPDC097617. The sequence goes on from NZ_JBIWCL010000037.1 coordinate 46,926, forward strand.
GTCGATCCGGACGTGCGTGCCGACCGCCGGGGCGTCCAGTACGAAGCGGTGGTTGGTGTCGGGCTGCAGGCGGGTGCGCGGCAGGAACTCCGCCCACTCGCCCTCCTCGCCCGTCTTGACCGACAGCGAGGCCCAGCCGGCCGAGTTGCCCTTGAGGTACGCGGTGTCGATCTCGACGGCGCGGATCTCGGACTCGGCGACGAGCTGGTAGCGGATCCAGTCGTTGCCGTTGTCACGGCGGCGCGCGGTTTCCCAGCCGTCGTCCATCTTGCGGGAGCGGCCCGGGTTGATGGTGTTGGTCGGCGGGGAGTAGAAGCGGTTGGAGGCGTCCTGGACGGAGCCGCCGTTCTCCAGGGCCGCGACGTCGAAGGAGCCGAGGGCGTCGAGCCACTTCGGGTCGGGCAGGACCTCGCCGTGGACGCGCAAGCGGGCGATGCCGCCGTCGGGGTGCTGGTTGACGCGCAGGTGCGAGAAGCGCTGCGGGGCGTCCACCTCGAAGCCGTTGGCCGCGTGGCCGCCGACCGGAGTGCGGGGGACGATGGTCGTCCACTTCACCTCGTCGCCCTGGAGCTCCTCCGGGGTCGGCGCGAGGGCGCCCGCCCAGTTGGTGGCCTCGATGGAGACGGCCTGCGGCATGTTGCCGCGGAAGTGGGCGGTGTCGACGACGATGCCGCGGATGACGCCGGGGGCACCCAGGCGTACGAGGGCCCAGTCGTGGTCCTCGGGGGTCGGCCAGGGCTGGGTGGCGGAGATGCCGCGGCGGCGGCGGGTCTCCCAGCCGTCCATGACCTTGCCCTTGTGGCCGAAGTCCTCCGGGTCGAAGTGCGCGGCCTCGGAGATCAGCAGGTTCTCGCGCTGGGCGAAGAACTCGTCGTTGGCGGCGATGACACCGGCGCCCAGCTCACGGGCGGCGAGGTTCGCGTACTGGGTGAACGGGAAGTCCGCGGTGCGGTAGTCCGCGTACGGGTCGCCGCCTCCGTACGGGTTCGCGTTGCCGGTGAAGGATTCAATCGCCACTGGTCAGTTCTGCCTTTCGAGGAGGAGGCCCGTGGGCTCGGTCGGGGTGCCGTGGTCGGCGATCCGCGTGCCGCGCAGCCAGGTGGACTTCACGACGCCGTGCAGGGTCTTGCCCGCGTACGCCGTGACCTGGTTGCGGTGGTGGAGTTCGGCCGGATCCACGGTGAACGTTTCTTCAGGGGCCAGAACGGCGAAGTCGGCGTCGCGGCCGGCCTCGATGGCCCCCTTCCGGGCGAGGCCCGCGAGCTGCGCCGGGGCCGCGGACATCCAGCGGACGACGTCCTCCAGCGTCCGGCCGCGGCGGCGCGCCTCGGTCCAGATGGCGGGAAGGCCCAGCTGGAGGGAGGAGATGCCGCCCCACGCGGTGGAGAAGTCGCTGGTCTTCAGGTCCGCGGTGGAGGGCGAGTGGTCGGAGACGATGCAGTCGATCGTGCCGTCGGCGAGCGCGTCCCACAGGAGGTCCTGGTTGGCGGCCTCGCGGATGGGCGGGCAGCACTTGAACTCGCTGGCGCCGTCCGGCACTTCCTCGGCCGTGAGGGTGAGGTAGTGCGGGCAGGACTCGACGGTGATCCGGACGCCCTCGGCCTTGGCGGCGGCGATCAGCGGCAGCGCGTCGGAGGACGACAGGTGCAGTACATGGACACGCGCGTTCAGCCGCTTCGCCTGGGCGATCAGGTTGCCGATCGCGGTGTTCTCGGCGTCGCGCGGCCGGGAGGCGAGGAAGTCGGCGTACTTGGGGCCGGGGACGACGGGGGCGGCGTCCAGGTGGTGCGGGTCCTCGGCGTGCACGATCAGCAGGCCGCCGAAGCCGGTGATCTCGGCGAGGGAGGTGGCCAGCTGCTCCTGGTCGAGCTCGGGGAACTCGTCCACGCCCGAGGGCGACAGGAAGCACTTGAAGCCGTAGACGCCGGCGTCGTGCAGCGGCGCCAGGTCCTTGACGTTGTCCGGCAGGGCGCCGCCCCAGAAGCCGACGTCCACGTGCGCCTTGGTGCGGGCGACCTCCTGCTTGACGCGCAGGTTCTCCGTCGTGGTGGTCGGCGGCAGGGAGTTCAGCGGCATGTCGAGGATCGTGGTGATGCCGCCGGCCGCCGCGGCGCGGGTGGCCGTCCAGAAGCCCTCCCACTCGGTGCGGCCCGGGTCGTTCACGTGGACGTGGGTGTCGACCAGGCCGGGGAGCAGGACGTCGTCGCCGAAGTCCTCCAGCCGGGCTCCGGCCGGCACCTCGGCCTCGTACGCCAGCACGGCCGTGATCTTCCCGCCGGCGACGGCCACCGAAGCGGCGCGCGTCCCCTCGGGCGTGATGACGCGCGTCGAGCGCAGTACCAGTTCCACAGCCACGTCGGCCACCGGAACCTCCCCATCTACTTCCACAGAGCGAAATTCAACGTTCTGTTGACGGAGTCTTCCCGGCGATCCGTACCCAGTCAAGAGCGGCCGGACGGACCGCTGACACACCAGGACCGCAATTGGAGGTTTCCACAGGATGGAATTAAGATTTCGCCATACAGAATGTAGCTACCACCACCGGGATGCGGGCGGATAACTTCCCGAGGACGTCCACCACCAGGACAAACCCTCTCTGACCGGCGACGACGACCCCGACCCAGCACTGGGGCCGACGCCGACCGCCGGGTAGGCTGCTCCCTTGCCTGCCAGCACCGAAAGGACCGCGCCGTGCCGACGTCCAGCGCCAGCACCACCGACGCTTCCTCAAAGACCCCCGCCGCCAGCGGCGGCGTCCAGTCCCTTGAGCGCGCCTTCGACCTGCTCGAACGTATGGCCGACGCCGGGGGCGAGGTCGGCCTCAGCGAGCTCTCCGCCGCCAGCGGTCTGCCTCTGCCCACGATCCACCGCCTGATGCGCACCCTGGTGGCCTGCGGCTACGTACGCCAGCAGCCCAACCGACGGTACGCCCTCGGCCCCCGCCTGATCCGCCTCGGCGAGTCCGCGTCGCGCCTGCTGGGTACCTGGGCCCGCCCCTACCTCGCCCGGCTGGTCGAGGAGACCGGGGAGACGGCGAACATGGCCCTCCTCGACGGTGACGAGATCGTCTACGTCGCCCAGGTGCCGTCCAAGCACTCCATGCGCATGTTCACCGAGGTCGGCCGCCGGGTCCTGCCGCACTCCACCGGTGTGGGCAAGGCGCTCCTCGCCCACACCCCGGCCGACGAGGTACGGGCCCTGCTGGCCCGCACCGGCATGCCGGCGGCGACCGAGAAGACCATCACCACGCCCGAGGGCTTCCTGGAGGCGCTGGAGCAGGTCCGCAGGGCCGGTTACGCCGTCGACGACAACGAGCAGGAGATAGGAGTCCGCTGCCTCGCCGTGTCGGTGCCGAACTCGCCGACCGCCGCCGCGATCTCCATCTCGGGTCCGGCGGGCCGCGTGACCGAGGCCGTGGCCGAGTCCTTCGTGCCGATCCTGCAGGGCGTGGCCGCCGAGCTCTCCGTCGCCCTGGCCAACCAGAGCCCCGCGTAGGCCTGCGAAGGCCCCGGCGCTCCCTCGCTCCGAGGGGCCGCCGGGGCCTTCGCGTACCCGGTTCAGGACGCCGGTTCAGGACGCCGGGGCCGGCTCCTGGGACGCGTCCTGCGCCGCGCCCGGCGTCAGGCTGCCGTCCGTCATCGTCGCCGTACGGTCCATCCGCTCCAGGTGGGCGTGGTCGTGCGTGACCAGCACCGTGGCCGTGCCGCGCTCCCGGGTCAGGGTGACCAGCAGGTCGAGGACGGCCGCACCCCGCTCGTGGTCCAGTGCGCTGGTCGGCTCGTCGACCAGCAGCACGGCGGGCTCGTTCATCAGGGCGCGGGCTATGTTGATCCGTTGCCGCTGCCCCCCGGAGAGCTGGTGGGGCCGCTTGTCGGCCTTGTCGGACAGGCCCACCGCCTCCAGCAGTTCCAGCGCCCGGCGGCGCTGGGCCCGCACGGGCCGGCCGGAGAGGTGCGCCATGACCTGGAGCTGTTCGGCGGCGGTCAGCGAGGCCAGCAGGTTCGGCTGCTGGAAGACGATGCCGATCTTCTCCCGGCGCAGCGCCGACTTCTCTGCGGGCCCGAGCAGCGAGGTGTCCTGGCCCGCGACGACGACCCGGCCGGAGTCCGGGGTGACGAGGGTCGCGGCGACCGCCAGGAGGCTGGACTTGCCGGAGCCGGAGGGGCCTATGACCGCGGTCAGGGTGCCGGCCGGGACCTCCAGGCGGACCGCGTCGAGGGCGGTGAGCCGGCTCTCGCCGTCGGGGTAGGTCAGCGTGACGTCGTGGACGAGGAGGGTCATCGGGCGCTCCCGAGGGCGGTCAGCGGGTCGACGGCGGTGATCCGCCGGATGGACAGGGCGGCGCCCAGCGCGCCGAGCAGGATCATGATCGCGGCGGGGACGAGCACCGTGGCCGCGTCGAGGACGAAGGGCACGGGGCCGCCGCTGATCAGCGCGCCGAAGCCGGCCGCGAGGGCGGTGCCCAGCCCGGTGCCGAGGGCGAGCATCACGACGGCCTGGCCGAGGGCGTCCCTCAGGAGGTACGGGGTGGAGGCACCCAGTGCCTTCAGCACGGCGATGTCCCCGCTGCGCTGGATCGTCCACACCGTGAAGAAGGCCCCTATCACCAGGGCCGAGATGGCGAAGAGGAAGCCGCGCATCAGCTGGAGCGAGCCGTTCTCGGCCTGGTACGAGCCGATCGCGCCCAGGGCCTCGTCGACGGTCCGGGCCTTGGTGGCGGCGGCCCTGTCCGCCGCGGCGAGGTCCACACCGCTGCCGGACACGGCGACGACGGTGGCGAGGGTGTCGATCGAGGTGCCGGGATTGCCGACGCGCTGCCAGTCGCCCAGGTCCATCCAGACGACCGGGGTGTGGCTGTAGGCGGCGGTTCCCGACACGCCGGCCACGGTCAGCTCGAGCGGGCCGATCTTGAGCTTGGCCCCGGCGGTCAGGCCGCCCAGCTCCTTCGCGGCCTTCTCGGTGAGGACCACCTGCCCCTGGGTGAGGCCGGCGTCGCGCGGCGCGAGCCCGCCGGCGGAGTCGACACCGAAGACCGAGACCGCGGCGGTGCGCTCACCCGAAACGGCGTTGGTGGTGCGGATGCCGAGCGGCTCCGCCGACCTCACCCCGGGCTGCTCCCGCCAGGCCAGCCAGGCGGGCTCGGGCACCTGGGAGCTGGTGAAGGACACCTTCTGGTCCCCGGTGGGCGCGGCGAAGGCCAGGTGGGTGGCGGGCAGGCCGGTGATGGCCGAGATGTTCTCCCGGGCCAGTCCGGAGGTGAGCCCGGACAACAGGCCGACCAGCAGCGTGATGAGCAGCACGACCGAACCCATGAGGGCGAAGCGGCCCTTGGCGAACCGTAGATCTCTCCATGCGACGAACATGTTCCCCACCTTGGTCGTCCGCGTGGACACAAGGCATCGCGCCACAGTAGCGATCCTCGTATCGAAGGGTGCGCCCGGACATCAAACTTTCGGTTGACCGGGGCCGGTCCGCACCCACTTACGCTGGTCGGGTCATGACTCCTCCCCCCGCTCCTCCCGCCTCCCCACCCGCGCGCGCCCTCACCCCCGTCTCGAAGGTGCTGCGGCTGTGCCTGCACGCGCTGCTCTTCGGGCTGCTCGCGCTCGCCGCCGGGCGGGCCGTCACCGGCTCCGCGCCCGGGGCCGGCCCGGTGATCGCCGCCTGCGCCCTGCTCGCCGCCGTCTACGCGGGCGGCGTACGGGCCCCCGCCGTGCACAGCTCACCGCGCGCCGGGGCGCTGTGGCTGACCGGACTCGGCGCGGCCTGGGCTGGCCTGCTCGTGGTCTCCCCCGACGGGCTGTGGATCGCCTTCCCGCTGTACTTCCTGGAGCTGCACCTGCTACGGCTGCGCTGGGGGGTCGCGGCGGTGGCGGTGACGGCGTGCGCGGCCATCGGCGGGTTCGTCGCGCACAGCGGCGCGGCGACCCCCGGGGCATTCCTCGGGCCGCTGCTGGGCGGGGCGGTGGCGGTGGCGACCGTACTGGGCTACCAGGCGCTGTACCGGGAGAGCGAGCGCCGCCGGGAGCTGATCGAGGAGCTGATCACGACCCGGGCCGAGCTGGCGGCGGCCGAGCGGGGCGCCGGGATCCTGGCCGAGCGGGAGCGGCTGGCCCGGGAGATCCACGACACCCTCGCCCAGGGGCTGTCCTCCATCCAGCTGCTGCTGCGGGCCGCCGAGCGGGCGCTGCCCGAGGGGGCCCCGGCGCTGGAGCACATCGCCCGGGCGCGGGAGGCGGCCCAGGACAACCTCGCCGAGGCGCGTCGCTTCGTACGGGCCCTCACCCCGCCGGACCTGGAGCACGGGTCGCTCGCGGCGGCGCTGGAACGGCTGTGTACGGGGGTTCCGGGGCCGCGGGTGCGGTTCTCGCTGAGCGGCGTTCCGCGGGTGCTGCCCACCCCGTACGAGGTGGCCCTGCTGCGGATCGCGCAGTCGGCGCTGGCCAATGTGGTGCGGCACGCGCGGGCCGGGCGCGCCGAGATCACCCTGACGTTCATGGACGCCTCGGTCACCCTCGACATCGTCGACGACGGGCACGGTTTCGACCCGTCGTCGGTGACGTCGGGCGCCTCGGGCTCCGGCGACGGCGGTTTCGGGCTGCCCGCCATGCGCTCGCGCGCCGAGACCCTGGGCGGGCTGTTCACGGTGGAGTCGGATCCCGGGCAGGGCACCGCCGTGGCCGTCACCCTGCCGCTGCCCCTCGAACACCTCGAACCCTCACCGCACGCAGAACCCGCACAGCCCACACAACGCGCACAGCACGCGGAACAGCCGGACGCCGTGGAGGCCCTGTGACCATCCGTCTCCTGCTCGCCGACGACCACCCGGTGGTGCGGGCCGGGCTGCGCGCGGTGCTGGACACCGAACCGGACTTCGCGGTGGTGGCCGAGGCGGCGACCGCCGAGCGGGCGGTCGAGCTGGCCGCCTCCGGCGACGCGGTGGACGTGGTCCTGATGGACCTCCAGTTCGGCCGCGGCATGCACGGTTGCGAGGCGACCGCCCTGATCACCGCCCGCCCGGGCGCCCCCCGGGTGCTGGTGCTGACCACGTACGACACGGACGCGGACATCCTGGCGGCGGTGGAGGCGGGCGCCTCCGGCTACCTGCTCAAGGACGCCCCGCCGGAGGAGCTGGCGGCGGCCGTACGGACGGCTGCGGCGGGCCAGTCGGCGCTGGCCCCGGCGGTGGCGCTGCGCCTGATGGACCGGGTGCGGACCCCGGCGGAGGCGCTGACGAAGCGGGAGCTGGAGGTGCTGCAACTGGTCGCGGACGGCCTGTCGAACCAGCAGATCTCCAAGAAGCTGTTCCTCAGCCAGGCCACGGTCAAGTCCCACCTGGTGCACGTCTACGCGAAGCTCGGCGTCGACTCCCGCACCTCGGCGGTCGCGGCGGCCGCCACCCGCCGCCTGATCCGCACCGGTTAGGGGGCCGGCCCCCGGGCCGACAGGCGGGGCAGCAGGCGGGTGCGCGTGCCGCGCCGACGGCAGCATCAGGGATGTCGAACTGCCGAGCCCCGCAGCGAGAGCGAGCTGGTGATGCCTGCCCCCTCCCCGTCCGTCCCCGCGCACCGGGCCGCGTACTGACGGCGGTGGTGCTGATGTTCCGCCCGACGGCGAACCGGTACTTCCGCGGGCCGGCGTAGGCCCCCGTACGCCTACGCGACCCAGTACGGGCGCTCCACCGCCGACGCCAGCGGGATCCCGTCGTGGAAGGCGCCCGCCAGGCGGCGGACGCCCTCGTCGAGCCGGTCGGCGGGGAGTGTGTACGGAATCCGCAGGCGGTGTTCGAAGGTCCCCGGGTCCACCCCGAAGCGCGCGCCGCGGCCGATGTGCACCCCGGCCGCGGCGGCCCGCTCGGCCAGGGCGGAGCTGACCGGTTCGCCCAGGTCGACCCAGAGCGAGAGGCCGCCCGGCGGGACCTGCCAGGACCATTCCGGGGTGTGCCGCTGGAGCGCCCCCACCAGGGCCTCGCGCTGGATGCGCAGCTGCGCGAGCCGCGCGGGCAGCGCCCGGTCCATGTCGTCCATCAGCGGGAGGGCGACGAGCTGGTCGAGCACCGAGCCGGTCATGTCGGCCGAGACCCGTACGGCCGTCAGCTCCGTGATCATCTTGGCGGTGGCCCGGATCCAGCCCACGCGCAGCCCGCCCCAGTGCGTCTTGCTCAGCGAGCCGATGGTGATCACGTGGTCCGCGCCGCCGCGCGGGGCGAGGGAGGCCAGCGGTGCGGGCGCGGGAACGTCCAGCGCGATGTCGGCGATGGTCTCGTCGACCACCAGCCAGGTCCCGGTCGTGCGGGTCGCCGCGAGCAGCCGCAGCCGCTGCTCCGGCGGCATCAGCGCGCCCGTCGGGTTCTGGAAGTCGGGAATGGTGTACGCCAGCCTCGGCACGGTCTGGCGCAGCGTGGACTCGGCTATCTCCATGTCCCAGCCCGCGTCGGAGACGGCGATGGATCCGGTGCGCAGCCGTGCGTGGCGCAGGGCGTCGAGGGCGTTGGCGTAGGTCGGGTTCTCGGTCACGACCCGGTCGCCGGGCCGGCAGAGCAGGCTGACGACCAGTGCGAAGGCCTGCTGGGCCCCGGCCGTGACCAGGATCTGCTCGGGGCGCGTGGGCAGTCCGCGCCGGGTGAACCGGTCGGCGACGGCGCCGCGGAGGTCGGGCAGGCCGAAGGGGTGGTAGCCGGGGTCGCGGGCGAGCTGTGAGAGCCGGGGCGCGGCCCATGCGAAGGCCTCGGCGAGACTGCCCTCCGGGGCGCCCATGGCGGCGATGGCGAGGTCGACGCCGGGGTCCCCGTCGGCGCTGTAGCCGCCGGCGCCGAGCAGGGCGTGGGCCCCGACCGGCCGGTGGCCCTCGGGGAGCTCGGTCCAGGTGCCGGAGCCGCGCCGGCTGCGGACGTAGCCGCTCTCGCGCAGCAGGTCGTAGGCGCCGGTGACGGTGGCCCGGCTGGCGCCGACCGCCTCGGCGAGTTCGCGCTCGGCGGGCAGGCGCACGTGCAGGGCGACGCGGCCGTCGAGGATCAGCGTGCGGACGGCGTCGGCGAGGGCCCGGTAGCCGGGGCGGGCCAGGACGTCGGCGGGCAGCAGGGCCGCGAGCTGGCGGCTGCCGATGGTTCTGTCCGCTGCCTGGACCACTCGCCCGTTTGCCATGCCAACCTCCCCTGATTGGCTCTGACGGCCAGGCCAATCCAGGACCAGACTCGCCGTATTGGCCCCCGATTGGCAAGGAGACGGCGAGATGTTGACCGACCGTGACGAGCGCGCCCTGCTTTCCGCCGCCGAAAACCGGATCGCCCGTCCACTGCGGATCGGCCGTCCACTGCGGATCGGCGCCGCGCTGGCCTCCGTGCGGCGCACCCTGGCGCGGCGGTCGCCCGCAGGGTCACAGGATCGGCCGCCGGGGCGCCCGCAGGACCGGAGTCAGGAGCGAGAATCGGTGGCATGCCAGCCAACGACGCACCTTCCGACCCGCACCTGATCGCGGGCCTGCTCCTGGCCGCCGGCGGCGGCCGCCGGCTCGGCGGGCGACCCAAGGCCCTGCTCCCCTACCGCGGCCGCCCGCTGGTCGAGAACGCCGTACGGGTGCTGCGCGAGGCGGGCTGCGGCCCGGTGCACGTGGTGCTCGGCGCCTCGTCCGCGGAGGTGCGCGAGCGCGCGGACCTGGCCGGCTGCGTGGTCGTGGACAACCCGGACTGGGCCGAGGGAATGGGCTCCTCGCTGCGGGTGGGCCTGACCTCGCTGGCCGGTACGGGGGCCGGCGCGGCGCTCGTCTCGCTCGTGGACCAGCCGGGCATCGGCCCGGAGGCCGTGGCCCGGGTGCTCCAGGGCTACCGCTCCCCCGCCAGCCTGGTGGCGGCGGCGTACGACGGGGAGCGCGGCCACCCCGTGCTGTTCGGCGCGGACCGCTGGGCCGACATCGCGGCGACGGCGACCGGCGACAAGGGCGCGCGGGTGCATCTTGCGCGACATGCCGAGGAGCTCATGCTGGTGGAGTGTGCGGACATCGCGGAGGCCTTCGACATCGACACACCGCCCGACCTGGCACGACTCCTCTGAGCGCGGCGTGACGATGCTGGCACTGAGGGCCACCGGAAAGCGGAATCTGTCGACTCGGAGAATCTCGACATCAACAAACCATTGAACTTCCACCATGAGGAAATTACTATCCACTGGTCAGAAGCGCCCTGAACCCACAGACGGCGCCCGCGACCGTATCCCGGAACTCTCCACACCCGACGGCACTGCGTGCCGTCTCGCGCGAGCATTCCCCCGCGGCCGCCAGGCACCGCCGCTGAAGGAGTGACAGATATGTCCGCACCAGCGCCGTCCCCGCTGGCCATCGTCGACGCCGAGCCCCTGCCCCGGCAGGACGAAGTCCTCACCGAAGCGGCCCTCGCCTTCGTGGCCGAGCTGCACCGGCGGTTCGCCCCCCGCCGCGGCGAGCTCCTCGCCCTTCGCGGCGAGCGCCGTGCCGAGATCGCCCGGACCTCCACCCTCGACTTCCTCCCGGACACCGCACAGGTCCGCGAGGGCGACTGGAAGGTGGCGCCGGCCCCGGCCGCGCTGAACGACCGCCGTGTGGAGATCACCGGTCCGACGGACCGCAAGATGACCATCAACGCCCTGAACTCGGGCGCCAAGGTCTGGCTCGCCGACTTCGAGGACGCCTCGGCTCCCACCTGGGAGAACGTCGTCCTCGGCCAGCTGAACCTCATCGACGCCTACGAGCGTCGCATCGACTTCACCGACCCCCGCACGGGCAAGGCGTACGCGCTGAAGCCCGCCGCCGAGCTCGCGACCGTCGTCATGCGGCCGCGCGGCTGGCACCTGGAGGAGCGTCACCTGCGGTTCGAGGGCGGTCCGGCCTCCGGCTCGCTCGTGGACTTCGGGCTCTACTTCTTCCACAACGCCAAGCGCCTGATCGACCTCGGCAAGGGCCCGTACTTCTACCTGCCGAAGACGGAGTCGCACCTGGAGGCGCGCCTCTGGAACGAGATCTTCGTCTTCGCCCAGGACTACGTCGGCATCCCCCAGGGCACCGTCCGCGCGACCGTCCTCATCGAGACGATCACCGCCGCGTACGAGATGGAGGAGATCCTCTACGAGCTGCGCGACCACGCGGCCGGCCTGAACGCGGGCCGCTGGGACTACCTCTTCTCCATCGTGAAGAACTTCCGTGACGGCGGCGAGAAGTTCGTCCTGCCGGACCGCAACGCGGTGACGATGACCGCCCCGTTCATGCGGGCGTACACCGAACTGCTGGTCCGCACCTGCCACAAGCGCGGCGCGCACGCCATCGGCGGCATGGCGGCCTTCATCCCGTCCCGCAAGGACGCCGAGGTGAACAAGGTCGCCTTCGAGAAGGTCAAGGCCGACAAGGACCGCGAGGCGGGCGACGGCTTCGACGGCTCCTGGGTCGCCCACCCCGACCTGGTCCCGATCGCGATGGCCTCGTTCGACGCGGTGCTCGGTGAGAAGCCGAACCAGAAGGACCGCCTGCGCGAGGACGTCTCGGTGGCCCCGGGCGAGCTCATCGCGATCGACTCCCTGGACGCGCGGCCGACGTACGAGGGCCTGCGCAACGCGGTCCAGGTCGGCATCCGCTACATCGAGGCCTGGCTGCGCGGCCTCGGCGCCGTCGGCATCTTCGGCCTGATGGAGGACGCGGCCACCGCCGAGATCTCACGCTCGCAGATCTGGCAGTGGATCAACGCGGGTGTCGTCTTCGAGAACGGCCAGACGGCCACGGCCGACCTGACCCGCAAGATCGCCACGGAGGAACTGGCCGCCATCCGCGCCGAGGTCGGCGAGGAGGCCTTCGCAGCCGGCAAGTGGAACCAGGCCCACGACCTCCTCCTCCAGGTCTCCCTGGACGCGGACTACGCGGACTTCCTCACCCTCCCCGCGTACGACCAGCTGGTCGGCTGAGACCGGGGTTCGACCGGAACGCACACCGGCCGAAACCCGTCGGCTCCGCCCCCGTCGCCTCACGGCACGGGGGCGGAGCCGTTTGCGTTCCACAACAGGAGGAGCGGGCTCCCGAACGACCGGTCGGTCGTTACTCGTTCGTAACTTGCCTGTACCTAGCGGTAACAAGTGCGCCCGTGTCACCTTTCCGATGCCACCGGCCGGCGGTACCCCCACTTCCCAGCCACGCGACGCAGTCGTCGCCGACTTCGGCGTGGCCGAACGCAGGAGTTCCGCAGTGATCGGATTCCGCAACGTCAGCAAGGACCGGGACCGCAGTCGGGTGCGACGACTGGCCGGGGCCGGTTTGGTCGTGCCGCTCGCCGTCAGCGCGCTGCTGGCCGGCGGAGCCGGAACCTCGGCCGCCAGCCCCGGGACCGGGCCCACCGCCGTGGTGTCCATGGGCGACAGCTACATCTCCGGCGAGGCCGGCCGCTGGAAGGGCAACAGCCTGACCAACAGCGGGAGTCGCAACGGGACCGACCGGGGCTGGGTCAGCGGCAGCACCTACGATCCCGGCAAGGTCTACGGGACCACGGCCGGCGGCTGTCACCGCTCCGACTCCGCCGAGGTGCGCAGCGCCGGGGCGATCGCCGATGTCGCCGTGAACCTGGCGTGCTCGGGGGCGGTCTCGGAGAACGTGTTCCGCGCCTCCAACGGCGGTGTCTCCTTCAGGGGCGAGGCCCCACAGGCCGATCAGCTCGCGGCGGTGGCCGCGAGCCACAACGTCAAGGTCATCGCCCTGTCCATCGGCGGGAACGACCTCGGCTTCGCCGACATCATCACGGACTGCGCGCTCGACTTCGTCCTCTGGAACTCGTACTGCTACGACGACCAGCAGGAGGGGGTCGACCAGAAGATCGACGCGGTCATGGGCAAGGTCGGCAAGTCCGTCGACGAGATCCGGGCCGTGATGCGCGCCGGCGGGTACGCCGACTCCTCGTACCGGATCGTGCTGCAGTCCTACCCGTCGCCGATCCCGCGCGGCGCCGAGAACCGGTACACGCAGAGCGACTGGAGCCGTCTCAACTCGGGCGGCTGCCCCTTCTGGAACCGTGACTCGGACTGGGCGCGCGACTCGCTCGTGCCGCAGCTGGCCAACCGGATCAAGGGGGTCGCGGCGGCCAAGGGCGCGCAGTTCCTGGACCTGCGGGACATGATGCAGGGCCGCGAGGTGTGCGCGAAGGCGAGCAAGCAGGTGACCTCCTCGGTGCCGGCCTCGGCGAAGACCAGCGAGTGGGCGCGCTGGATCGACAACAACGAGACGCAGGGGCTGATCCAGGAGTCCATGCACCCGAACTACTTCGGCCAGCTGGCCGCGGGACGCTGCCTGGCCCTGGTCGTGGCGCAGCCCGCGAGCTCCGGCTTCAGCTGCAAGAACACGGCCGGTGCGGACCAGACGGGCATGTTCTTGACCCCGGCCCCCTAGGAGGCCTGTCGTAGGCGGTCGCAGTGCCCGGGCACTGCGACCGCCTCGGCGCTCCACCGGGCCGCACCGGGCGATGCGGAGCGACACCTGGTGACACCGGGCGAGACCGGGCGAGACCGGGCGACGCGGCCCGGTGGAGCCCCTTGCGCCCGTTCGGGTCAGTGGGACTGCGCGAACGGCCCTTCGGCGCGAGTCTGGGGGTGAGGGGCGGGGCGACCGACCGCGGGCCCGACGCGGCGCGCCGCATCCGTGAGGAGCGTGATCGGCGTGGCCCGCAACCGCCGCCTGATCCTGAGCACGCCGTCCGAGGTCTGGCGCCTGCTGTCCGACGGCCACCGCTACGGCGAGTGGGTCACCGGAACCCAGCAGGTCCTCGCCGCGGATCCGCACTGGCCCGAGGTGGGGGCCCGGCTGAAGGTCCGGGTCGGCTCCGGCCCCCTCACGCTCGACGACACGTGCGTCGTCCGCCGGTGCGAGCCGGAGCGCCGCCTGGAACTGGAGGCGCGGGCGGAACCCTTCGGCGCGGCGCGCATCGCCATGCGCCTGGCCCCCTGGGGCGAGAACACCCTGTTCACCCTGGACTGGCACCCCCTGCGCGGCCCCGGCACCCGGATGCACGGGCTCCCCGTGGACTACCTCGTCGCCATCCGCAACGGGATGATGCTGACGAAGCTCGCCAGGATCGCGGTGCGCGAGCACGCGGACGCGGACATGCGGGCGCCCGGAGGCACGGCCCGGGGGGCGGCCCGCCGATGATTCCTCCGACGGGACGGGCGGGTCACTCGGCGGGGCCCGTCAGCACCGACAGGATGTTGCCGGCCGGGTCCTTGAACCAGGCGATGGTGGGCATGCCGTCATCGCCGTGCACGATGCCCTTGGCGTCCGCCTCGAAGCCCTCGTAGCGCTCGAAGGCGACACCGCGCCCGGTCAGTCCGTCGACGGCCCGCTCGACGTCGTCCACCGGGAAGTTCAGGATCGTGTAGGTCGCGGGCCGGAAGTCCTCCTTCGGGTAGACCATGACCGTGGTGCCGCCCGCGAGGTCCAGACGGAGCACGCTCATCCGATCGTCGCGCGAGACGCTCAGGCCGAGGGTGGTGCCGTAGAACTCCTCGGCCTTGTCCAGGTCGTCGACGGCGAATCCGCTGAAGGCCCTGCTGTTTTCGAACATGACGGTTCCTTCGGTCCGGGCCCCCCTTCCCATGGTCCCTCCGGGACGGCCGGGCGTCGATTCCACACGCCGGAGCCCGCGGAAAACGCAGTGATCGGCGGGCGGGGTGCTGGCATCCTCGGGCGCATGGCAGTCCGCAGCGTACGTCCCAGCCTCTACATCTCCGTCGACATCGAGGCCGACGGCCCCATTCCCGGACCGTATTCGATGATCAGTTTCGGAGCCTCGGTCGCGGGCCGGCAGGACGGGGCTTCGTATACCGCCACCGATCCCGAACAGCTCACCTTCTACCGGGAGTTGCGCCCCATCAGCGAGGAATTCGTGCCCGAGGCGCTGGCCGTGAGCGGGCTGGACCGCGACCGGCTGGTGCGGGAGGGCGCCGATCCGGCGGTGGCCATGGCCGGGTTCCGCGCCACACGCACCATGCCCTGGACGACGCGATCGAACAGGCCGAGCTGATGAGCAACTTGATGTTGTGGACTCCCCCTGCGCCGGCCGCGGAGCGGGTCGCCGGCCTCTTCCACTCGACCTGCTGACCGGGGCGAACGCACGCGGCGGCGGGGGGGGGGCCCCCCCCCCCCCCGGGGGGGGGGGGGGGCGCCCCCCCCCCCCCCCCCCGCCCCTGCGGGCACGGCGGACTACTGCTTGTGGGCCGCCCACGCGTGCTGGATGACCAGGTCGGCCTTCAGTTCGGTGAGCTGGATCGCGACC
>NZ_JBIWCL010000038.1:0-52823 GCF_044761485.1 Streptomyces sp. NPDC097617
ACGGCACGGCCCGAGCCCTCTCCTGGGACCGGATGCACCCGCGCCTGACGGCACGCGGCCCCTGGCTCGACCACTGCGACGAACTACCTCTGATTACTGACTTCGGCTCTTCAAGGTGACGTTGGTTCGTCGAGGGTGAGGCCGGTGCCGGCTATGAAGCCGTCGAGGGTGTGGGGCCGGTATTGCAGGCGCTTGAGGCGGTTGCGGACAAGTGCTTCGAGGCGGTCGAGGGCCATGACGGCGAGGTTGGCGAGGCTGCGTTTGACGTGTGCCCATACCCACTCGACCGGGTTGAGGTCGGGTGAGTAGGCGGGCAGCAGGAACACCGTCAGCCACTCCCGCTCCGCCACGAGACCCTGCATCTTGCGGGACACGTGAGTGTTCAGGCGGTCCCAGACCAGCACGATCGGCGCTCTGACCAGCTGGTGGACGCCGTCCAGGAGCGCGATGAAGTCCCGCTCGCCCATGCTGCGACGTGCGCCCTTGCCCGCGGGATGAGACCGAAGCCGGTGACAGAGCCGGGTCCTGGACCCCGGTCGCATCGCGATCAGCCCGGCCACCGACAGCCGCCCCGAACGCCGGCCGCTGATGGTGACGACCGGAGTCACCCCACGCCGACCCCAGGTCCGCCCCCGCGGCGGCCTGCGGGTGAAACCGGCTTCGTCCTCGAAGCAGACGTAGCCCCCGCAGGCCGCCCGCGCCCTTTTACCTCCGCCCAGGTCGCCTCCCTCCACACCGCGACGGCCTGATCGTCGCGTTCGGCAACCCGCCGGGCGGGAACCTGCGGGCTGAAGCCGAGCCGGTGCATCAACCGGGTCGCACCCGAGACGCTGTAGGAGACGTGGAACTTCCGGCCGATCAGCGTGGCCACCCGCGACGCGGTCCACACCTGGTCCTCCACCCAGCCATGCGCGGCCGGCCCCTCCTCCAGATACCCGGCCAGCTTCTCCAGACAACGCGGAGACAGACGGCACCGCGACCCGCCCGGGCCGCCGGAGGCCAGAGCCTCCACACCGCCCTCTCGCCACAACTGATGCCACTGATATGCCGACTTCCGGCTCACCCTCAGTTGTCTGGCGACCTCAAGCGGCTTGATCCTCTGCTCGAACAACTCGGCCGCCTGCCTCCGCACCATCTCCCGGCGCCGACGTCCCTCGGCGGTCAGCCCGCCACCATCTGCATACCTCACACACCACGAAATACAGCCAACACCTCAGCCCTGTCAGACACTCCGTGGAGAATCACCCTGACGAGCCGAGGTCAGTAACGGCACGTTGATCCGACTGAAAGTCGAGCATCTGCCCGGCGACCGCGACCCAAAACCGGTTTGGCTGTGGTCCTCCAAGACCGGGATGTCCGGCGAAGACGTCGACCTGCGCTGGCAGGCGTTCCTGCGACGCTTCGACCTGGAACACACCTTTCGACTGTTCAAGCAGACCCTCGGCTGGACCGTTCCGAAGGTCCGCGACCCACACACCGCCGACCTGTGGACCTGGCTGATCATCGTCGCCCACACCCAGCTCCGCCTCGCCCGACCGCTCGCCGAGGACCTACGCCGCCCCTGGGAACGGCCCTGCGAACCACGCCGGCTCACCCCCGCACGCGTCCGCAGGGGGTTCCGCCACCTCCGCGCGAAGACCGCCCGTCCCGCAGCGGTTCCGCGACCCTCCCAACCCGGCCCCGGCCGCCCACCTGGCTCACAAAACCGCAGGCCAGCACCACGCTACGAGCCCGGGAAGACCGTGAAACGAGCCGAAAGCCTCACTGAACACATCCGCCTGAAACAGCAGCGAGGTTAAAGATCAAGCTTACATCTCGGTCGCCCACCAGGACGCTCCCTCAACTCCAGCGCACAGCCACGCCCGGAGCGCCCCGCCCAGCGCCGCTGGTGACAGCATCTCTGCTGCGGTGACAACTATCGTGCGTCGGCTCAGCCCCTGAGACGTAGATCGTTGTACGGGACAACCCTCAGTTCTAGGAACGCCTCCGCCTCGCCATCGCAAAGCCCGTCCCGACCCCCGCGATCACGAGTCCGATCCCACCGAAGATCAGCGGCAGCAGCCACAAGGAGGCGAAGCCATTGATCCGGGCGTCCTCCGGGGAATCGGTGCGATACAGCACCTCGACCCGCTCGCCCTTCTCGTACGACGGCGGATTGGAACCCGTCGAGCTCCGGAACGTCCTCGGCGTGCCGTCCGCCGAGGCGAACTCGACCACCGGGTACGCCGCGGGCTCGTCGTTGCCCCGCTTCTTGCGGGAAGCGCCGTCATGGTCGTTCCGCCACTCCAGCGCCACCACTGTTCCCTGGGTACGCTCCGCGTCCGCCAGGAACGAGACGGACACCCCCGCCAGGATCAACCCGACGACCAGGAACAGCGACCCGAACGCGATCGCCCCGAACGTGATCCACCGGCCGGCACCCCGCCCACTCACCTGCACTTGAACCTGCACGACATTCCTCTCACCGGTCCGGAGTGAGGGACGCTATCCCAGGCACTTCGGTCACCCTCCTCCCGCCCCGGGCGGTGCGGCTTCTCCCTCCTCGAAGAGGAGGGAGAAGCCGCAATCCTCACCGACAGGCGCACCTTCGCCGTGCGCAGCGGCGCCGAAGTGGCGCCCTACCCGGACGGGCTGCTGGAGCAGGGTCAACTCGGCGCCTGGACTGTCGCGTTGGTCCGACGACCGGCACGCCATATCTCGTACGTACGCCTCCAGCGCGGGCTGGTCTCGGCCCTGTCACCGGCCGGAGTACGCCGTGTTCGGTGAAGGAGAGAGCGTCGTGCGTTCGGTCTCCTGCGCCTCCTTACGCGCCGCAGGGTGTGGTGTTGTTCTTCAGGGAGTGGGTGGTGTCGTTGAGCTGGTAGGAGCGCAGGTCTGCGATGGTGCCGCCATCGGCTCCGACGCACACGTGCCGGCCGAAGTAGTTGTCCTTCTGGTAGACCCTCGCGGTGCGGCTGCTGTTGTTGATGACCGAGCTGCCCTTGCCGCGGATGTAGTCCGGCAGATGTCGGACCGAGCCGTCGGTCGCTCGTTTGACGTAGGGCTGGCCCTCGAAGTGGATCTCGGGGTAGATGCACACGAATCCGCGCGGGCACTGGATCTGGTCCTGGGGAGCGGTGACGGCCGGACCGGTCGGCGCAGACCGGGCCTGGGCGGGGGTGACACCGCCGAGCACCGCTGTCAGAGCGACGGTCGTACCGGCGATCGTGAGAATCCTGGCAACGTGCATGTACTGACTCCTCCGGTTGGCTTCTGTCGTGCGGAGCAGCAGACGCCGCACGGATCGGCGCCCAGCCCCCGCCGCGGCTGGAAGCCGCGGGATGCCAGAGTGATTACCCAAAACGGTAGTTAATTTGCATACCACCCCAACCAGGCTGGATCACAAGGAGCGCACTGATTGCGACCGTGCGCCGCGAGTGCCTCAGCGCCGCGGTCACGTCTGTACGACGGCGGTGCGGCGGGCGGCGGGGAGCGAGCAGTGCTCGTGCTGACGCCGGGCGGGCGTAAAGCAGCGGTTCGACGGTGACGTCGGACGGCGTGCCTCCAGGCCGCTTCCGGGCCCTGGACGCCTACTTGCGGTGGCGCGAGCCCGGTCACGCGGTCCCGGCTGACGGTCCGTCGAGCACTCGCCGACGCGGAGCCGCACCAGCCGTCGTGGCGGGGTGCTCGGCACCCAACCGCACCGGTTGTTGGGGCCGCGGGGGCGTGGACGGGTTCGTGGGTGGGGCAGGGACGCAGGTGATCCGGCCGGTCCGTCGGCGGGACCTGCGAGAGGGTGGTGTGCTGATGGAGTTGGGGCTGGTGGACGGTGGAGTTCGGGGACGTGCACGCGGGCGCGGCGGGTGTCCTGATCGGTGGGGGTGAGCCGGGGCCGGTGTACTTCGATGTCGGGAGCGGGCCGAACGTGCCGTCGACGACGCACTGGACGGCCTACGACGGCCGGTCCCGTCGTCCACGCGCGGAGGCCTTGCGGGCGGTGTGCGCGTGCGGCTGGCGGGGCGCCGCGGAGTACCCGCTGGACTGGGCGGCGATCGGATACCGGCCGCTGTACGAGGCGGACGTCGACCTCGGCGGAGCGCTCGCGGACTGGACGGCGCACCTGTCCGTCGTCCGCGACAGGGCGGTGACGCTGCCCGAGCCGCTGGCCGCGCTCCTGGTCGAGGTCACGGAGCAGCTGACCGCTACGGCCGCGGCCACGCCGTTGGCCGCGTTGCGCGCGGTCGGGGTGCTGGAGCGGGTCGCTGCCTGTGTCGGGCGGGAGGCCGTCGGCGCGGTCGGCGACGACGGCATGTCCGCCGAGGCGGTGGCCACCGCGCTGGGCACCACCCGCTCGAAAGCCGTGGTTCTGCTCCTGACCGCCCAGGACCGGCACCAGAGCTGGTGACGAGGCACGCCACAACATGAGCTCTGTTTGGTTCGGTTTCGCCGGAGCGGATTCTCCCCCACCGGGGTGGGGGATACGGTGGTGACGCCACGCCAGACGAGAGCCGAGGAGTCCGGGATGAGCGAGCAGCCGGCCACCGTGCCCGTGCCCGAACGTCAGCCCCTTGACGAGCACGCGGCCGCGTCCGTCCTCGCGTACGCGGCCGAGCAGCGGGCGAAGGTCGACGTCCTGGCCTCGGTGCTGGAGGACATCGCCGCCCACGGCTACCCCGCCCCGGAGACCGGCATCCTGTGGGAGACGGCCCGCGACGCCCACCTCGCCCGCCTCACCGAAGAGCAGCCCCGTGTCGCCTGACCCCTCCGGACGCCGTGCGCGCGTCGTCATGGTCGAACCCGCCCTCACCCAGCTCACGAAGCTGACCGCGAACGAGACGCACCGCCTGGACCGCGCGATCGTCGCCATCAGCGTCAACCCCGACCTCGGCACCGAAGTCCCCGGCACCCTGCTGCGCGACTACGCGGACGACATCGACGGGGTACGGGTCATCTACTACGTGACCGCCCTGCGCACGATCATTATCTCGGGTTTATGTGGCTTCGTTGCAGCTCAGGGCTTCGCTGCTGTGTGAGGGACGTTAGCCACGGTCCTGCTTCAAATAGGGTGACGGGGTGTCTCAGAGTCCTGATCAGCCGCTTCTGCCGTCTCGTCATCAAGTTGGCAGCCTTCGTGACTTCCTGCATGGAAGGACATACTCGGCTGCCTCAATCACCATCCGGCTCGACGGTGCACCGTCTGATGCTGCGGGCTCGCCTCTGGATGACGTGAGCAAGGTCTCCAATGCCCTGTATGAGGTTGTCGACGGTCTTGCCAGGCGGGTGCTGGACGCGGTTTTCTCCGGGCAGCCGAACGCTGAGGCGCGTGGAGCATGGGTCGCGCTCTTGCTGATCGCCCAGAACTGGCGGGACTCACCTGACCTGCCGGCAGATGTGGAGACCATGGTTGATGAGGCCCTTCCACTCTGATAGGCGGCAACGCTGGATCGTCGCCAGCCGAGCTCCGTCAGGTCACGGCTCCTGGTGTCCAGCTGCGCGGAGCCTGGCAGCGGCTTCAGCGGGTGTGTCGTAGTAGCCGGGACGAGCCAGGAGGACCGAGCTGAAGTAGTAGCCCTGTTCTTCGTCGGGTTCGTCGTCCGCTTCGAAGGGGCGCCAGAAGCTGAGAAGAAGGTCTGGCGCGATGAAGGAGGCCGGGTCGTCCTCGGCCTCGGTGATCGTGGCGAGCCCTCGCAGCTGGGTGACCGCCTCGGCAGCGGGCAGACCGAAGACGTCGATTCCGCGGAACAGGACGATGTCCTGGCCACTGGCGGGTCGGCCCAGCTCGATTGCTTCGAGCTTGCCGCGCGAGCAGTGAATGCTGACCATCAGGCCGCTTGGCCGGAAGACGAACCTGCCCAACTGGTCTGATTCCGAGATCGCTGAGGGATCGCGGAACGAGGCGAGTGCCTGTTCTGCTGCCTCGCGGGGCATGCCGATGACCAAGGCACCGAGACCGGCAGGCGGCGTGAGTTCGAATTCCATGGGCGAATGATTCCAGAACCGATGATCGGCGGGATTCAGCGCTCTGGTGGCAACCGGTTCTCGTTGCGGATCATGCGGCGGAGGCTGGTGCGGGTGGCGGCGAGGTCGTCCTCGAGCTCGGTGACTCGCTGCTGGAGTTCCGCATTCTGAGTGGTCGCGTGCCGTTCTGCCGTGGACAACCGGAGGTTCTCGGGCCTTGGCCCAAGGCCGGGAAGTTAGCGTTTTCGCAGGTCATGCAAGTGCGTTGATGAGTGCGGGGGTAAACCGCAACGGAGCTCGTTGGTACAGGCAGTCGTCCAAGACAGCTTGTCCCGCAAGGAGCTCCGTTGCACGTTCATTCTGTCCTGCCGTCCGAGCTGACGGCCATCACCCGTACGGTGACTGTGGCGGCGGGCCGGTTCGCGCCGGGTCATCTGGGGGAGCTGACCTCAGTGGTGCCGTTCGAACTCGTCGACGCGGTCCTGGCCGAGACTCGTGCGGTGCAGCGGCGGTTGCGTGATCTGCCCTCTCGGGTCGGGGTGTACTTCCTGCTCGCGATGTGTCTGTTCCCCGAGGTGGGCTACCGGCTTGTCTGGGACAAGTTGATCGGCGGTCTGGCCGACATGCCGGCGGTCTCGCCGAGCGCGAAGGCACTACGGGATCTGCGGCGCAGGCTGGGGGTCGCACCGGTGCGGGCGCTATTCGAGGTGCTTGCGGGTCCTCTGGCTCGCCCGTCGACGCCGGGGGTGCGGTTCGGCGGCTACCGGACGGTGTCGTTCGATGGCTGCAGCTCGCTGCGGGTGCCCGATTCACCGCGCAACCGGGCCTGGCTGGGGCGGACGGCGCATCACGGCTATCCCACGCTGGAGCTGATGACGCTGGTCGAGACCGGGACGAGGTCCCTGATCGGCGCGGTGTTCGGCCCTACCGACGAGGGCGAGACCGCATGGGCCAGCCGCCTGCTGCACCTACTCAAGCCGGACATGTTGGTGCTGTGGGACAAGGGGTTCGACGCCAACGCCTTCCTCGCCTCAGTGAACGCGACCGGCGCGGAGGTGCTGGGCCGGCTCCGCAGCAACCGGCGCACGCCGGTCCTGGCCCGTCTCGCGGACGGTTCCTACCTGTCGGTGATCGGCATCGTGAAGGTCCGGATCATCGACGCTGAGATCACGGTGACCTGCGACGACGGCACGGTGTTCACCGGCGCCTACCGGCTGGTCACCACCCTGACCGACGCCCACCGTCACCCCGCGGCGGCACTCATCGGTCTCTACCACGAACGCTGGGAACACGAGAGCGCGTACTACGCGCTCCGGCACACGATCCTGACTGGACGGAACCTTCGCTCGGGAGATCAACCTGGTCTCGAACAGGAGATGTGGGCTCTGCTCACGCTCTACCAGGCCCTGCGGGCCGTGATGGTGGAGGCCGCCGAGTCCCTTCCCGGCACAGACCCCGACCGGTGCTGCTTCACCGTAGCCCTCCAGACCGCCCGCGACCAGGTCGTCCTGGCCACCGGCATCGTCTCCGATCAGCCCGGCTCCGCCGGGCTGATCGGCCGCCGAGTCCTTGCCCGGCTTCTCCCGCCCCGCCGCCATCGGGTCAGCACCCGCAAGGTCAAATCCCCGATCTCCCGCTACAGCGACCGACGTGACGACGGCCGCCCCGGCCGCAGCCAGACCGTCACCCGACTCGCCATCACCGTCCTCGAACCCGGCCCCGAACAACCATCACTGCCCACCGTCTCCCGCGACGACCGAAACGCCCTGCCCGCACAGCGCCGACGCCACCGGATTCTCCACTTGCTCCAGAACGACCCGGCTCGCCTGTGGAGACCAGCTGAGATCGCGGCTCACTTCGGCGACGTCACACTGCACACCATGTATCGACAGCTCTCCAGATGGGCCGACAACGGCCTCATCCACAAGATCGGCCCCGGCCTCTACGCAGCCACAGCCTGGACATCAACACCCTTGCCGCCAGCGGGAAAACGCTAACTTCCCGGCCTTGGGCCTTGGCCCCGGATGTTGAACACGTCTATGCGGCTTGGGTCAGGGTAGTTGCTGTTGTTCGGAGGGCGTTCTCGTAGGCGATCGGGGACCGCTGGCCGAGGCGGGAGTGCCTGCGGCGGGTGTTGTATCGGGTCAGCCAGCGGAAGGCGTCGAGTCGCGCTTCCCGCTCGCTCGGCCAGGCTTTGCGGCCTTTGAGCGTCTCTCTCTTGAAGGCGGCGTTGAAGCTTTCCGCGGCTGCGTTGTCCGCGCTTGATCCGATCGCTCCCATGCTCTGCCGGACCCCTGCTGGCCTGCAGATTTCAGCGAATGCCCTGCTCGAATATTGAGATCCGTGGTCCGTGTGCATGATCGCTCCGGCCAGGTTCCCGCGGGTCCGCTCGGCCGCCGTCAGGGCGTCGGTGACGAGCTCTGTGCGCATGTGATCGGCGATCGCCCAGCCGGCCAGTCGGCGTGAGGCGAGGTCGATGACGGTCGCGAGATAGAGCGGCTTCGCGCCGCTGACCGGCAGGTATGTGATGTCGCCGACGTACTTCGTGTTCACCGCGGCCGCGGTGAAGTCACGGCCGATCAGATCCGGTGCCTTCGGCGCCGCCTGGTCCGCGACGGTGGTGCGGTGCCGGCGGCGCAGACGCACTCCCTCGAGCCCGATGGTCCGCATGATCCTGGCGACGCGCTTGTGGTTGACCACCGGGCCGCCCTCGTCACGGAGTTCGGCGGTGATCCTCGGGGCGCCGTAGGTGCCGTCGGAGTCCTGGTGGACCTTGCGTATCCGGGCCGCGAGCCCGGCTTCGAGAGCCTGCCGGGCAGCCCTTGCGGCCGCGGAGCGGCGCCAGTAGTAGAAGCTCGACCGGGAGAGGCCGAGGATGTCGCAGAGCCGCTTCACGCCGTGTCGGCGCTGGTGATCCTGGACGAACTGGAAGCGGTTCACCAGCGCGTCTCCGTCGCGAAATACCGGGCCGCCTTGCGGAGGATGTCCCGCTCTTCCTCCAGCTCACGGATCCGCTTCCGGGCGGCGGTCAGCTCTGCCTGCACGTCGTCGACACCGGTTCGGGCCGTGGCCGGCGGCGCGGCGTGGGCGCCAGGGCGACGCCCGTCGGCGGCCCGGATCCAGTTCCGCAGTGTCTCGGTGTTCACCCCGAGATCACCGGCAACGGACTTGACCGTCGCTCCCGGCCTCGACCGGTACAACGCGACCGCGTCCGCCTTGAACTCGGCGGGATAGTGCTTCATCCCCACGGGGACTCCGTTTCTCCTGGACCTTCAAGATCCAAGTGTCTCCGGTGTCCAAAATCCGGGGTCAGGGCCCTTCCTCGACCGTGACCTGCTGGTCCGAGAGCCGTCGCCAACGCGAGTAGTGGGTGCGGCAGAGCTGGCCGCAGTGGGCGGGTCGCTCGCATCTGCCGGAGGGACCGTCCAGGGCGCATGGCTCGCGCTCGGTCCCCCATTGCGTGCGGATCCGGCGGGGCCGTTCGTAGGTGGCGGTGAACTCCTCCTTGCTCAGCGTGCTGGTCTTGTGCAGCTCCAGGCAGTGCCGGCAGAACAGACCCCGGGAGTGCATCACGGTCCAGCACGACGTGGTGATGCACTTCGAGGCCGAGGTCCGCGGGTTGTCCACGTCACCGTCGAAGAACCAAGCCTGCTGGGACCATTCGCCCGGCCGCCAGAGGAGATCGACCTGGTCCTGCAGCCAGTTCGTCCAGGCCGTCAGGTCGAACGGAATGACGTCGGAGAGCGGCTCCGTTGCAATCGGGGCGGTACTGGTCACGACCGCCTCCCCGCCGCCACCAGCTCGACCGCCGCCCGCTTGTCCGCCTCGCTGGCGTGCAGGTAGGGCGTCAGCGAGGACCGGGAGACGTGCCCCATCAGGTCCTGGACCACGTCCTCGTCGACGCCGGCGCGGACCCAGGCCGTGGCCGCCCCGTGCCGCAGCATGTGCGGACGTGCGGTGAGCTGGGCTTTCTTCGCCAGACGGTCGAAGAGCTCCTTCGCCGTGCCATAGCGCATGGGCTGTCCGAGCGGGGCGTGGAAGAGGTTCACGAAGACCATGTCGCAGCCGGCCGCCGCGGGGACATCGTCTCGTTCGAGCTGGTAATCCGCGTAGAGCCCGGCGAGGTCCTCGGTGACCGGGATGACCCGGGCGAAGCGGGACTTGGCCAGGGCTCCGTTGGCGTTGTTCGCCCGCCGCCGGACGTGGATGTGCGGGCCCTCGACCCGGCAGCCGAGCATCCGTGAGTCGCTGAGCAGGTGCATGTCCTGACGGCGCAGGCCCAGGGCCTCGCTGATCCGCTCCCCCGTGCAGCCCAGCAGGGCGACCAGGAACCGGTCGCGGGCCCGCGTGGCGACCTGGAACAGCTGGTCAGCCTCCTCCGGGGGCAGATACTCCACGGCCTCCTCGGCCGGCTCCGACAGCTTGAGGATCTTCGTCCTCACAGTGCGGAACTGGCCTTCCTCGCCCGCATCCTTGCCCGGCGGAAGCCAGCTCAGGTACTTCGTCTCCGACAGCCGGCCCACAAGCTCCGCGTCCACCCACTCGTTGCGCGAGCAGAACCGCAAGAACTCGCAGACCCCGCTCATCACCGCGTTTGCCGACTTCTCCATCCGGAAGCGCGGCGCAGACGAGACCCGCGGGCTGCGTGGCGGCAGCGGCTCGTCCACCAGCCAACGCAGGAACCGGGCCAGGTCGAGCAGCGTGATCCGCTTCCAGTCAAGGCCGCGTTCGGAACACCAGGTCAGCAGCAGGGCGGAACGGATGCCGTACGCCTTCTCGGTGTTGAACGACCGACCCATGTCCCGCAACGAAGCCAGGAACAGGCAGGACTCATGGTGAAGCCGGTACGACCCATCGACCACGACCCACAGCGGACGCCCGTCGACTGGGGACTCGGCGCATGCAGCGCGGAACTTCATGACACCCATGACTGACCGTCAACACGTGCCTCGCAACCAGCAGATATCCCACAGTCACACGGACTGATGAGCCCATGTGCCTCACACAACAAGGGCCAAATCAGGACCGCAGATAACGATCACGATCGTGGCGTACGTCGAAGCCTGAACACTGCAGCGCCCCGGGAGCCGCTCGGGTGGGGTGGATGTACACGGCGGATGCGGCAAAGGGACGGCGTGGTCGTGTCCGGGTGGCTACCGTTTCTCCTCTGGTGAGCGACAGGGGGCGGTATGCGGACGACGTCGCTGGGCAAGGGCGAGAACGCGGCGCTGCTGATGGAGAGGACGGTGCTGTCGGTGGCCGTTCAGGGACTGTCTGCGGATGTGTCCGCGCTGCTCCTGGGGCCTGACGGAAGGGTTCGCGGCGATCACGACCTGGTCTTCTACAACCATCCGGTCCAGGACGGTGTCTCGGTAGCGGGCGCGGCGGTCACCGCGGAACTTCCTCGGCTGCCGGCCGACGTGCACCGCGTGGTGATTGTCGCGAGTGCTGATCCATTGCAGCCCGGTGCCGTCTTCACCCGGGCACCCCGGCTGACCATCACCCAGGGCGGCTCTGCGGCGATGTCGTTCACCGCGCCGGACTTCTCCTCGGGCGAGACGGTCGTGGTCCTGGCGGAGCTGTACCGGCGCGGTACCGAGTGGAAGGTCCGGGCCGTTGGTCAGGGCTATGCCTCCGGCCTGGCGGGTCTGGCAACCGACTACGGCGTCGACGTCGACCCAGAGCCCACCACCGCGCCACTGCCTGCCCAGACACGCACCACGACGCCGGCAGTCCTTCCGGTCGACCTGACGAAGCTGGAGCGGCAGGCACCGGGGCTGCTGGCACCCGCGCGACAGGCCGGCCAGGCCCTCGCCGACCGAGGGATCACCGGACGGCACGCTGCCGTCTACCTCATCCTGGATCACGACTGGCACATGGAGGAGCTCTACGAGTCCTTCGCCGTGCAGGCCTTCGCCGAACGCGTCCTGGCCCTCTCGGCCAACCTCGACGACGACGGCACGGTCCCCGTGATCTTCTCCAGCGGACGCGAGCCGTTCCTCGAGGAGATCCGGCTGGACAACTACCGAGGTCGGATCGGACAGCTGCACACCCAGGTCGACTGGGGCTGGGGCAGCGTTTCCGACGCAATGCGTCGAGCGGTCGGCCACTACCAGGAGTCCGGAGCCACAGACCCGGCCTTCGTCGTGACACAGGTCGGCGACGAGCCCTTCGACAAAGCAGAGGTCCGCTCCCTGCTCCAGAACACCGCCTCCCTCGGAATCTTCTGGCTCTTCGTCGGATTCGGGCGCGGCAAGCTCGCCTTCTACAAGAACCTCAACGCCTCCGCCTCCGCCTCTTTCCCCAACGTCGCTTTCTACGACGCCAGCAAGAACCCGGGCGCGGTACCCGGGGAACGCTTCTACACCGGCCTGGTCGACGCCTTCGCGCGCTGGATGCGATCGTGAGGCCATAGCCGTCGAGCGCCAGGAAGCCGACCACGCAGCACCGGGTCGGTGCGGGGCTGGGTGACTACAGGACCGGCCCGGTGCCTGCGAGTTCCGGTGCACGACGGCGCGCCGAAGTCGCCGCCCTCGGTCCGGCCCGGCAGCGCCTTGCAGCGCGGGGGAGCCCCGTGGCAGGCCTCGTTCTGCATGGCGGACGATGACGCCCGCGGCTCCTGCACCGGCCGGCCGCCGGTCTTTCGTCCGCAGACAGCAGGAAGGCCCCGAGGTGACTCGGGGCCTTCCTGCACTGCGCTGACCTGCCGGTCCAACGACCTCACCGGACGAGGATCACGCCCATTGCGGCGCGGGCGGCGAGCACGGCCGGAGGTGGTGCTCCGTTCGTCAGGCGCCGCTGCTGGTGAGGTGGCGCCTGCGTCGGGCCGAGAGTTCGTTCAGGCGGGCGGTCAGACTTCGGCGGCCGAATTGGATGCCGTCGTGTTGGGGCTGTTCGTGGTCGTCGGTCTCGGGTGGCGGTTCGGTGGTGGGGCGGGCGGTGGCCGGGAGCCAGAGCCGACCGGGTTCGTGGTCCGTAGCCGGGCCGGGGGCCGTGTTCGGGGTGGGTGGGGTTCCTCCGGGGCTGTGTGGGTGGGGGGCGCTGGTAGCCGGCATGCCGGGTTGGCCCTGCCGGCCGGGCTCGACCAGAGGGGGCGCGGAGGCCAGGAGCAGGGAGAGCAGCAGGCCGGTGGCCTGGTCGCTCAGCACGCGGGCGATCTCCAGCAACCGGTGACGTTGCGCGACGGGTAGAGACAGGGCGACGCAGCCGGCCTGTCCTCCGATGCCGAGGGGGACGGCGACGCACACGTACTGTCCGGAGTATTCGAGCAGGTCGAACTGGACGGCCTGGGGGCCGTGATGGTCGATGGACCGGAACAGCGCCGAGGAATCGGTGATGGTCCGGGGCGTCAGCTTCACGGCCTTGCGCCGCGACAGGTGCTCCATACGCCTGTCGAAGTCGAGCTGGTGGAGCAGGCTCTTCCCTACAGCGCTGGCGTGCGCGGCGCTGCGGAAGTCCACCCACTCCTGGACCCGCGGAGCGGACGGACCGTCCGCGCAGT
Organism: Streptomyces sp. NPDC097617; assembly: GCF_044761485.1. Lineage (NCBI taxonomy): Bacteria > Bacillati > Actinomycetota > Actinomycetes > Kitasatosporales > Streptomycetaceae > Streptomyces > Streptomyces sp. NPDC097617. The sequence continues at coordinate 13,439 of NZ_JBIWCL010000038.1, forward strand.
GCGTGATCGATACCTCGCCCTCGTCATAACTGGCCAGATAAACCGCGGCATCGACGGTGTCGCGCAGCCTGCTCAGGGCCCGGTGCAGGATGACCTGCGGTCCGAGAGTCTCCCCCTCGGCGGACATCATCTTCAGCAGGGGGCCGGCCAGGTAGGAGGCATCGGGAAGACGCTCGATCAGGCCCTGCCCGCACAGCCAGAACAACAGCTGCTCCAGCACCCGGTGGGGCAGGCTCGTACGGGTGCGGATCCGCTCGCTGTCCACCGGCCGCCCAGCCGAGGCGATCACGTCCAGGACGTCCAGGACCCGCATCGCCGACTCCCACCGCTGACGCCCCAAAGGCGCGTTCATCTGCTGCGATGCGGAGACCACCTTCGCGGCCCGCAGGGGATACCGGGAGTACCGTTGCGACGCCGCGCGGGCGGCCGGGGCAGCCGGGGCGGCCGCTTTCGGCTGGACCGGGGCCGGCGGCGGGTACGAGGCCAGGATCTGGGCGACCGCAGGAACGAAGTCGGGATCCTGCCAGGCCGCCGCTTGGCTCTGCGCCAGCGACAGTTGCGACCGGGCGTGGAAGTCCAGCAGGATCCGCGCGTCCCCGTGGCCGAACCGGGCCGCGGCCTCCAGCACTCCGAGGACCTCTTCGCGGACCGCCGCGCTCCGGCCACGGTCGTACGCCTCCCGCCACAGGGCCACGGCCAGCCGGAATGCAGCTCCGGGGTGCAGCTCCATGCAGGCGTTCTTCAGCCAGGTGATCGCAAGGCGACCGTCGCCGCGCCTCAAGGCCTTGCTGCCCATTCGGTAGCACGAGTTCGCGTGCTCACGCCGCTCCAGCGCGTCCGTCCCGACCAGCAGGCCCCAGTCACCTCCGGCCCGGTCCCAGTGGTCCCTGCCGGGCTGCGGTCCGGGCACGCGTGCGCCGGTCGCCTGCGTGACCCCGATCCTCAGGAGCGTCTGTCCGGTGTCGTTCCTGATCATGCCTGTCACGCGTCCTCTTCCCCGCGCCGGTGCTTCCTGTGGTGTCCCCAACGGATGAAGGCCTGAAGGTCGTCCGTCCCGCGCAGGTCTCTGGAGGCCTTGCTGCTGAGCGACCGGACCTGGGCGGGCGGGGTCTGCAGGTCCACGGCGATCGTGTTCTCATCGTCGCCCTGAATCTGCGCTTCTGCGACGTTTTTACGCTTTGACGGCTTCATTTTCGCTATCGCCTCCGCCGCCAGGCAGAGAGCCGGATCCGGCGGAGTGATGAGCTCACGCCGGTGCACCCCGCGCTCCTCGGCCAGCGGCAGCAGCGCCTCGTCCTCCAGCGGCCGCTCCGGCGACCGCAGTGCATCCACCGCGAGATTCGCGGCCACCCGCTTCATGTAGGGGAGGGGAGGGCGGCCCGGCTCGTTCCTGCCCTCCAGCCACACCCGCAGCGTCCTCTCGTGCGCCTCCTGCGCGATCTCCTCCCAGTAGTCACGCATGGTCGGATAAGCGGTCCGCAGCGCGGCCATCACCTTCCGCTCCCACTCTTCGGCGTACTCGCTGAACTCGAGCCGTACCGCCTTCCGGCGCTGACGCTCCTCGTCATCGGACCCACTGCTCACCACGGGCCGCCTTCTTCCTGCCCGTCGTGCGCGGACCTGGTGACGGTCTGCCACACCGTCACCCGCCCGCCCTCGGGCAGCTCGTAGCGGATCACCACGGTCGCCTCACGGGCACACGGCACGCACCGTGCCGCTGCGCTCGCGCTGCCTGCGTACGGCCTGCGCGTGAATCGCCGCCGCCCCAGCTCCGCGGCCCAGGGCTGGCAGAACGCGGCGGCCACAGGGACCGAGCCAGCCACGACCGAGAGCAACTCGGTCCAAACCGGGGGTGTCAATTCAGGCTCCAGATCTTCCTGCTCGGAACGACGCAACTTGCGTCACGCCACTAGTACGGAGCCCTCACCGCGGAATTGCCCGGCGACCGATCATGACCGCAAAAGCCCGCCTGCGATCATCCAGTCGCCTAAGAAGTCATCTCATTTGGATGATTGGGTAGGCTGTCGGTCGTGGGGATTGTTGAGCGGCTGGTGCCGGATGAGTTGTGGGTGTTGTTCCAGCGGGTGGTGCCGGAGGCGCCGTCGAGGCCTCAGGGCGGTGGCCGGCGTCGCCATGGTGATCGTGAGGTGCTGGCCGCGATCGTGTTCGTCGCCACGTCGGGCTGCACGTGGCAGCAGTTGCCCGCAGCCTCGTTCGGACCGTCGGGGGCAACGGCTCACCGGCGGTTCTCCGAGTGGAGCAAGGCCCGGGTGTGGGCCAGACTCCACCGCCTGGTCCTCGACGAGCTCGGCGCCCGGGGCGACTTGGACTGGTCGCGCTGCGTGATCGACTCGGTGAACATGAGGGCCCTGAAAAGGGGGATCTGACAGGTCCGAATCCTGTTGATCGGGGCAAGTTCGGTTCGAAGATCCACTTGATCACGGAGCGGACCGGTCTGCCCCTGTCCGTCGGTATCTCAGGGGCCAACCTCCACGACAGCCAGGCTCTGGAGCCCCTCGTCCGGGGCATACCTCCCATCCGCTCGCGCCGCGGGCGCCGACGGCGCAAGCCCGGAAAGCTCCACGCGGACAAGGGCTACGACTATGCCCACCTGCGGAAATGGTTACGTGGACGCGGTATCAAGCACCGCATCGCCCGCCGAGGCATCGAGTCCTCCCAGCGGCTGGGCCGCCACCGATGGGTGGTCGAACGCACCATGTCCTGGCTCGCCGGGTGCCGGCGCCTCCATCGCCGCTACGAACGCAAAGCCGAGCACTTCCTCGCCTTCACCAGCATCGCCTGCACCCTCATCTGCTACCGCAGACTCGCCAAATGAGATGGTTTCTAAACGAGGTACCTCCCAGTCCCACCGTGGCCAGGCGAAGAGCCACCTCCCCACCCAGCCGTCATGTCCGGGTGACGGTGGTGGGGTCGGCGTGCCATTCGCGTCCGCCGTGCTCGGGGGAGATGAAGGCGATCGGGCGCCGGGGGCGGTCGTGTGGTGGGTGGGAGGGGTCTTCCCATGTGGGGTCGATGTCCCGCAGGATCCCGACCCTGCCGTATGCGTCTTGGACGCGGTGTCCGATGTCGTTCCGGTCGATCACCGGATGCTCCGTCCGTCGGGGTGGGGGTGGTGTCGGACGACGACGTTGCAGTCCGACACCCCGGACAGGTCTCCGGCCTGTCGGCACACGGTCCGCCGTGCCGCGGCGTCCGCGCACTCCGGACAGCCCGGTACCGGTGGCGGGTCGAGCCGGGGGAGTGTCACGTGCACGGGGGTGCCTTGTCCGCCGCCGGGTGCTCCCGGCTTGCTGTCGTACGTCATGCCTCACCGTTCCTCGACCGCCTTCATGCCCCCCCGCACAGGTACCGTCGGTGATCTGATGTGCCCTCACCAGGGGCATCGGTAGGGGCAAGATGGCTGCATGGACCTGGGGGACTTGATCAGAGACCTGCGTACGGCGCGAGGATGGTCGCAGGGCAGGTTGTCCGATCAGGTCAACGCCCGGTACGGGACTGCCCTGACCCGCGAGTACGTGTCCCGGTGGGAGCGGGGTGTCGTGTCGCCGGGTGCCTACTATCTGCGGTGCCTGTCCGTGGTGCTGGACGTGCCCCTGGCGGTGTTGGAGGGTCAAGTGGATCGACGTGAGTTCCTGACCGACGCGGCGGGCGCCGCGATAGCCCCGCTGGTGGCCTCCGACCTCCTCAGCGCGGGATTCGCCGCCCGCCTGACCTGCGGCCCCACCACGGACGAGTGGGAGGCCAAGCTGGCCACCTACGGCACCCAGTACATGAGCCTCGGCGCCGCCGACATCCAACGCCGCGTCAGCGCCGAACTCGTCACCGTCCAGCAGCAGCTCGACAATCCCCGCCTGTGGTCGGTCGCGGCCCGCCTGATGACCCTCTACGCGAAGACGTTCCCCGGCTCGGACGGGGCGAAGGCCGTCCATTGGTACCGGATGGCCGCCAAGGCCGCCGACACGTCCGGCGACGTCGACACCCGCGTCTGGGTCCGGGGCCGCGCCGCGATCGCCCTCGGCTACGAAGGCGCCGCCCTCCCGATCGCCGACGTCTTCGCCGACCAGGCCATCGCCCTCAGCGACAACCGGCCCTCCCTCGGCCTGCTGAACGCCGTGTTCGGCAAGGCCCACGCCGCCGCACTGCGCGGCGACCACGCCACCGCCCGCCGGCTGCTCGCCGAAGGCCGCCGGATCTTCGACCGGGCCGGCTCGCACGAGCAGACCTCCGACTACGCCGTCCCCTTCTGGCGCCTCAACGTCTTCACGTCCCTGCTCGCCGCCCGCCTCGGCGACGAGACCACCGCCGTCGCCGCCCAGGACGCCGCGGCCGCGGAGCTCCCCGCCACGCTGCCGCGGTTCGCGACGCACCTGGAGATGCACCGCGGCCTCATGCTGGCCCGCTCCGGCGACCTCGTCGCTGGCACCGCACACGCCCGCACGGCGCTGGACGCGCTCCCGCCGGAGAAGCACTCCCTGACCCTGCGCCTGCTCATGGCGGAAGTCGAGCAGTCCTGACCCCCGCAGACGCGCCCCGGGCCGGTGCCCGGACGTGACCCGGCGGCGTTGTGCACGGCATGGAGATGGTGGAGCGGTTGCCCTTCGGGATGCGAGCCCCGGTGGCGGTGACGTACGCACGGTGCGCGCAGGGCGGGGCACTCGGTGAACTGGTCCTCGACGGGGGCCGGCTGGACCTGGCGGTGACCCGGGCCGGGGATCACGTCCGCGAGATGCACCCGGGCGCGGATGCCGCCGAAGCGCTCCGCCTCGTGCCGGACGTCGCCTTCCCGCCGGCGGGCTGCGCCGACGTCGCCGAGTGGGTCGCGCAGTACAACGCCCGGACGAGCTTGATGCCGGTCGCCCGTCCGGGGTAGCGCGCCCTGGTTGCGCCAGTCCCGTGCCGCCGACGCCGGAGGTCAGGCGGCGGCCTCCGCGGCGGCCTCCGCGTCGACCTGCCACCGAAGTTCGGCATCCTGTGCTCTCTGGACGGCCCGCCAGGATGTCGGACTGCTCCGGCATGATGAATCAACGGTTCGGTCGATGACGGCGAGGTACGTGCATGAGGCTGAAGCTCAATGAAGAGTGGACGGTTGGCGATCGCCTTGGGGAGGGCGGCTTCGGCGCTGTCTTTGAAGCCCGCTCCGCCGACGGCAGGGCTGCCGCCGTCAAGCTGGTGGAGAAGAAACCAGGCGCTGACCGCGAGCTGCTCTTCACAGACCTGGAGGGCGCCCGCAATGTCGTACCTGTCATCGACAGCGGCGAGCACGAAAATTACTGGGTGCTCGTCATGCCACGCGCCGAGACATCCCTGCGAGCCCACCTCGAACAGGCAGGACCCCTGGCCCTGGACGAGGCCGTTCGCATCCTGAGCGACATCGCCGAGACATTGATGGACCTCGACGGCCGGGTCGTCCATCGCGACCTCAAACCAGAAAACGTGCTTCTCCTCGACGGCCGCTGGTGCCTGGCCGACTTCGGCATCGCCCGCTACGCGGAAGCCACCACCGCACTCCACACCTACAAGGGCGGCGGCAGCCTCCCCTACATGGCACCCGAGTCGTGGAAGTACCAGCGAGCCACCGGGGCGACCGACATCTACGCCCTCGGCGTGATGGCCTACGAGCTCGTGGAAGGTGTCAGGCCCTTTAACGGCCCGCACGAACACGACTACCAGGAACAGCACCTGCACGGCACTCCGCCGCCGCTCACCACCGCGCCCGCGCTCCTGGCTTCGCTGATCACCGAATGCCTCTTCCGTGCGCCCCAGGGCCGCCCGGCCGCCGGCAATGTACTGGAACGCCTCAGCCGTATACCCGCCATGACCCTGACCGGAGGCTTGGCAGCACTGGCCGAAGCGAACCGGGCCGAAGCCGCCCGACGCTCCGAAGCCGATCGCCAGGCGTCGGCACACGCCACCGAAGCCGAACGCCGCGAAGATCTCCTCGAAGCCGCCCGGGTGTCACTGCGCCTCATCTCCGAGCAACTCCTGGCGGCGATCACGAGCATCGTCTCCACCGCCGAAGTGCGGCGGGGCGCGGCGGAGGGCTGGACCGTGCGCCTCGCCGGCGCCCAACTCACCTTCTCGGGAGTCACGGCGGTCGCTGCACCCTGGAGCGGTCCCTTCGATGTAGTTGCCCACGCTGTGATCGAACTCAAGATCCCGCAGGACCGGTACGGATACGAAGGTCGCAGCCACTCCGTGTGGTACTCCGATGCCCAGACGGCCGAGCGCTACCAGTGGTTCGAGACCGCCTTCATGGAAACGCCACTGCGCAGCGGGATGTCGCCCATGGACCCGTTCGCCCTCAAGCCTGACAGCGACGCCAACACGGCACTCCGTCCCATCATCGGCCTTCGCCAGGTCGCTTGGCGCTTCACTCCGCTCTCGACCGGAGACCTCGACGAATTCATCGACCGCTGGACGGGCTGGCTGGCCCAGGCGGCCTCAGGGCAACTCAGGCACCCTAGGCAGATGCCAGAACACAACCCCGAAGGATCTTGGAGAAAGTAACGTGATGTGGCACCCGCCTACGAGGGCGAGCGCCACACCTGTACTCCATCCGTCCCCCGGGTCTGCCCGGAGCGGGCCCAGGCCCTGACCGCCTGCATGCGCCCCTGTCTCCTCGTCGGGCTGACCCAGGGACGAGGCGTGGCCGCGCGCGTGGCGGCCAGGTGGTCAGGGTCAAAGATCGTCAGCGCCCGTCGGCGGGGCTGCCGGTCAGGCTAGGGTCCGGGTAGCCCGTGCCGATAGGGCGTGTGCGGGTGAGGCCCGGGGCCCAGAGCGCTCTGGGGGCAGCAGTACCCCCGGGCCGCCCCAACGCCCCCCACGCCAGCCGCTGGCCGATCCGTGCCCGGCGGGATGGGTAGGGCGACTGCCGTTCGCACTGCGCGCCCGACCCAATGGTCCACGATTTCCTGAATCCAGGATTCTCTGTATTGTCGGGGTGTGCTGACCGTTGCTGCTGACATCGAGGTGCTGGCCCGTTTTGGCCGCGCCGTTGCCGATCCGATCCGCTGCCGGATCCTCCTCGCGCTGCGTGAGGCGTCGGCCTACCCGTCCGATCTCGCCGAGGCCATCGGGGTCTCCCGGACCCGGCTCTCCAATCACCTGGCCTGTCTGCGGGACTGCGGCCTGGTCGTCACGGTCCCCGACGGGCGGCGTACTCGCTACGAGCTGGCCGACGCCCGCCTCGGCCATGCCCTGGACGATCTGCGTCAGGCCGTCGTGGCCGTCGAGCACGACAAGACCTGCCCGGACGCGGACACGAAGGGCTGCTGCTGATGGCCTCCATATCCCTGGGCCCGTCCCCGGCCCGCCGCGACGCCCTGGCCCGCCGGATACGCCTGCTGGTCGCCGCGACCATCACCTACAACGTCATCGAGGCGGCCGTCGCCCTCACCGCCGGGACGATCGCCTCCTCCACCGCGCTGATCGGCTTCGGCCTCGACTCCGTCATCGAGGTCTCCTCCGCCGCGGCGGTCGCCTGGCAGTTCTCCGCCCGCGACCACACCGTGCGCGAGGCGCGCGAGCAGCGGACCCTGCGGATCATTGCGGTGTCCTTCTTCGCCCTCGCCGCCTACGTCGCCTTCGATGCTGTCCGCGCCCTGACCGGCACCGGCGAAGCCGAGCCGTCGGTCCCCGGCATCGTTATCGCCGCCCTGTCGCTGGCTGTGATGCCCTTCCTGTCCGCCGCCCAGCGCCGCGCGGGCCGCGAGCTCGGGTCCGCTTCCGCGGTGGCGGACTCCAAGCAGACCCTGCTGTGCACGTACCTCTCGGCGATCCTGCTCGTGGGCCTCCTGCTCAACGCGGCCCTCGGCTGGTCCTGGGCCGACCCGATCGCCGCACTGGTCATCGCCGCCATCGCCGTCAAGGAGGGCCGTGACGCCTGGCAGGGCAAGGGCTGCTGCGTCCCCACCTCCGCGAGCGGCCCCCTACCCGTTGCTGTCGCCGCGGAGCAGGACGGGTGCGGCTGCGGCCCCGGCCGCTCCTGCTGTTCGTGAACATCGTGTTGCAGAACCGAATGTGACCTGCGGGCTCTGCCGATACTGGCCGGGCACAGGGCGTGGGGCGGGAGCGGTCGGTGGAGTGGACGCTGTGGGCGGGGTTGGCCGCCGGGCTGCTGATCGCGGTGGTGACCGCGCCGGTGGGGGTGTCGGGGGCGGTGTTCCTCCTCCCGGTCCACCTGTCCGTCTTCGGCGTGCCGTCCCCGGCGATCACGCCGACGAACCTGCTGTTCAACGTGGTGGCCGGCCCGGGTGCCCTGTGGCGCTACCGCCGTGACGGCGCCCTGCGCGGGGATCTGGCCCGGCGCCTGGTCGCCGGGACCCTGCCCGGCGTGATCGTCGGGGCCGCGATCCGGGTCTTCGCCCTCCCGGGCCCCGGCGTCTTCCGGCTCCTGATCGCCGCACTCCTCCTACCGCTCGGCCTGTGGCTGGGCGTGCGCACCCTCGCCCCCGCCCACGACCGGCAGGCCGCGGCCGGGCAGGCCGCGGCCGGGCAGGCCGCGGCCGGCTCGGAGCCCTCGCCAGGGGCGCTCACCGCGTTGGCGATCGGGGTGGGCGTGGTCGGCGGGATCTACGGCATCGGGGGCGGGTCCCTCCTCGGCCCGGTCCTCGCCGCCCGCGGTCTGCCCATGACCCGCGTCGCGCCGGCCGCACTCGCGGCCACCTTCGCCACCTCGATCGTCGGCGCGGCCGCATACGCACTGCTGTCGCTCGTCAGTTCCGGCGACGTCGCCCCCGACTGGGGACTCGGCCTGGCCTGCGGCCTGGGCGGCCTGATCGGCGGCTACCTCGGCGCCCGCCTCCAACCCCACCTCCCCGAAACCGCCCTGCGCCTCCTCCTCGCCGCCCTCGCCACCACCCTCGGCGCCCTGTACGCCCTCCAAGCCCTGACGTAGACCCGCGCGCCGGACCGCTGGCTCTGGCAGGCTCGACCCCGTCTCTGCTCAGCCCGAGGCGGCGGCCGTGGCTTCGCGACGTGGATCTGCCCTGGCCGCACAGAACCCCGGCCGCGGCCGGGCGGCGAGGAGGGTGTGCACGTGTCGGAGTACGAGCGGGAGTTGGCCGAGGCCCAGCGGGAGCATTGGCAGCAAACGTACGGCGAGCACCCCGCCATGTACGGCGAGGAGCCCTCCGAGCCGGCCGTCCACGCCGCTACGGTGTTCCGCGCGGGCGGCGCGCGCGACGTGTTGGAGCTGGGGGCCGGGCACGGCCGCGACGCCCTGTACCTCGCCCGCGAGGGCTTCACCGTCCAGGCGACCGACTTCAGCCCGACCGGCCTCGACCAGCTACGGGCCGCCGCCCGCGCCCAAGGCGTCGCAGGTCGGGTGACGACCGCCGTGCACGACGTCCGCGATCCGCTGCCGCTGCCGGACGCCTCCGTGCACGCGGTGTTCGCGCACATGCTCCTGTGCATGGCCCTGTCCACCACCGAACTCCACACCCTGGTCGCCGAGGTACGCCGGGTGCTGCGGCCCGGGGGAGTGTTCGTCTACACCGTGCGGCACACCGGCGACGCCCACTACGGCGCGGGCGCCGGCCACGGGGACGACATCTGGGAACACGGCGGCTTCGCGGTGCATTTCTTCACCCGCGACCTGGTCGACGCCCTCGCCGAAGGCTGGCAGCTGCAGGAGGTCCACGCCTTCGAGGAAGGCGGCCTGCCCCGCCGACTGTGGCGCGTCACCCAAACCCTGCCCCGATAACTACTCCGACACCCAACCCGGGCCGGCACGCCGCCCCCTCGGCGGGCGGAGGACCCGAAGGCTGGACCTGGCGCCGGCACCGGCCGGGGCTCACGTCCGCGAGAGGACTCCACCCGGGACCGACCGGCACCTCAGCCCTACCGCGACTGCTCCCGGGCTCGCCTGCGCGGATCCCTGTGTGCGATCCGGCTACCCGGGTTGTCCTTGCCCCCGGGTAGCGGGGGCCGGTGACCTGGCACGGGGGTGATCGTTTCCGGGGTGGGAGCGGTGCGCACCGCTTCTTCGGCTTCGCGGAATGAGGATCCGGGTGGACACGATCACGGCCAAGCAGCACATCTTCTCGATGCTGGACGTCGACGGCGACGGGGTCATCTCCCGCCAGGAGTACCTTGCCCGGCCCGAACGCGCGGCGCAGGCGCTGGGTCGGGCGGGTGACGACCCGCTCCTGTCCTTGGCACGCACCGCGCACCAGCAGGTGTTCGCGTCGATGGACGCGGACAAGGACGGACGGGTGACCTTCGCGGAGTACGAGGCGTGGGCCGGCGGAGAGTCCTTCGACGAGGTGTGCAGGCCGGCTCTGGGATCACTGTTCGATCTCGCCGACACCGACAGCGACGGACACCTCGACCGGACCGAGTTCACCCGGCTGCGCCACGCCCTGGGCAACCCGGCCGACAACGCCCAGGCCGCCTTCGACGCGCTGGACGAGGACGGTGACGGCCGTATCGGCCGCGACGCCTACTTGGCGCAGATCCGTTCCTTCGTCACCGACGGGTCCTCGCCCATGGCACACGCTCTCCACGCGCCTTGATTGTCTGCCGCAGTCCGCTCCGACGGCCCGCCGCCCTATGGGCGGCGGGCTGCGATCTCTCGGTTTGGTGACAGTGGTGTGAGAGACAGCGCGTCTGAGTGTGTTGATGCTGCTCGGGGGCTGGATTGCTGTCGGGGACCTTTATCGCAGCAGGTGTGACGCTGTCTCAGTTTCGTGAGTTCTGATCCATCGGCCGGTGGGCGGTCGGTGTGATCGGGGGGTGGATGAGGGGACTGCCCCGCCGGGGTCGGGCGGGGAAGACGCGGCTTTGCCGGCCGTGTCGGTGCGGGCGTTGCGGGCGTTGCGGGGGCCCGCGGTACGCCGGCTGCTGGCTTTGCGTGGGGAGGGAAAGCTCACCACCCGCATCCGGGTGGCTGCGGATGCTCTGGGTGTGCGGGAGCGGGCGGTGTGGCGGTGGCTGGCCGCGGGCGAGCAGGACGAGGCTGCGGCTGTGGCGCCGGGGGAGCGGGCCCCGTATCCGGGAAGGTTCACGGTCACTGCTGAGGTGCGGGCTCTGCTCGGGCTGTGGAAGGGGAACGTCGCTGCTGTGCACCGTGAGCTGAGTGCTCGGGCGGCTCGGGGCGGGAGTGATCCGCCTCCGTCGGTTCCGACGTTGCATCGTGCGATCCGGCGGGATCTGTCGCCGGGGGAGCGGGCGGGTCTTGCCGGTGGTGAGCGTGAGGCCCGTAAGCATGATGTGTTCCTGGCCCGGCCGCGGGGGTGGCGGAACCAGGTGTGGGAGGCCGATCACGTCCAGGCCCCGGTGCTGGTCGATGTCGAGGGCGTCGCGCGTCGGCCGTGGGTCACCTGGTTCGTGGACTGCGCCTCGAACACGATCATGGGTGTGGCGGTCCCACCGGGGCATCCGTCGCGGGAGTCGGTCCTGGCCGCGCTGCGCGCCGCTGTGGTGCGCGAGGAGCCGTTCGGGCCGCAGGGCGGCCTGCCGGAGAAGGTACGCGTGGAGGGGCAAGGACTTCCTGTCGAGGACGGTGATCGCCGCGTTCAACCCTCTCGACGTCACCGTCGAGGACCTGCCCCCTACACCCCGCACCTGAACGGCACGGTGGAGGGATGGAACCGGGCGGTGGAGTCGATGTTCCTGGCCGCGCTGCCCGGCTACGTGCGCCGGCCGTGCCCGGGCCGGCGCCGGGCGCGGTGCTGGTGTGGATCGCGTTGACCCCGCGTCTGCGCGGGGATGGTTCGAGGGTGCCGTGGGCGACATGTCTGGCAGGGGGTTTGCCTGCGTGGAGACGAACTATCGCAACTATGATAGTTGGAGTAGGTTGGGGTCATGGAGCCGAAGACGTACACGACGATCGACCTCCGCAAGCAGATGGGCGAGATCCTCGACCGCACCCGGATCGCGGGGGAGCCTGCCGCGATCACTCGCAAGGGCAAGACGCTGGCCTACCTCGTGCCAGCCGAGTGGTTCGAGCAGTACTTGGCGCAGCGTCCGTCGCCCCCCGGCGCCGACCGGAACGCCGCCTGAAAGGCCCGGACAGCAGACAGACCAGGAGTCCCTTCGTCATGACAGCGCAGCCCGTCCACTTCGACGGTCCCGGCGGTGAGAAGCCCCGCCAGGTGCCGCCGATGCCCGAACGCACCCCGCAGGCCCTGCGCCTGGCCATCCAGGAACATGCCCCGCATCTGCTGCCGGACTTCGAGGCCCACTGGCGCCGCGCGATCGGCGACGCCTTCAACCTCACCCCGGTACCGGCGTTCATGCGCCTGTGGTGGACCCAGTACGCCATCGCCCGCGACCCGGGCCTGGAAGCCCACCTGCGCGATCTCGAAGCGCGCGCTGCGAAGTCCGAGGACCCCGAGGAGTCTGCCAGGCTCCTGGCCGAGTACAGCCGGTTGCGCCGCCGGGCGGCCGTGGTGGAGCCCGGTCGGTGACCGATGAGCTCCCACTCCCGCCTTGGAAGATGGACTGGACGGCAGAGGCGCTCCAGGAATTCGAGAGCATGCCCGATGACGCCAAGCAGCTGGTGCTGGCAGCCCGTGCTGAGCTGATCACCACCCTGGATCCCTACTATCGGGGCATCGACGCCGATGCGTCCCTCCCGCACTGGATCACCGTTCGTCCTCTGGCCTCGACCAGCCCGGGTGGTCCGCACATCGCCGATCTCGCCGGTGGCCGCGGCTGGTTCATCTTCACCTTCACCCGCCGCCACGCCGACCCTCAGATCACCGTCACCGACATGTTCTGGGCCTGAACAGCTCCCGAAGGCCCAGCCCTGGCTGCTGGTGCTGCGGGTCCTCCGGGAGGTATAGGGCCGCTGGCCTCCGGGCCCGTCCCCTCTGTCGAATGGATGACCTGTGGGGTGGTGTCGCCGGGCCTGGGAGGTGCCGTCACAGACGCTGATGAGAGACCCGGCCACCGCCCGGTACGGCGCAATGCCGGGCAAAGACATGGGCGGCAGGTCTGCATACGTGGATGCGCGAGCACGGTGCCACCGCCGAGGCCGGCGAGGTCAACCATCTGGAAAGGGTGCGATGTGAGACACCGAAGGCGTGGGGGCCTTCCTCGGGATGAACGTCGGCAAGGACGTACTGCCCGAGACGCAGGTCGGTCTCCTGGCCGGCTCCGGCCCCTTCTCGCGGCCCGCATGAACCAGATCCGCGAGCAGGGCGTCCCCGCACTCCTCGGCGCGCACCTGCCCCGCCTCCAGGACGACACCTCCTGGAAGAAGGCCTCGGGCTCCGCCACGGTCGGGCGGCCCGTGGACGCGACCCTGAACTCCCTGACGACATCGCTCTCGGAGCCAGCCGCGCCCGCCTCCCGGGGTCCGGGTCTCCGCGGCGGCGGCCCGCTCCCGCTCCACTACGACACCCGCCGCTGCGGCCCCCGGGCAGCAGGCCCCGACGGAAGCCGTGGTCCCCGCTCCGGCAGCAGGCCGGACCGACCAGAGGAGCGGGGCGTAACGCCCTGACCTTTGCTACCGCGATCACCAAGTTCCTGGATTTCACGTTCAACTTCCGACGACCGACAGACCCCAGCCGGCGTCCGCTTCGCGGGTGCCAGCCTCGCCCCGAGCGAAGCGCGGGGCCTTACGCTCCGTCACTTGCGGGGCGGCGTGCCGGTGCCCGAGACCCAGCGGACAGACCGCCGCCCGTCGAAGGGCTGGGCAACGGTGTCCTCGGCGCGGGTCCCTGTCAGGACTCGCAGGGAAGGTTGACGATGCGGACGGTGTACGCCGAGGAGACCCAGCGGTTGGTGCCCACCTTGCGGAAGCCGTTGGTGGTGGACGCCGACGCGAGGATCGTGGAGCCGTTGGCGTAGGACCCGACGACCGAGTAGCCGGTGCCGGGACCGCTGCGGATCAGCAGACCGCCGCTGGCGTTGACCTTGTAGTAGCACTGGGTGGCGAGCGCACCGGCCTGCGTGAGCTCTGCGGCCGCGCCCGTCGTCCGGGCGGGCGCGGCGGCTTGGGCCGTGAGACCGCCGCCGAGGAGCGCGGCGGCGGACAGGGCCGCCACGGCCGCCATGCGGGCGGCGGAGCGACGCGGTGACATGGTGCGGCGTGCTGCTGTGGCCGTCATGGAATCGATTCCCCTTGCGTCGTCGGTTCTGGGTGCGGAACGCGTACGTAGGAGCAGGCCCGGGTCGGCCGAGCGGTGTCACCGCTCCACGGATACCGGAGCAGCGCACGACGTTAGCGCCACCGGGGCGAAATCAGCCACCGGGCACACGAGAACTCCCTAACCGGAACAGGGGAAGTTGCGCGTTCCGGTTGGGGAGTCCGAGACGCTGAAGCCCCGGGACGCCCTTTCCGCGCGAGTTCTCACCGACGATCATGCCCTTGTAGACCTCGGTGCCGGCCTCCAGGAAGATGACACCGCGCTCCTGCAGGTTGACCATCGCGAACGGTGTCACCGAACCCGAGCGGCCCACGACCAGCGAGCCGTTGTGGCGGGTGCGCAGCTCGCCGAACCACCGCTCGTGACCCTCGAAGAGGGAAGCGTGATGCCGGTGCCGCGGGTCTGCGTCAGGAACTCCGTACGGAAGCCAGCCCGGCCTGACGACAATCTTTCCGGCTGTGGTCTCTCGCAGATCGGCCTCGGTCATCTCGGTCAGACCCGCAGAGCGCGACGATACGGGGGAGGCTCAGTTGCTTCTTCGCGTCGGCGAGCCTCTCCTATGGCCGCGACATCTGGCCGCCTGCTGGATAAGGAACGACGGTGATCGCCAACCGACACGCGACGAACGTCCAGGTTCAGGGCACGGAGTGCTCAGTATTCGCGAACTCAGGCGTTTTCACCGGCGGCTACATCGGTGACTTCACCCGCGCCGAGATCACCTTCGCCCACCAGCTCGGCAGACCCGTCCGCTACACCGACCCGGTCGGCCACGCCGTCATCCTCGACCGGGCCGGCCCGGCCCGGCCCGGTACGGATCGGCCCGTACGAACACGAGGGCCGAGCCGAGGAGAAGAGGCCGCCGTCCTTGACCCAGGCGTGCCGCTTCCAGTCCGAGGAGAAGCTGTGGCGCTTCCACGGGTTCTTCTCGGAGTACTGCGGCAGCGTCGTACTGAAAGTCTCCTTGCCCGTCGACGGATCGTAGAAGGCCAACTGGGTGAGATTGCCGCTGGTGAGCGAAGCCAGTCCTTTGGCGACTGGCGCGTCCAGCTTCCTTTCTCTGTCCGGTGTCGACGTTGCCTGGGCGGACTGCGGCGCTTGCCCACCGTGAGGCTTGTTGGTTGATTTGTCTGCGTCACAGGCGTTGGTGCCCATGATCACCACCGCTGCCACGATGGCAGACCGCAGTCCGGTCTGCCAGATCCCGCCTGATTTCCATAAAAGCATCACTGGCATCTCCCTCGTTTGGCTGTTGCTGTCCTGCGGCATCCCCCACAATCTCAGCCGGTACTCGAAGCTGAGCGGCCCAGGTAGCTCGTTACGCTGTGCGGTGCGTGAGGGATGAGTACTCCTGTACGGGCCGGACGCTGCTGCCCGGTCCGAGCAGCAGCGTCCGGCCCGTACACGTGTCGAGTCCGTCCGGCCTGGCCCTCCCGGGTCTGTGGAAGGCCGCCGGGCCTTCTCTCGAAACCGTGGTAGGGACCGTGCTGGGCCCTGCTACCAGGGAGGGCAGGGCAAGCCGGCTGCTTCTCGTGGGTCCAGGAACTCCTCTTTGAACACAGCAAGAGAGGCTCGAAGCAGAGGGATGTCGATGTCCGGGCGGATGTAGCTCAGGCGGGCTGAATCTTCGTTCAAGCGGAACTCCAGGAGCAGCTCCTCGTGATCCGGAGCAGTCCTTTCGACTACTTCCATCGACTCGAAGTCTTCGGCGTCGCTCAGAATGGTCAGTGCCCAGTATGTGCGCCCTTGCACGTGGAAGTCCCTCATAGCCACCCTTCGAAATCGATCACACCATTACGGACGGTCCATCGTGCACCGAGTTTGGTGGTGTTGTCCTTGATTTCGAGGACGAACGGACCGTAGCGGGGGTTTTTGTTCGCCCTAATGATCCTGGTCG
This sequence comes from Streptomyces sp. NPDC097617, assembly GCF_044761485.1. Classification (NCBI taxonomy): domain Bacteria; kingdom Bacillati; phylum Actinomycetota; class Actinomycetes; order Kitasatosporales; family Streptomycetaceae; genus Streptomyces; species Streptomyces sp. NPDC097617. Next base: position 29,450 of record NZ_JBIWCL010000038.1, read on the forward strand.
CTGACATATTTCCCAGGAGTTCAACCAGGATTTCATGTCCTCCCCGGTTGAGTGCTTCTTTGTCCGTAAGGCGGTTGGCGCCGTGCAAGTAGGGGCTGTACAGCACTTGGTGCTGCGGTGCTCGTTGCGGATCTGTGTGCTTCTGAAGGGACCTGCCAGCCTTCGTCATGTGCCGGTCGTAGTAGAACTTCCCTTTGCTCTTGCGTGGGGCAGGGCGCAGGGCGGCCGCAGTCAGTTCGAAGTCCGTCGCCTGCTGCAGCACGTTGCAGGCTGGGGCCGGAGGCGGGGGCGTGGACGGTGCGGCGGAGACCAGCCAGACCGTTGGCCGGGCGCGGCTCGGAGCAGCGGAAGTGGCCGGGGTGTGTCGCATGGCGCCAGCGGTGTGGGCGGATGCCTTCGCGTGGGTTGGGCCCTTGTCGACGGGGCACGGTTCCTGCCGCTGTTGTTCTTCCTCTTTGGGAAGTTTTTCCTTGGCCTTGCGTGCGGTGTCGATGATTTTGCGGAGGTTGTTGTAGGTGTCGCGGGCCTCTTTTGCCTTGCCAGCGAATTCGTGTAGGCCTTTCGCCTTGTCGAAGGTGTTCTTGGCTTTTTTGTATGCGCCGACGCCGAGGATGACGCTGCCGGCGTCGAGCAGGGTGGTGAGGCAGCTGTTGAGGTCGGCGTCGGCGCAGTCGCGGATGTCGTTGATGTCGAAGGTGTCGAGGAGGAACTCGAGGCTGTTGTCCTTGAGCCAGTCGGTAAGGCTGGTCTCGAGGATCTTTTCGGCGTCGCGGAGTTCCTTCACGCAGTCGCGGCTCGCGGGCTGGCAGTTCTCGCGCAGGAGCCGGTCGTCTTCTTCTAGTTCTGCGGCGTTCTCGGGTCCGCCGATCCGTGTCCAGTCGGCCTTGCCGTCCCACCGGTAGGTGGCGCTGCGGTCGGGGGTGAGGCCGTAGAGCTGGGTGTCGCTGACGGTGAAGGTGGCTCCGGGGCCGCCGATCTCGGTCCAGGAGTCCGGGGTGCCGTTGTACTGGTAGATGTGGCCGGTGTCGGGGTTGGTGGCGAAGAGTCCGGCTCCGCCGGCGTAGATGTTCTTCGCCGGGCCGCCGATGCGGGTCCAGTCGGTGCCGTTGCCGGTCCATTCGTAGACGGCGGAGTGGTCGGGAGTGATGGCGTAGAGCCGGTCGTGGCCGGAGGCGAAGGTGGCTCCGGGGCCGCCGATCTCGGTCCACTTGTTGGGCTTGCCGCCGTATTTGTAGATGTGGTCGGTGTCGGGGTTGGTGGCGAAGAGTCCGGCTCCGCCGGCGTAGATGTTCTTCGCCGGGCCGCCGATCCCGGTCCACTCCTCGCCGTCCCACTGCCCGATGCCGTCGGGGGTGAGGTGGTAGAGGTGGTCACCGGTGATGGCAAAGCTGCCGTTCGCCTCGACGATCGGCTCCCAGGCCCGGGTCTCGTCGTTGTACTTGCTGATCTGCGTGTTTGTGCCGGGGCGGGTGATGAACACGCCCGCGCGGCCGGCGTACACGGAGCCGGCGGGGCCGCTGATCTGCTCCCACTGGCTGCCGCTGCGGCGCCACAGTGCGCTGTGGTCGGGGGTCAGGGTGTAGAGGTCGTCCTTGGCGGTGACGGCCATGGTGAGGGCCGCGTCATCGCCTTCGGCAGCTCCGGGACGCGGCCCAGCAGGCGCAGGCCGCCGCTCAATCCCAGTACGTCCAGGCTTTCGAGGACCAGACCCCGCAGGAGGGCACCACCGCAGCCACTCCCGAGGACACCGCCACCGCGTACCTGCCGGCGGTACGCGCCGCTGACGTACTGGCCCAGGTCGCCCGGGTCCACAAGGACGTCGAAGAGGCTCACCGGCAAGTCGCCATGTTGTGGGGACAGGTCAGCGGGAAGCCGATGGCATCGCTCGTTGTCCGCGGAGAGGTCCTGGCCCGCGCGGACAACGTCCTGACCAGCGGCCCTACCGATGCCACACCTGCCAGCCGCCGTCCGCGCCGGCTCGGTATCGGCCTCGCCGCACTCGCCACGGTCGTGGCAGCAGCCGGCGCGACAGCGGGCACGGTGCTCTACCTGCGCCCGGCCCCGCCCGCCCAAGCCGCACCCCCGTCCGCGCAGGCTCCAGTGCAACCCAGCCTCTCCGCCACCGTCACCGCCCCGGCTTCAGCCACGCCCACCCCTGCCGCGTCGGGCGGTACTCCGCCACCCAGCTCCGGCCCGGGCGTCAGCGAGACGCGTGATCCAGGCCAGGCCGCTTCCCCCGCCCCGACTCCTCACGCGCCTGTCCCCGGTACCAGTGCGGCACCGCCCGCCGAGCAGCAGCCTGCCCCCCGGCAGCCGGTACAGCCGGGTCCGCGACCGTGGATCAACATGAACTCCGGCTCGTGCCTGGAAATCCGTCGGGACTCGACTGAGAACGGCGCCACTGCCAACCAGTGGACCTGCAACAACTCACCCACCCAGCAGTGGAAGACCACCAGCCCGACCGGCTGGGGCACGATCGTCAACGTCAACTCGGGGCTGTGTCTGGAGATCCGGCGCGACGCCACCGGCAACGGCGCCACCGCCAACCAATGGGAGTGCAACGGCTCAGCCACCCAGAACTGGCACTGGAAACCGGCACCCGGCGGTGGCTGGAACCTCGTCAACGCCAACTCGGGCAAATGCCTGGAGATCGTCGCCGGCTCCGCCGACAACGGAGCCCTCGCCGCTCAGTGGGACTGCAACAGTTCCCCCGCACAGAAGTGGACCTGATCAGGAACCCGGCACGGGACCGCTGGCCGTCCTGGGGGATGTGCGGGTGTTGGACCGGTTCCGGTCGGGGGCGTTCGGCACGCCGGTCCCGGGGAGGAGTGCGCGTGCAGGAGGCATGACTGCAACCCCTGCAGGCGGTATCAGGTGCAAGGACCCGGCTCCGAGCCGACAAGACGAGCGTGGGGCCACCCTGTTCGGGCCGCCCCACGCAGCTGGGCTGTCGTGGTCGTGCTCTTCAGAAGGAGACGTCGATGTAGTCGATGTCGGTGAATTCGACTTCGAGGTGGTCGGCACGGGTCCCGCCGTCCTTGAAGTAGGTCTCTTGGAGGCCTTCGGCGACGATGGCGCGCAGTTCCGGGTCGCCTGCGCCCTGCTGCTGTGCGTCGAAGAGGCGCTGTGCGTATGCGGGTGGGAGGTGGACGGTGAGGCGGCGCATGCGGCCGTCGTCGGTGGTGCCGATGGGTGCGGTGTACCCGAACCGGGCGCGGGTCTCCACGGTGATGCCGGTGCGGGCGGCGGCCTGCTTGCGCCGCCGGTTACGCACCACCGGCTGCCAGCGGGAGCGCACGACGTCGTCGATCCGGTCGGCGATCGCCTTCGGCGGAACTTTCCGGTCCCCCTTGCGGTAGCGCTCGACCGACCGTTGGGTGATGCCGAGCTCCGCGGCGACGGCCTTGGTGGTTTTCAGCCTGCTCATCAGGAAGTTGATGCGGGCCTTGAGCGTCTTGGGTGGCTCCCGGGTGAAGGCCTCACGGCCTGCGCGCTCCAGGGCGTCGTCGATGTCCCCCACGGCTTACTCTCCTTCGTCGGTGACGGCGTCGCCGCCCTTGATGTGGCGTGCCGGGTTGAGGCCCTTCTCCATGAGGTCCACGGCCCACGCCATCTCCTGGACGCCTTCGACCTTCGCGAGGCCCGGCGTCGTCCCGAGGCGGAAGGCGCCGGGGAGGGGCTTGCCGGAGGTGGTGTAGGGCAGGAAGTCGAGCGGCGAGGGCCCGGGGCTGGCGTAGACGACGCAGTCGGAGAGCACGCCGAGCGGGTACTGGCCGGTCGCCTTCGCGGTGTTGGCCATTTTGCGGTGCATGTTGACCCGGGCCTTGGAGATGACGGCGGCGCGGATGTCGGGCCGCCAGGTGGGCCGCTCCAGGGCCGGCCACCGCTCGCCGTCGCGGTAGTGGCGTCCCTGGGGGCGTTCGCGGAGCTTGCCGATGCCGCCCTTGACGGTGGCCTTGATCGCGGCGAGGACGGCCGCCATCCCAGGGTCGATGTTCTTGTGGTGTTCCATCGCGGCGAGGAACTGCCGGTCGTCGAGATCCGGGGTGACGCCGAGGTCGGCGAGCGTGTCGGCGTAGGCGGTCTTGAGGCGGTCGTGCCACGGGTCCAGGTACGCACCCGTCTCCCTGCGCAGGAACGCCTCGATCGGGGCGACGTCGTAGCCGAGCTCGACCGCGTAGGCGACGGTGTGCGTCTGGTACCAGGCCGGCCCGGTCGGACGCTGCCCGGACGGCGTGAACGGCGACGGCAGCCGCGGGTCCAGTTCAATCCCGGACAGGTCCACCAGCCAGGATCCGGGGATCTTCTTGTTGAACTTCGGGCGGTGGAAGTGGTCGGGGCCGGACAGGCCGACGACCAGGCGGGCGGCGGCGGCGAGGAACGCGGTGTTGAGGTCCAGGCCGACGGCGTACGGCAGCAGGCACTCCTCGTCCGACAGCAGCTGGGGGTCCCGGACCCACTGGAACGCCTCCTCGTCCAGGAACCCACCCGTCCAGCCCTGCGCGACGGGATGTTCGGTGGGGGCCTCCGGCGGCGCGGGGTCCATCGGTTCGGTGCCGAGCGAGCCGGGGTTGTAGGCGGACTCCCACTCACCCGTGGTCTCGTTCTTCACGGCGCGGGTGGGCGGGCGCAGCGCGGTCATCAGCTCCAGCCCCGAGGTCGCGGTGGAGCCGCGCGGCGTCATGACCCGGGTCGCGTACGTGCCCAGCACGCGGGCGATCTCCGCCGGCTCCATGCCGACGACGCCGGGCCAGGACCGGGCATCGAGGGCGTCCCAGGAGAGGACGGCGAGCTGCACGCACTGGCGCTGGCCGGCCTGCGCGGGCCGGTAGACGCGCGCCCAGGGGCCGAACCCGCGCTGTGTCAGCTTCCACTTGGCTTTGGTGATCTGCTTGACGACGGGGTGGTCGTCGGGGAGCCGCAGGGAGCGGCGGGCTTCCGGGCCTTCCAGCCGTTCGGGCAGGCCGAGCTTGACGGCGGCGGCCGCGGTGAGGACGACCAGCGGGTCGGCGTCCTTCCCGGAGCGGTTCAGGCGTGCGGCGCCAAGTCCGGATTCTTTGAGGGTCCACTCGACCAGCTGCACGAGGGTGGTGGCGGGGCAGTCCAGCACGATCCCGTCGATGCCGTACGCACTCCCGTCGCCGTCCAGCACCGCGAGCGGGCCGTGCGGGAACCGCGGATCGGCCGCGACGGGCTTCACGGCGGCTTTCCTTGCCGGGCGGCGCGACGTCGCCGACGGCCCGGCCACCGCCTCCACCGTCGGCTCCGCGACCGGGACCGGCACAGTGGCAGGCACGGCGGCGGTGGTGGCCGTGGCGGGCACGGCCGGCTGCTCCACGGAGCCAGTGAACGTCTTGGGAACCACCACGGGTGCGGGTGCGGCGGCGTTCGATGCCGGGTACCGCTCCGCCCAGCCGTCCAGCAGCCGCAGATACGCCTGCAGTCGCGGCGGGCGCGGTTCGGAGCGGCCGTTCTCCCAGTTCTTCACCGTCTGCGGCGTCGACTTCAACGCGGCCGCGAGCCGGGCCTGCGTGACACCCGCCGCCTCACGCAACCGCGCACGCTCCGCCGGAGACGGCAACTGCGGCTCGCCCACCAGCAGCGCGTCCACCGCGTCGAACAACTCTTCCTGACTCGGCATGCTCCACCTCCACCCCGAAACCTAGCAGATTTAGCCCAATCGGTTTTGTTGGATTTAACCTCATCGGGATGAGTCATTGCTTTCGTGAGACCTCGATCGGTAGTTGGCCATCTCGTTCGACAGTTGGCCAGCCCCGTTGTCGGTGGCTGGTGGCAAGATCGCCAACATGCGATTCGTACGAACTACTCCGCCGCGGCCCGTCGAGGTCACGGCGGTCTTCCCAGAGCTGGCTCCATTGGCGCGTCCTGCGATACGGCTGCATCCGCGTCCGGGAGTGCCTTCGGTCGGCGACAGCTCGGTCGGCGGGCCGTTGCTCTGGCCAGCAGGGGAGCCGTGGCCGCACTGCGAAGACGCGCACCTGCATGTGGACACCGGATCTCGCCAGTCGCCGACTGAAGTGCGGCTCCGCCGCATCTTGTCTTCCCGGTGGCATCCTGACGGCCCGGCTCCCACACTCACGCCCGCAGAGGAGGCGCTCAAGGAGCGGAATGCCGCGCGGTTCACCGAACGGCTCGAAGCGAGCCCTCCCGGCCCCGCGGAATGCCCAGTCCCGATGTTGCCCGTAGCGCAGCTGTACCTGCGCGACATAGCCCTGTTGCGGCCGCCCGGGCAAGCTGATCTGCTTCAGATTCTCTGGTGCCCGTACGAACACGAGCCGTATTGCAAGCCTGCGACCGCGCTGTTCTGGCGGTCGGCCGAAGAGGTCGGCGATGTCCTCGCCACACCACCGGAACCGTACGAGGCGGACTATCCGGGTTACGTGCCGGAACCGTGCGTGCTGGCACCAGAGGCCATCACCGATTACCCCAACAGCCTGGATCTGAGCCCGGAACTGCGGCTGCTGCTCGATGACTGGAGCAGGTGGCAGGCAGCCGGCCCCGCCGTGGACAGCTCCTACGCGGAGTATCCGAACGAGTTCTACTCCACTCATCTGGCCGACGCACCCGGCTGGAAGGTCGGCGGCTGGCCTCCGTGGGGCCGTACCGACCCCATCCCCCGGTACTGCGCCGTGTGCGAAGCGCAGATGATCCCGCTCTTGACAATCGCCTCATTCGAGGCGAATGGCGATGAAAGCCTTACCTGGGTGCCACAGGAAGACCAGGCTGCCGCCAGCTCTCGCTACGCCCACCGCGGCGTCTCACAGCCGACCTGCGTGGAAGTAGGCAGTACCGACAATATGCAGATTTACGCCTGCCCGACCTCCCCCGAGCATTCGCACACCGACCTGATTCAATGAGCTGTCCAGCTTGCCGCACACCCTCCCGTAGCCGGTGACAGAAGGGCTGCCGCGCCGGAACGTTGGCTCCAACTATCCCGTCCAGGCACAAAGCGGCATTTTCTGATCAGGTACGGGCTTCTGTATGCCGGCCACCGGTAGGGCTGCTGTGCTGCTTGTATGAGTGGTACGCGAAGGCGGGTAGGGGTGCCCTCGGACTTGTGCGGGCTGGAGCAGTTGGTCGCGCCGTACGCCGTCGATGAGGACGTTGAGACGCGCTTTTTGCCGGGCTACGGCTGGCTGCGGCGGTGGACGACGACCTGGCGGTTCGACGGGGAAGAGGTTGTCTGGGCGGCGCGGGATCTGGAGTCGGTGCCGCTGTTCACGTCACAGCCGGTAGGCCGTTTCGGCTGGGGAACCCGGCAGCGGCACCGGCCCGGATTGCAGCTCATGGTCGCCACAGGCCGGCACCACGGATTCGAGTCCCTGGAGGAGCAACGCCTGCTCCTCGCACTGGACTTCCTTCGGGTGAGGGAGGTGCTGCCGCAGCCGTTCCGGCTGAGCTTCGAACATTCCGGAGGGCGGGCGGAGCACATCCCCGATTTCCTGGCGGTCATGGTTGACGGCGGCAGGTGGGTGCTGGATGTGAGGCCGCGGGCTCGGATCGGCGACGACGACGAGTTGAAGTTCGCCGCGACCGGTGAACTCGCGATGGCATGTGGCTGGCGATACGCCGTGGTGACGGGATGGCGGCCGCACGTGTGGTCGGTACTGGACGCCTTGTCGGCCCAGCGCCGGCCTGTTGATGATCCGCTCGGGCTCCAGGCCGAACTTCTCGCCGCCGCCGAGGCCCCGGTGGCCTTCGGCGAGCTGGTGCAGGCCACACGCCTGCCGGTGGTGGCCCGCACCCACGCCTTGCACCTGATCTGGCACGGACGGCTCGCAATCGAGCTGGCCGAACCGCTGAGCGATGCGACGCTGGTCTCGACGGGCGCCCGGTGGGCTGACTGATGGCCACCGCGATGCTGGCGTTGGCGCCGGGGAGCCGGTATCCGCCTCAACGGTGTCGAGTGGACGGTTGAGGAGGTTCTGCCGCAGTTCAGCGCCGTGGTGCTCCGGGATGCCGCAGGTGAGGTGGAACGGCGACCGATCCGATGGCTCATGCACCACCCAGACTGCCGGCCCGGCAAACCGGTGGGAGAACAACTCCTGCGGCAACGCGGGCAGGTGTTGAAGACCGACCTGAGCGAGGACCAGCTGAAACGGGCACGGCTGCGGGCTGAGCACGTGCTGGAGGCGGAGACCGGCTACCGCGCTGGCCACTCCACGCGCGCCTTGCCGGGCGAACCCCGGCCTGAATACGACCCGGCCCTCACCACGGTGACCGAGCGGCGCCGGGCCAAGGCCGCAGACCGCGACATGTTGAAGGCGCTGGCACAGACGGAAGGAGGAGAGGCAGCACGAGCCGCGTTGCGCGTGCTGGAATTGCGGACCCCTCTCTCTGGTCAGGGCTGAAAGGCCCGGCAGACGGTCACGGGCTGCCGTGGTCGGCTGTGACGGGTGGTCGGGCTCGGTCATGGCTTCCCCCGCAGTTGATGTTCCCTTCCGTGACCGTAGCCGCCTGCGCCGGGCCGAAACCCCCAGCGGTATCCGGCTCCGGAGTCCGCGCCCCGGGGGCTGTGCGGCGCCCTTGCTTCGGAGCCCCCTGCTGCCGCGGCCCGTCGGCTGCCGAGGCGTACGGCGTCCTGCGCGGGGTTCGATTACCTCTCCGCCCACCGCGCGAAAACCTGTGTCGGCCGGAGTAGACATTGACGGGTGGTGTGGTTATGGTTTCTCTCGTAGCCCAGAGAGACCGTAGGGCCTGGCAGAGATGAACTGCCGGGCAGCAGTACAGGAAGTACCCGTATGGCGGTGCGGTGGTGGAGTGTCGAAGCCAGCGTTTGTGCAGGTCGGCGACGGGACTGGTCACCGGACCGGGTGGCCCGCAGTCATCAGGGGCCACCACCGGCAGTACCAGCAGTTAACGCAGTGGTGCAGTACCAGTAGTTCGCAGTGGCAGTACCTCGGTAGGACGCTGATGGTGGGCGTCCGTACCGGGAGGTTCGGCAGTGGGGTTCTAAGCCAGAGCGGACGCAGGACGGGCGACGGGGCTGGCTGCCGGAGGCGTGGCGCTCGGACAGGCCACGAGCAGTTCGCAGTACCCAGCAGTGAAGTTCAGTGGGCGGTACCCCTGGTGAAGGCGTCGGCTGCGGGCGCGCGCATCGGGAAGTCCGGTAGTGGGGTTCTAAGCCAGAGCAGATGCACGATGGGCGACGGGGCTGGCTGCCGGAAGGGTGGCGCTGGGTGAGGTCACCGGCAGTGAAGTTGAGTGAGCGGTTCCTCGGTGATGGCGTCGATGGTGGGCGCGTATGCCGAGAGGCGGCAGTGGGGTTCCAAGCCAGAGAGATGTAGGACGGGCGACGGGGCTGGCTGCCGGAAGGGTGGCGCTTGGTCAGGTCACGAGTAGTACCAGCTGTATCGAGTGGAGCAGTATCCGCAGTTCGCAGTACCAGTAGTTGGCATTACAGCAGTTCCCAGTGGTAGGTAGTTGATCATCCGAGGGATGAACGGAGGGATTCGGCGCCATCAGGATCGCCCGGGCCGAGGTCTGAGTCCGGGTACCGCAGGACATCGTTTGTGAGGTGGTCTCCGGTCGAGCAACCGCGATCCCCGCACCCCGACGCAGCTCAGGTCGGGCAGGCGGAGTAAGTAGGCCGGCGCAGTACCAGGGCCGGCAGATGGTGTAGCAGTTCCTTCGGGGCCCTGGTGCCATAGGCACCAGGGCCCCTCCGCATGGTCCACAGAGAGGCGAAATGACCACAGGCGACATGCTTGACCGTCTCGATGACGATGACTTCCCCGCCTACACGATGGGCCGGGCCGCCGACATGCTCGGCACCACCCAGAGCTTCCTCCGCGCGATCGGCGAGCACCGCCTGATCACCCCGCTCCGCTCGCCGGGCGGCCACCGGCGTTACTCCCGCTACCAGCTGCGCATCGCCGCCCGCGCCCGTGAACTCGTCGACCACGGCACGCCCGTCGAGGCGGCCTGCCGGATCGGCATCCTCGAAGACCAGCTCGAAGAGGCTCAGCGCGTCAACGCCGAGCACCAGCAGGCCGCCACCGCCGCGGCGCCGGCGCGACGGCGGGCCGCGGCCTGACCGGACGCCCTCACGCACCTTCACGAGCCGGTGTGGAGAATCCCCACATCGGCTCTTCCACATACCCCGATTACCCGATCAAGGAAAGCCCGGAAAGCCGTGGAACAAGATGTCCTGGTACTTCCGGACGAGGGTGACGGCGTCCGTGTGATCGCGTGCTCCGGAGAGTGGGTGCGGCTCCTCTGGAGGGAATGTGCGTGAGGCCCCATTGGATCAGTCAGGAGAGCCGCAAGTCGATCCAGGGAACGGTGTCTCCGGGCAGCAGGTATCGCTCGGTCTCGACGAAGCCGTGCTTCAGCGCGAATCGCAGTCCGTCCTCGTTGGAGGACAGGACGACGGTCTCGATCACCTCTGCTCCCAGCTCGAGGGCCCGGTTGAGCCCGCGAGCATAGAGTTCCTCGCCGAAACCCCGCCTGCGGTGAGTGGTAAGCACGCGGGCGATGACCGTGGCGGTCAGTGTTTCGTCCGTCGGCGGGCGCACGGTGCTGCAGCCCACGAGACCGTCATCGAGATACGCGATCTCCAGGTGGTGGCGCTGGGAACGTTCCCGTACCTCGTCCAGTGAGAGGGCGTGGGTCGAAATGATCACGTTGTGGGCGTACTGCCAGTCTTTGAGCGTGGCGTCGCTGTCCGGCTGCTGGATGTGAAGATCAGACATCGCAGCAGGAGACCTGAAGACGCCTCGGACGTCAATACTGTCGGGCGCGTCTAGCTCTTCGGGAAGTCCCTGATCAGGCCGTGAGGTCGTGCGGTGCGGGGGTGGGGTAGAGGCGCTGGTGCTCGCGGGCGGCGTGGAAGTGCCAGTAGGAGTCGAGGTCGCCGTTGGCGACGACCGCGCGGAGCCGTAGGACGGCTTCGGCCCCGTCCAGGCCCCAGCGGGCGCCGGTGATGTCGAGGCGGTCGGCGATCAGATGACGGCAGGCGCCTTCGACCGCGCCCGTGGCGATCGGCCACCCGCTGTCGAGCGCCGTGTCGTAGCGGAGCTGGTCGAGGTGACCGGTCAGGTAGCGGTGGCAGGCGTCGACGGCCTCACGGCGGGTGGCCGACAGGTGTTCCCGGTCGGCTTGGGCGGTCATCTGGTCGGCTGTGCGGGAGGCGTGGCCTGCGAGGATCGCGGTCAGATGGTCGGCGGCCCAGGCTTCGGCCTCGGTGGTGCCGGGCTTGTGGAAGGCGTGGGCCGCGGCCCAGACGTACTCGGCGACGTGCACGAAGTCCAGCAGCACGTGCACCGTGACGCCGCGCCGGCCGGCCTCGGCGGTGATCAGACCGAGCTGGTGACGGGCGCCGTCGACGAGGACGATCCACGGCCGCAGATGCTTCGGGTCGCGTGCCTGAGCCTGGTCGAACGCGTCGGCGATGACCTGCTCGGGCGGGCGGACCAGGGAGGCGGTGCACCATTTGTTCTCGGCCCTCGGACCCGGGCGGACCCGGCGTTCGCCGCTGCGGCCGCCAGGCGGATGGATCACGTCGTGGGGCCGCCTGGGGGCCGGACGGGTATCGAAGACGCAGGCCACGGTCGCCATCCGCTTCCGGTTCGGCTTCTCGCCCGGAGCGAGCCGACCGCGATGGCCACCGGCCGCAGCCTTCGCGGCGGCTCTGCGGGTGGCCTCCCGCAGAGCCTCGGGCCGCATGACCACACCCTTGCCGTCCACCTGGACCACCAGCGGCATCCACCGACTGCACGGGACCGGGATCCGGGCCTGGTAGAAGGCGCCGGCGTCGACCGCGGCCGCGACCACCAGTTCTTCGAGCCGGCGTTTGCCCAGCACCTTCCCGCAGCGACGCTCGACCGCCTGCTGAGCCTGGTCGAACGAGCCGCGCACGGCTTCGGTGACCGCGAGCCGGCGCAGGCCCATCGAGTGCCGGCCCGCCGGCAGCGACAGCGCGGCGTCGGCGGGGTGGACGTTGCCGACGCCCGGGCCCTGATGAGCGACCCGCGTGACGCGGACCAGCCCGAAGATGCTGGCCAGCCAACGCGAGTGTCCCGTCTCCCGCCAGGGCCGGGCTCGTCCCTCCGGCCCCACCACGAGGGGCCTGCTACCGGCCCGGGCCTGTTCCGCTTCGCGCATCGCGCGCAGGTCCAGATGGTCTTGCAGCAGCTGCCGTAACAGCTCCCGCCCGGCCGCGTCGAGGTGTTCTTCCAGCTCGGCGTGGCTCCACGCGCTCGCATCGCCGCCCGACAGGGTGCACATCAGCGTCTCGAAGGCGCTGACCGAGCGGGCAAAGGGGTCAGCGGTGGCATGAGTGTCGTACGGTTTCATCTCCGGGGCTCTTCCTGTCCTGCATCCGATTGGGTCGCACCTTCGAATGTAGGCGGAAGAGCCCTGTTGTCAGCGGGAGTTGGGTGAAGCGGCCGTCCGGTGGCGGGCCGGGGTAAACATGCCGGGGGTGTCCTCGTCCAGCCAGCCCCGCTCGACCAGCCGCTTCAGCTTCGACCGGGTGCCCTCGATCTTCCCCGTCTCGGCCGACAGCCCGATCCTCGGCACGATCTGCTTGGCGCGGACCGGCCCCGGTGCATCCGCCACCACCTCCACGATGTCGCGGTACACCGACGGCAGCACAGCCGGCATCATCCCGGGCTGCCAGTTCGGCACGGTCAGCACCCCGATGACCTGCCGTTCGGCCCCCGCATACGCCGACGCCACCCGCTCGCCCGCAGGCGCCTGTCCGGCATCGACCGCCGCCGCGGGCACCTTCGGGCTCATCTCCGCGAGCACTTCGGCGACCGTCTCCCGCGCGATCCGCAGACGCTCCAGCACCTCCCGGGCCAGCTCCAGCCTCCCGGACAGCTCAGCGATCTCGGCTTCCAGCTCTTCCACCCGAACCCGGGCGGCAGCCTCGCGGGCTTCCAACTCCTCGAACAGCGAGCCCATTCGCTACCCCTCCTCCACCACCACGGTAGAGACGAGAAGCCCCGAACACACCCCCGATCAGCGTTCTCCCAGCTCAGCGTTTCCCTTCAAAGGAACTGCACCCTCCGTCGATCAGGTGCGGCCGGTACTGGATCTGCTTGAGGCTTCGCTTCACGGTCCTGGCCAGCTGGTCGAGGTTGGCGGCGGCGAGGTTGCCGATGGTCCGTTTGACCAGCGACCAGATGCCTTCCTGAGGGTTGAGGTCGGGTGCGTAGGAGGGGAACTGGAAGACCGTCAGCCAGTCAGCGTTCGCCTCGATGAACGCCCTCATCTGCGGCATCAGGTGAGCGCGGAGGTTGTCCCAGACAAGTACGACCGGAGCATCGAGCTGTGGGTGTGCGCGCGGACGAACAGGTCGCGGTAGTCCCGCCAGGTGAAGCCCTTGGGCTCATCCTTTCGGCCCCGGTAGACGTGAAAGCTGTAGAACATCCGGGACCGCTGGCCCTGCCTGAAGCACGTCATCCCGGCCATCGAGACCCGGCCGGAGCCCCGTGCTCGGACGCGAACGACCGGGGTCCGGCCTATCCGGCCCCAGGTCTTGGCGCGCGGCGGTCTCAGCGACTGCCCGGCCTCGTCCTCGAAGACGATCCAGGCCCCGCGAGCCGCCGCGGTGCTTTTACCCGCGGCCAGACCTCCTTCTTCCACAGTTCGACGGCCTCATCGTCGCGCTCGATCGCCCGGCGGGCCGGCTGCTGCCAGGACCAGCCGTGACGCTTGAGCAGCCGCCACGTTCCCTCCACCGTGTAGGTGACGTGGAACAGGCGGCCGATCAGCGTCTTCACCCGGGCCAGCGTCCACCGCTGATCCGCCCAGCCGTGGGCCAGCGGGCCCCGCTCTAACTCCCGCTCAAGTCTTGCTACTTGTCTCTCGCTCAGTCGAGGGCGGCCTGGAGAGCCCTTCGAGCGGACCTCGCCCTGGCCGCCTTCCCGCCACTGCCGACGCCATCGCTCCACCGACCGCTCGCTCACCCGCAGCACGGCCGCGATCTGCCGGTTCTTCTCCCCGCCCTCGAAGCGTTCCACGGCCTGCAGCCGGATCCGCTCCCGTGCGGCCCTCTCGGCGTCGGTCAAGCCGCCGTCCTGCGCGTACCTCACAGCCCAGAGCTACCGGAACGGTCCGGACGCTGTCAGGCAAACAGCCCCGACATCACCCAATCAAGTTCAGTAGCTGCTGAAGAGTCCGCTTGCGCCGGCCATGATGCTGCCTCCGGACTATTTTAATGAATCAAATGTACGAAGAATGTGGCCGGAATTAGGACACTAGTTCCCCTATTCTGCGTGTCTGTTTTGATGAGGGCGATCAATGTGAGACGACTTAAAAGAGCCCCTCGGGATCGTGCTTGCGAATCGGCGTGGCGGTCCGATTCTTTGATCAAGGCCACTGAGTCAGAGGTTCGATGTGGAGCCAGACGTAGGGAAAAGGCCACGTCAGAGTGGTTGCTATGCCGCTCTCATGTCAGTGCTCCATGGTGAACAGGGGTGTGTGAAGCCTACCTTCGCGATCTTGCTGGGTTTGATGAGAAGTGTGAATCAAGACATATCGGAGGTCCGGGGGAAGCCTCATTTCGCTGGTTGAGAGGCGGGGATGTCAGTGGCCTTGGCTAGCTTCGAAAACGCCGACACCGGACAACGCGATCTTCATCGTTGTCTGCCGGAGACCGGGTAATTCCGCCTGCAGGGCGGCGAAGCGCGAGCGAGTTGGGGGCAGTGCGTGTCACAACCACGGATGTGGTGGCAAGACGTTGTGCCGGGGGACTGGTACCTCCTCGGAATGCCCGAGGACATCGTGCGCGAGCGATACCTTGCACTACTCGCTGCTTTGGAGGAGCTGTCCACCCGCGGGCCCATGGCCACACTGGGGGACATCACCGCACAGCTCAAGAGCGTGGGCTACCACGACCCGCTGCCTGAGCCGGAGCTACGCGCCTGCCTGGACCACCTGGTCAAGAAAGAACTTGCCGAGCCCTTCCGCGACTACGCGGCCCCCGTCCGCAGCCTTCAAGGCCTGGTGGAGCGACAGGAAGCCTGGGCTCTGACCCGACGAGGGCGCAGTGTCGTCGCAGCCGCTCGCGCGGCGGTCGTCGACGTTTCGCGGGCCCTGCAGCTGCCCGGCCGGCTTCTCGACGGGGTGGAGCGAACGCTGCGCAGCATCCTCGGCCACCTGGACACCGACCACGGCTTGCTCCCGGGCGACATGGAGGACGTCCGTACCCGGATCGACGAACTGCAGCGAGTGACAGCAGATTTCTACGCCGCTCTCGCGAAGATGGTGCAGTCTGACGTCACCGACAACGAGGTGTTCGGCGAGAACCGGGACCGGGTGATCGAAGCACTGCGTCAGTTCCCCCGCGAATACGGCCGAGGCCTGCTACGAGTCGAGGCGGCACTGGACGAGCTGCGTGAGGCTGGCTACTCCCGGACGGCTGAGATCGCCGCCAAGCACGCTGGGCTTGTGGACGCAGCCGACCAGCAGCACTGGATCGACGAACGCGTCCGGCGCCTCACGGACCTGGAGGCATGGTTCAAGGCGGACGGCACCGTGCACCGGCTCATCAGCTCGGCCGGCGGAGCCGTCCACACACTGCTGGTTGCCATCGACCGCCGGTACATGGCCCGCCGGCGCGGTAGCGACCTGGGGGCTGACTTCAGGGCTCTGGCTTACAGTCTCCACCGCCAGCCTGACGAAGGCGAAGCCCGCCGGGTATACGCGGCTGCGTTCGGGGACTGGCCAGCCTGGCACGCCGTCGTCCGCGCCAGTGAGGAAGACGTCGCACACGGCACGCAGGCCCAGGCGGGTGCCAGCCGCCACGTTGTAGAGGTCACCTTGCGCGAACACGAACGGCACGGACCCACCACAGGCCGCCCCCGCAAGGTCCCCGACACCACCGCCGGGCGCACCGCTGCCCACGCGCAGGCACAAGAGGCCGCGCGACGCCGCCGCCATATGACAGGACTCCTGGCCACAGGCGGAGAGGTCGGCCTTGATCACTTTGCAGGGCTGCCCTCAGACGCCGCAGCCGTACTACTCAAGGCCGTGGAGGTCGCGCTCAGCCACTACCACCCCGCTAAGGGGTACGGGCAGGCCGACATCGACGACGCGGGTCTGCAGGTGACGGTTCGCCCCGGCCAGCCGCACACCACCATCACGGTCGAACTCGCGGAAGGCCGCCTGTCCGGACCTGACCTCAGGGTGTCCGTCGCACCGCTCGGCCAGAGCCCCACAGCGCAGACGCAGTCGGCGGCCCACACGGCCCAAGAGTCCTGGAGGGTGGCATGAACCCCGCTCTGCTCGACGCGGACCTGGGCGCAAGCGCCCGCCAGCTGATCGCGACTGGACGGCTCAGGGCTGAGAGTGACCCCGAGCAGTACCAGGCGGCCGTCAAAGGCCATGAAGACCTTGCTGAGTTCTTTCGAACCGAACTGGGCTGGACGATGGAACTCCACGAGGTCGCAAGCCTGGTCCGCCTCCACAAGCGCCGCAGCGATGTTCCGGCCGGCCGTGGGCCCCTGCTCGTCCGCGACCGGCATTCCCAAGCTCCCACGCTGGTGATGATCCTCGCGTGCCTGGCATGCGAGCAACTGTGGCGCCGTCCCCGGATGAGTCTCAGGGAACTCGTGCAGGCCATCGCGCAGGTCTGCGCGGCCGAAGCCAACAACGGGCGTCTGCCTCGCTTTCCCGTCGTTGCCTCGCACGACGTCAGCAAGAAGGAAGCCAGAGCGAACCGTCTGAGCCTCGCCGACGCACTCAAGCTGCTCGTCGAGGAAGGCACGATCAGCGTCGACGCCGACCTCGACCGCGCTCTGGCCGACGAAGACGGCGACCTGGTCGTCTCCGCCTCCCGCGACCGCCTGGCCGCCAAATTCTCCTCCCTGTCACCCACCTTGCTCGAACTGGGCGGCCTGCCGCCCGAAGAGCACGCCGCCGCCCTCTCGGCCGAGTCGCTCATGGACCACACTTCCGAGGCTCTGGACACCGCACCCACCGTGGAACAGCGACGCCTCAAAGCCATCCGCCGCCTCATCGACGACCCCGTCACAGACCCGCTCGATGACGACGCCGACACCACCGCCTACCTTCACAGTCTGACCGGACGCGAGCGCGCCCTGAATGTCGTTGCCGCCCTGGGCCTGTCCGCCACAGTGCGCCGGGACTGCTGGCAGATCACCGACCCCACCGGCCAGGCCAGCGCCGTGGACTTCCCCAACGGTCGCCGCATGGAACGCCAGGCGGCGCTCGCCCTTCTGGCCGCTCTTCCGGACCGTGACGACCCTGCTGCCCCGCTGCCACTCGCCGAAGCATCCGACCTGTTCACCCGCGTACGAGCGGACCTGCCCCGCTGGGCGGCCTCCTACGACCGCATGCCCGCCCTGGCCCGCGCCGCGGCCGCAGAACTGGTCAGCGTGGGCCTGCTGGCACCCGACCCCGAGAACCCCGACCAGTGGCAGCCCACCCCCGGGGTGCACCTGTGGCGCGTCCGCGTCCACCAGCCCGCCCCGGCCACCGAGGCCCGCGCCAACCCGGCGGCGACCACCCCCGCACCCCTCAGCGAGCAGAAGCCCCTCCCCGAACCCAACAGCGGTCTCGACCCCCTGCCCTCGCCCCGCCAAGGAGATGAAGGATGAGCATCGCCGAACACCCCACGCATCACCTCGGCCCCTCAGCCGCAGGTGAACTGGCCCTGGGCGTACCCGGTGCGCAGGACCGCTGGCAGCCGACCCGCGCCGGCATTGTCAACTCGTGGGCCTGGGCCGAAGAACACCTCTGGTTCTCCAACGGCTGGCTGGCTCTCGTCGGCCCGAACGGTTCCGGCAAGTCCCTCACCGCCTCCATGCTGATCACCGTTCTGCTGGACGCAGACACCTCACAAACCGCCCTCTCGGTCTCAGGGAAAGCGGCAGGTACCCTCACCAGCCGCCACACTGACTGGAACGACCGTGAAGACCGCACCGGCATCTGGTGGCTCGAGTACGGGCTGCGCGATACCGCAAGCGGCGCTACCGAGCACATGACCACCGGCCTGTGGCTGAGGGCCACCGGAGGCACCTTGCACCGGGCCTTCTTCATCGCCCGAGGGCGAGTGGGTACCGACCTCACCCTCGAAACGGACCGCGAACCCGTACGCCTGGAGGCTCTCGCCAGCCAACTGGCGAGCTGCCAAGGCGAGCTGTTCACCGACTCCAGGGCCTTGCGCGGCCAGGTCACACAGCTCACCCTCGCGGACGAACGGTCCTACCGGAAGGCCATCCGCAGCCAGCTCTTCGCTCCACTCAACGAAGTCCAGTTCGAAGCACTGCTCGCCGTTCTGCGCAGCCTGCGCAGTCTGCGGACCGCCGAGGGCATCTCCCCCACACGCATGCGCCAGGTCCTCACCGATGCCCTGCCGGCCCTCGACACCGAGAACCTCACGCTCATCGCCGAGGCGATGGAACGCATCGCCGAACTCGAAGGCAAATTGGAGCGCACCCGCAAGGAAGCCACCCTGCTGCAGGCCACCGACCGCAACTACCGC
The DNA here is from genome assembly GCF_044761485.1 of Streptomyces sp. NPDC097617. Taxonomy (NCBI): domain Bacteria; kingdom Bacillati; phylum Actinomycetota; class Actinomycetes; order Kitasatosporales; family Streptomycetaceae; genus Streptomyces; species Streptomyces sp. NPDC097617. Next base: position 47,928 of record NZ_JBIWCL010000038.1, read on the forward strand.
CGATACCTCAAGACCCTCGCCCAGACCGAAGCCGCAAGGCTGACCGCGGCCAACACCGAATTCGACAACCAGGCCCGCCGCACCAGGGAAGCCACCGATCAGCTCAACACAGCCGAGACCGCACACCAGGATGCCGAACGGCAGCGTACGCAGGTGCAGACCGACATCTCCCAGCACAAGGGACGCCTGGCAGCAGACGAGCTGCTTCTACGTGACCACGCCGGAGCGGACCTGCCGCACAAGGAACAACGCGCCCGCGATCTTGCCGCCGAAGCCGAAGCCGCCGCCACCCGGGCCGAGGAAGCCACAGGTGACGCCCAGACGGCTGAAGACAAGGCCGACAGCAGCCGTAGCGACGCCCAGGCCGCACAGCAGCAGCTCGACAGGCTCACCGACGGCGTGCGCACCAGCGTCACAGACCTCGGGGCGCAAGCCGCGTTCGAAAACCTCCTGGCCGCGTCCAAGGCTCTCACCGCGGCCCGACATGCTGCCGACGCGCCACTCGACACGGAGCGGCTACGAAGCCACCCTCAGGCCTGGTCCGAAAGCCGCATCCGCCAAATCCAAGACATCGAACATGCACTGAGTGGGCATCAGCACGCGCAGGGAGCCGAGCGGAGCGCTTCGAACGAACGGCGCGGCGCCGAGACACAGGAGGACAGCTGCCGCGACGAGGCCCGCGAGACCACAGCGCGTCGGCAGCATGCCGAAGAGGAACTCGCCACCCGCCTTCAGGCGTGGCAGGACACCGCCCCCTTGCTGGCCCCGATCCCGACCGGACTGACCGACCCGGCTCAGGACAGCGCCGACCGTATCGACACAGCCTGCCTCACCGACTGGCTCACCACGGCGGCGGACGCCGCCCGGGCGCGGATCGACCTGCCTGGTCACCAGCAGGCCACCGCAACCGCGGCCGCCCTCGCCCAGGCCGCAGCCCGCTGGGCAGAGGGGGCACACGAGGGTCACACGGCTGCACAGGCAGCCACAGCCGAAGCCGCCGCCGCTCACCACCTGGCCGAGGAACAGGCATGCGCCGACAACCAGAGGGACGAGACACATCGCACGCAGGCTCATGTAACGCACCAGCAGGCCGAGGACGATGCCCAGAGCGAAGGTGAGGCCATCCGTCGGGCGGTCAGTGGTGCCGAAGGCGCAGCCGTCCAAGCAGCCCGTGAGTGGGCCCTCGACGTTCACGCCTGGCGGGCCGGGCTCACCCATCTGGCCGCCACAGACATCCCCCTGCCCGACGTATCGTGTCCGGCCGCCGAGCTCGCCGCCCTGCAACCGGCGGAACTGGATCTCTCGGTCGCCCGCGCGCACGCCAACGCTGCACTGAGCCTGCAGCGCAGGGTGGACGCCGCGGAGCGGAAGGTACAAGCGGCCGCCGTCCATGTCACCGAAGTCCGGAATCAACTTGAGGAAAGCCGCCAGGCGGCGCCGGTTCCCCCACCCCCGCCCTGGCGTAGCCGCTCCCCGCATGACGGAGTTCCTCTGTGGGCCCTTGTCGACTTCACCCCCAGCCTGTCGGCAGGCGACGCGGACCGGCTCGAGGGCGCGCTACTCGTCGCAGGCCTCCTCGATGCGCTCATCACCCCCGACGGTGCCCTGGTCAGTGGCGACCTCACTTTTGCGTCCGGCGAAGCGGCGCCTGGGACCACGCTCGCCGATCTGCTGGTCGTCGAAGCAAGCCCGACAATCAACGCCCAGAGGGTGCACGACATCCTTGCCGCCATCACCGTGGACACCACAGAAGGTGACCAGTCGACCACCGGGAGGCTGGCACACGGGATCCTTATCGCCAGCGCTCCGGCCGGCTACAAAGCGTCCTACATCGGCCGAACTGCGCGTGAGACAGCACGCCAGCAGCGTGTGGCAATCCTTGAGGGGGAGCTGGCTGCTGCCCACAGCATTCTTGCCGCCGCAGGCGACGAATGCGACCGCCACCGCCAGGCGATCCACGACGCGGACGACGAACGCGACCGCGTCCCAACAGTCGCCCCGCTCCTGGAAGCCCGCGCTCATGCCGCCCGCCAGCGCCAGAGCGCCGACGCCGCCGAGCGCCGCGCCACTCAACTCATGGCCGATGCCCGCCTGACCCTGCACAACACGCTGGCCGCACTGGATGCCGCCGCGGCCACACGCACCGCTCGTCTCCAGGTCGCCGAGCGCGAGCACCACCACGCCCGGCAAGCGCAAACGCGGGCCGAAGCAGCAGCAGCCGCCGCCGAAGCCGCCAGCACCGACCGGGCCGCTGCCGCCCGGCGCGGTGAGGAGGCATACGCGCAGGCCTCCGCCGCCCAGAATGCAGCTGACACGGAACAGGCCGCCTTCCCCCGTGACGCCCTCGAGACAGTGGACCTTGCCCAGCAGAGCGAAGACGCAGCCGAACGGGACATGGCCCAGGCCCGCGCCGACACCATCAAAGCGACAAACCGCCACCAAGAGGCAAGCCAAGCCGTCAGTGAGGCGCTGCGCACACTCAACCGGGCCGCGACCCTTCCCGACGGCACCCTTCTACCCACTGATCCACAGCGGCTCCGAGCGCACCGCAACGCCGCCACCGGCCTTGCAGGCCACATTCATGCCTGGGATCACGCGGCGCACCGCGTCATCGACCTCCTCAAGCGTGCGGACGACGACCAGCAGGACGCCGAGACACGTCGCAAACGCCTAACAGTCGCCCGGCAGGAAGCCGACAGGACTCTGCGAAGCGCTCAAGAAGAAGCCGCAACCGTCGCAGAAATGCGCACCCTGTACGGCACCGAGTACGCCGAACTCGTCATGCACCGCGAAGCCGCCGCCCAAGCGCTGCAAAAGGCAGAAGAACGCGCCGTCGAGCTCCAGAGCGTCCAGCAGGTTGCCGACCGTGAGGCGGCTGCGGCACGAGCCGTTCTTGAAGCCATCGCCCCGCAGCGTGAGACCGCCGAACAGAGCCGAGACGCATGCCTGCGCCGCCTGGGCCTCCTAGTTGACGAGAGCCTGGCAGAGGTACCCGACGACGTGCCCACCGATCCCGCAGGCCGCCCCGCCAACCTCACTGCCGGACTGACCTGGGCACGGCATCTACTCACCGACGCGCCCGGCGGCACAGACCGCCTCACCGCCTTGACCCGACAGCGCGACCGGGAGATGACCACCCTTGAGACCAGCGCCCGCACCGCCAGCACCGCCCTGGCCCGCTTCGACCGGCAGGTCACCCTCATCAGCATCGAAGACACCCCCTGGCGGCGTGCCGTGGTCGCCGACCCGGCTGCCGTACGCGGAGAAGACGTCCACCTCGCCGTCCAGGCACTCAACGCCACAGCCGCCCAGCTCGAAGACGACCTGCGTGCCGATGTCAAAAAGACCCTCAAAACCAGTCTGTTCACCCGACTGCAGCGCGACATCCAACTACGCCGGCAAGCAGCTTGGGACCTGGTCGGCAAAATCCGCACCACCCTCGACGGCGTCCGCACCGGCGTCGCCGACGTCGGCGTCCAAGTCGCCTGGGCCGTCCGCGAGGATCCGGACGCCCAGCGAATGGTGGACCTGATTGACCAGCCGCCGTCCGACGAGACCTTCGAGCGGATGTACGACGCTCTGCGTCAGCGCATGAACGAAAAGGCCGGCGAGCCCTGGCCCGACCGGGTCGCCCACACCTTCGACTACCGGACCTGGCACGAATGGAAAATCTCCGTCACCCACGCATCCTTCGAAGCCGCAGGAAAAGAAAAGTTCCGCGAAGTCACCCCCCGCTCCAACCCACTGGAAGCCTTGTCCACCGGCGAACGACGACTGGCCACCATGCTGCCACTGCTTGCGGCCGCCTGGTCGATGTATTCCACGACCGGCTACCGCGGACCCCACCTGTTGTCCATCGACGAGATCGACGCAGCCTTCGACGACCCCAACCTGCGCCAAGTCCTCGCACTCCTGCGGTCCTGGGACTTCGACGTCCTGGCCACCGCTCCCTTCATGACCCCGCTGATCAAGAAAGAGACCCAGCACGCCGTGATCCACCAGGTCGTCACCACCGGCCGGCACCGCGTCACCGTGCCCTGGCTGTGGCAAGGCCACGGCGAACCCCAGCCGCTCACCCTCGACCTCACCCCTACACGGTCCCCGGACGCGCCGTGACAGCCGACCCGCACCTCATCGCCGTTGACCCCGACCTCGCACCCTTGTGGCAGACCGTCCACGACCGCCTCAGCGCCGGGAGCGCCCCGGCCGACATCGCCACGGTGACCGTGCCTGACCTCACGCCGGGTGCGGTGGCCGCCTTGCGGTCCTGGCTCGATACCACCGCCCAGCGCCGTAGCGGCCGTACCTGTGTACCCCAGACCTCCGCAGGCGGCACCAGAGTTCCGGTGCGCGCTCTCCTCACAGTGCTCGGCTTGCCCGTGGAAGCGCTGCAGCCGCTGGTTGAGCGCGCTGTCGGCCGAGGCGTCGTCAACCGCAAGAACCACCGCCTCCGGTCCGCCTCGCTCCGCCAGGAACTCTGGCAGTATGCCGAAACCCGGCTCCCTCACCTGCCGCAACTACGCGCACGAATGAAATCCTCCGGCCTCGAGAACGGCGCCGTCGAAGAAACACGCCGCCTTATCGACTCCCTGGCCGACTTGACCCGCAAATTGCCGAGCACACCACCACGCGCCCTGGCCAAACTCGCCCACGACCATGCAGGCGACCCCCACTACTTCGACCTCGGCACCCTGCCCGGCCAACGCCTCATCTCTGCGATAGCCGAACTCACCAACCAGCCGGAGCCATCCCGCCCTGATCACCTACGCACGCTGCTACTCGGGCAGGGCATCATCGCCGATGGGTGCAGATCTTGTGAGGGTGCCTCGTTGGGGTGATCCGCAGGGGTTTGTGATGTGACGGTGCGGAGCGGTCTCTACCGTCGGCGAGGTGAGC
>NZ_JBIWCL010000039.1:0-50422 GCF_044761485.1 Streptomyces sp. NPDC097617
GACGCGCACCCCTGACCGGAACCGTCCCCGGACAGGAATCAACGCGACATCACGGACGCAAGACCAACCGGACGTCGCCGTGAAACAACGAGGCCGGGGGCTCGCGGGCCACGATCGGGGGCTGCGAACTCCTAGCATCGAGAACAGGAAGTCACGGACGAGGAAGAGGTCGAGGACATGGACGGCATCCGACAGATATTCGCGGGTATGCCCTGGTGGGTTAAGTGGGTCGCGGTTCCGCTGCTGGCGCTCTTCGTCTTCGGCGGTGTGATCACCAGCATCCTGGGCGCGCTGATCGGGATCCTCTTCAAGCTGCTCCTCTTCGTCGGCCTCGTCGGCGGCCTGGTCTTCGTCGTGAAGAAGTTCAGCGGCGGCGGTTCGAAGTCCTCCTCCTCCGGCGAGTGGTAGACGGGAGCGGGCCGGTCGGTTCCGGGATTGAGCCAGGTGAGGGAACGTGACTCGCTAAACCGCCCACATCCCCGGAATCGGTGGATAGAGTGGCAATCTGTGCCGTTCCCTGGGCACCGAAAGCCGGTACCGCCGCTCCGACCTGCCGCCCTGACCTGCGGCGATGCAAGAGAGCCGCCGAGTACGACCCCCAGGAGCCACGGCACGCGCGGGGGCGGCCCCCGCAGGGCGGGCCTCCCCAAAGGCCCGCCGCCACGCCTGGGGGTGAGCTTTGTCTCCGGTTCACAATGCCGGTGTGCCGACTCTGATCGGTTCGGTGCAGCGCGCGCTGAGGCTGCTCGAAGCGGCGGGGTCCCATAGCGGGGGAGCCCCCGCGAAACAACTGGCGCGCGAGGCCGGGCTCCCGCTTCCCACCGCGTACCACCTGCTGCGCACCCTCACGCACGAGGGCTATCTGCGCAGGGCGGGAGGAGTCTTCGTTCTGGGCGAGGCCGCGGGTCGGCTCGCCGGTGCGGGACTCCAGCAGAAACGTCGCAGCATGATCCTTGACTCCCTCGCGCACTTCCGCGACGCGGTCGGGGCCCCCGTCTACTTCGCGATCTACCGCGAGGGTGAGATCGAGGTCGTGGGTGTCTCGGACACCCCGGCCAGCCCGGCCTGCGAGGAGTGGGCCGACTTCCGCGAGACCGCTCATGCGCACGCCATCGGGCAGTGCCTGCTCGGGCAGCTCGACGAGAAGACCCGCAAGGACTACTACGACCGCCATCCGGTCGAGGCCATCACCCCTTATACGGTCCGGGATCTGCGGTCCCTGGAAAACCGGATCGGGGCCCTCGGGCGAATGCAGCCGGTGATCGAACGTCAGGAATATGCCCTCGGCATCATCTGCGCTGCCATCCCCATTACGGCCGGCGATGCGGCCGCGACGATGGCTATTTCTCTACCCCTTCATCAAGAAGAGCGATTGCTCTATGTAGTCGATCGGCTACGGAGTGAAGTAGGCGCGCTGTTGAGTACCCTCTCGTTCTCTATCAGTATCTGAAAACTCACTCCTTGTGATCTGCTACCGGTTACACCACTCTTGTCAAGTGGGTCCTGGGGGATCATTCCTGGCCACTTCAACTACAGCGGGGTAGTCAATGCGCGAGTCGGTACAGGCAGAGGTCATGATGAGCTTCCTCGTTTCCGAGGAGCTCTCGTTCCGGATTCCGGTGGAACTCCGGTACGACGCACGCGACCCCTACGCAGTCCGCCTGACCTTCCACCTTCCCGGAGACGCGCCCGTGACCTGGGCGTTCGGTCGGGAACTTCTCCTCGACGGCATCAACAAGCCATGCGGTGACGGCGATGTGCACATCGCCCCCACCCACCCCGAAGATCTGTCCGACGTCCACATCCGGCTCCAGGTCGGCGGCGACCGGGCCCTGTTCCGGGCCAGCGCGGCGCCGCTCGTCGCGTTCCTCGACCGCACCGACCGGATCGTCCCGCTCGGACAGGAGCGCAATCTGGGCGACTTCGAGGAGAACCTCGACGAAGCCCTCGTCAAGATCCTCGCCGAGTCGCAGCAGAACGAGCAGAACGCCGGCTGACCTGCCCACCTATCGCATACGCACCGTTCAGCGCTTGCGCCGCCGGCCCCGGCCGCGGACCGGCCCCGCGGTCGGGACGCCGGTCGGGACGCCGGTCGGGACGCCGGTCGGGACGCTGGCCGGGGATCCCGGTCGGTCGGCAGAAACCACCAGCGCGGCCAGCGCCGTTGTCACGGGGACCGAGGCCACCAGACCGATCGAGCCCACGAGGGTCCGTACGATCTCCTCCGCCACCAGCTCGCTGTTGGCCACGGACCCCATGCTGCTGTTGGCGATCGAGAACAGCAGGAGCAGGGGCAGCGCGGCACCGGCGTAGGCCAGCACCAGGGTGTTGACCACCGAGGCGATGTGGTCGCGGCCGATCCGGATGGCCGCCCGGTAGAGGGCGCGCGGCCCCATCGACGGGTCCGCCTGCCGCAGTTCCCACACCGCCGAGGTCTGGGTGACCGTCACGTCGTCGAGCACGCCCAGCGATCCGATGATCACGCCTGCGAGCAGCAGACCGCTCATGTCGATGTCCGGGTACAGCCCGTGGATCAGCCCGGTGTTGTCATCGGTGTTGCCGCTGAGGAACGCCCAGTCGATGAACCCCGAGCCCAGCAGCCCGATGAGCAGTAGCGAGACGAGCGTGCCGAGGACGGCCACGGAGGTGCGGGCGGTCAGTCCGTGGCACATGTAGAGCGCGATCAGCATGATGGCGCTGGCCCCGATCACCGCCACGACCAGCGGGTTCGAACCCTGCAGGATGGCCGGGAGGATGAAGAGGGTCAGTACGCCGAAGCTGACCACCAGCGCGATCAGCGCGAACAGTCCCCGCATCCGCCCGACCACGACGACCGCGACCGCGAAGATGCCGGCCAGCAGGGCCATCGGGAGTTTGCGGTTCACGTCGATCACCGAGTACTGGAGGTCGCGCGGGGCGTCCGGGGCGTACGCCACCACGACCTCCTGGCCGTCCTCCAACTGCCGTGGCGCGCCCGGCTGGACGATCTCCACGAAGGTGCGGCCCTTCTCCGGGCCGCTGGCGACCTCGACGGTGGCCTTCTTGCACTCACCGGTCTGCTCGGCCTGCGCCTGGCGGCCCCCGGGGGTGGAGGGAGCCGCGGTCGTCGGTACCTGGGCGGCGTTCACGGACTTGCAGTCGACCTGTTCGAGCGAGGTCACCACGCCCTGCTGGGTCTGCCGGTCGAAGCCCACCCCGCTGCGCTCGTGGGCGGGGGCACCGCCCGGCCAGAGCACCGCCATGCCGATGAACACGGCGGCCGCGAAGGGGATCAGTACGGCGGCGATGACCTTGCGCAGGTGCTTCGAGACGGGGGCCGCCGGGCCGTGGCTGTGGCTGTGACCGTGGGAGTGGCCCGAGGAGTTCCCGCCGGAATGACCGCCCCCGGGTCCGCCCGTGTGCCCTCCGGAATGACCGTCGGAGAGTCGCTCGGACTGCGCCGGCGAGGGCAGGTCGACATGTAGGTCGGCATGCCCGTCGGACTGCCCTGGAGAATGCCCGGCGGAGTGCCCTGGGCTCCCGTGTTCGTGGCCGTTGTGGCCATGGGTCGCTGTGGGCTCGGTGGGGGGCTGCGGCGAGGGCGTCACCAGCAGATCATCGCAAGAGATGAGGGGGCCCACTGTTCAGCACGCCATGGATGACGCTAGCGTGGGGGCACCTTTGCACAACGCGGGAGCTCGGAGCACCGGGCTGAGAGGACGCTGATCACCGTACGAGCATCACGGATGCGTACGGGAAGAGGCTGCGTCGACCGCCGAACCTGTTACCGGGTAATGCCGGCGTAGGGAGATCAGGTCTCATGACCATTCAGGACGCACGCACGCCTGCCGTCAGCCAGGACGCCGACGGCCGGACCGAGCGCCAGCCCGGCTGGCACAAGGGATACCTGGCGGGCTCCCGGCCCGACCTTCGGGTGCCGGTCCGCCAGGTCCACCTCACCAACGGCAAGGACGTGACGCTCTACGACACGTCCGGCCCGTACACCGACCCGCAGATCGAGACCGACGTCCGCCGCGGCCTCGCGCCGCTGCGCGAGAACTGGATCATCGGCCGCGGTGACACCGAGGAGTACGCGGGCCGTCCCGCGCGCCCCGAGGACGACGGCATCAAGCACACCTCGCCCCGCGGCGGCCTCAAGAACCTCGACGCGGTCTTCCCGGGCCGCCCCCGGCAGCCCCGCCGCGGCCGGGGCGGCGCCGCCGTCACGCAGCTCGCGTACGCCCGCCGCGGTGAGATCACCCCGGAGATGGAGTACGTCGCGATCCGCGAGAACGTCTCCCCCGAGGTCGTCCGCGAGGAGATCGCCGCAGGTCGCGCCGTGGTTCCGGCGAATGTGAACCACCCCGAGATCGAGCCGATGATCATCGGCAAGCGCTTCCTGGTGAAGGTCAACGCCAACATCGGGAACTCCGCGGTCACCTCCTCCATCGAGGAGGAGGTCGACAAGATGACCTGGGCCACCAAGTGGGGCGCCGACACGGTCATGGACCTCTCGACCGGCCGCAACATTCACACCACCCGCGAGTGGGTGCTGCGCAACTCCCCCGTCCCGATCGGCACCGTGCCGCTCTACCAGGCGCTGGAGAAGGTCGACGGCCGCGCTGAGGAACTGACCTGGGAGATCTACAAGGACACGGTCATCGAGCAGGCCGAGCAGGGCGTCGACTACATGACGGTCCACGCCGGCGTGCTGCTCCCGTACGTGCCGCTGACCGCCCGCCGCAAGACGGGCATCGTCTCGCGCGGTGGCTCGATCATGGCCGCGTGGTGCCTCGCGCACCACAAGGAGAACTTCCTCTACACGAACTTCGAGGAGCTCTGCGAGATCCTCGCGACGTACGACGTCACGTACTCCCTCGGCGACGGCCTGCGCCCCGGCTCGATCGCGGACGCCAACGACGCGGCCCAGTTCGCCGAGCTGAAGACGCTGGGCGAGCTGAACACGATCGCCAAGCGCCACAACGTCCAGACGATGATCGAGGGCCCGGGCCACGTCCCGATGCACAAGATCAAGGAGAACATCGACCTCCAGCAGGAGATCTGCGAGGAGGCGCCGTTCTACACGCTCGGCCCGCTGACCACGGACGTCGCGCCCGCGTACGACCACATCACCTCGGGCATCGGCGCCGCGATGATCGCCTGGTGGGGCACCGCGATGCTCTGCTACGTCACGCCCAAGGAGCACCTGGGCCTGCCCAACCGCGACGACGTGAAGACCGGCGTCATCACGTACAAGATCGCGGCGCACGCGGCGGACCTGGCCAAGGGCCACCCGGGCGCCCAGGAGTGGGACGACGCACTGTCGGACGCGCGGTTCGAGTTCCGCTGGGAGGACCAGTTCAACCTGGCCCTCGACCCGGACACGGCCCGCGAGTTCCACGACGAGACCCTCCCGGCCGAGCCGGCCAAGACCGCGCACTTCTGCTCCATGTGCGGTCCCAAGTTCTGCTCGATGAAGATCTCGCAGGACATCCGCCGCGAGCACGGTGGTGACCTGAAGGCCGACGAGATCCAGGCGGGCATGGCGGAGAAGTCCGCCGAGTTCGCGGCCTCGGGCAGCCGCGTCTACCTGCCGCTCGCCGACTGACCGCGGCAACGGCACAGGACGGACCCGCGACCCATGGGGGGAGCCGCGGGTCCGTCCCGTGCGCCGCGCACAGCCGGCGCACCGTAGCGATCGTGTGCGGGCCCGGGCCCGGGCCCGGGCCTGGGCCTGGTCGGGGCTCGGCCCGTACGCCTGACGCTCGTACCTGGTGCTATTTCGGGTCGTGTTCCGGGCCGCCGAAGTCCGGGCTCGTGAAGTCCGGCGGGCTGTAGCCGGGCCGGGGGGTCTCCGACGGTGAGCCGGGGCTCGTGAAGTCGGGCCGGCTGTACCCCAGGTTGGGGATCCGGCCCGCCGCCGGGGTGCGGGGGGTGGGAAAGCCCGGCCCCGCACTCGGATCGGCCAGCGCGTCCCGCAGGAACGGCACGATGCCGCGCTCCAGCAGGGCGTGCCGCCAGGCCTCGCGGGCCCGCGCGACCTCGTCGGGTATCGCCTCGGTCTCGTTCGCGACCACCTCGGTCGCGCTGTTGCGTACCGCCGTCACCAGCAGCCCGATCACGGCGAAGAGCAGGGCGGCCGCGGTGAGCCCGCCGAAGAGCCAACCCGCCGTCAGCATGGTTTCGGCGAAGGCCGGTTCGGGCTCGATCATCTTCAGGATGTAGCCGACGAGCAGGAAGATCAGCATGGCGGTGCCCGCGAGCACGGGCGCGAGGACCGCGACCACGGCGCTGACGCCCGCGCCGCCCCCGCTGCTCTGTCCGTCGTCCTCGTCCCCCGCCGAACCGGGCACGGTCAGTACCTCGTCGCGCCGTTCCTCGCGGACCTTCACGTAGTGGCCGTACTCGGCGGCGGCCGCGGCCGCCAGCAGGGCGCTGGCGCCCTGGGCCATGGTGCGCAGCTGTTCGGCGTTCAGCCGTTCGCCGAGCGTGGCGAGCTCGGGCCGCTCGTGGGCGGCGCGCAGCGCCTCGTCGACGAGCCGATCGAACTCCGGCCGGTCTTCGGTCAGCAGGTGCGGAGCGCTGGTCATGTGCATCCCCCGATGCTCCGTAGAAGCCGGTATGCCCGCGTAGACCCGGGCGCCGGCACAAACGGAGGAGAGCCTGCTACGGATAGGGCGATGGTAGAGGGCCCACGCCACGGCGTGACAGGGGCTTTCCGGAAATACCCCTCTGCGTAAGCTCTCAGTCGCTCAGGGGGAGTTGTACGACGAGCAGTTTGCCTGCCATCGTCACGCCGCCGTCCATGGCGATGGCGAGCCCTTCCGCGTACACGTGCGGGCCGTCCACGGCCTCGGGGCCGCGCGACTCGTCGCCGTCCTCCGTGCCCACCTCGCCGAGCAGGTAGGGGATGGGGCTGTGCCCGTGGACGACGCGGCTGCCGCCGTAGGTGTCGAGGAGTTCGCGGACGGCCGCCGGGCCGGTGCCCTCGTCGCGGAAGGCGAACCGCTTGGTGAACTTCCGGAAGAGGTCCCAGGTGATGTCGGCGTCGCCGCGGTTGAGGAGTTCGTGAATCGTGTCGTTGACGTCCTCGATCGAGTCGCCGTAGTCGAGGTAGGCCGTGGTGTCGGAGTGCAGCAGCAGGTGGCCCTCCTCCAGGACGGCCGCGTCCAGGCGCGACATCCACTGGAGGTGGACATCCTGCAGGCGCTCCATGTCGGTGCGCTGGCCGCCGTTGAGGAGCCAGGCGGCCTGGAAGGTGGCGGTACCGGCGCCGGAGACGACGGGGGTGTCGCCGAACCGCTTGGCGCCGATGAGCAGCAACTCGTGGTTGCCCATCAGGGCCTTGCAGTAGCCGCCGGCGGCGGCGGCCTCGGCGGACAGTCGCATGACGAGGTCGATGACGCCGATGCCGTCGGGGCCGCGGTCGGTGAAGTCGCCGAGGAACCAGAGCCGGGCGTTGCCGGCGGACCAGCGGCGCTCGGCGTCGATCAGTCCCTGGGCGTGGAGTTCGCTGACGAGCTCGTCGAGGTAGCCGTGGACGTCGCCGACGACGTAGAGCGGGCCGGGACCTGCGGCCTGGTCGTGGTCCTGTTCCTGGGGCACGTACTGGACCTGGACGGTGTCGCCGGGGCCGCCGAGCGCGCCGCGTCCGATGACGGGCAGGTCCCGGTAGGTCGGGGTGTAACCCTCCGGGTCCTCCTCGTCGGGGCCCTGGCTCATCGCGTGCGCGGGTTCGACGTCGGGGCGTACGTGGACACGCGTGTCGGGGTACGGGGCGTGCGGCGCGGCCGGCTGCTGCGGCGCGACGGGCGGGTGCGCCGCGACCGACAGGTGCGCGGGCGCAGGCTGCGCGGACGGCTGCGGCGGGTAGCCCGGCTGCGCGGGCACGCTCGGCGCGGCGCCGTCCTCGTAGTACGCGGGGTACTCGCCGTAGACGGGTTGTTCGCCGGGCAGCCCTGTTGCTACGGCGTACAGGGCGGGCTCGGTGACTGGAACCCGGAAGTCCCGCAGCGTGTCCGTCCGCATCGCGGGTCCCTGACCGGCCCCCTGAGTCATCGACCCCTCCACCACCGTCGCGCTGCCGTACACCTGCGGACCCTCCTGACCTCCGGGGAGGAGGGTCCGTGATGTCGTGCGCCCATCATAGGAATGCGGCTCGCGCTCTGTGACGCACCAGGGGTGGTGAATCCTGTGCGGAGCCGATCGTTCCTACCGGTTTCTACCGATATCGGTGTTGCTGAAATCCTCGGCCGGTCCTTGGTCGGTGTTCGGGCGGTGCTCGGACTGTCCTCGGTCAGCCCTTCGACAGGCCGACCGGACGGTCTGTCGGTCAGTCCTGTGCCGGCGAACGGGGAGGGCTGACGGTCGTGCGGGGCTGCCTGCGCTGCGACGAGGTACGGATGATGAGCTCGGTCGGGACGACCTGTTCGACGGGGCGCCCGGTGTTCGCTCCCTCGATCGCGTCGATGAGCAGCTGCACGACGGCGGTGCCGATGCGGCGGGGTTTGAGGGACAGGGTGGTGATGGGCGGTTCGGTGTTGGCGTAGACGGTGGACTCGCTGCAACACACGAGCAGCAGGTCCTCGGGGACGCGCAGGCCATAGCGCCGGGCGGCGGCGAGCAGGTCGGTGCCGTTGGGGTCGAAGAGCCCGTAGACCGCGTCGGGCCGGTCGGGGCGGGCGAGGAGCCGGTCGGCGGCCACGGCGCCGGCGCACGGGTCGTGGGCGGGGTAGGACTCGTAGACGGGGTCCTGGCCGACGCGCTCGCACCAGCTCAGGTAGGCGGTGGTGGAGAGACGGGTGTAGGTGTCGGTGGTCGTCCCGGTCAGCAGCCCGATCCGGCGGGCGCCGGCGGCGGCGAGGTGGTCGAGGAGGCCCAGTACGGCGGCCTCGTGGTCGTTGTCGACCCAGGCGGTGACGGGGAGGGAGCCTGCGGGGCGGCCGTCGGAGACGACCGGCAGGCCTTGGCGGACCAGTTCGGTGACGACGGGATCGTGGTCGGAGGGGTCGATGACGACGGTGCCGTCGAGGGCGACGTTGGACCACACGTCGTGGCGGGAGGTGGCGGGGAGGATGACCAGGGCGTAGCCGCGGGCGAGCGCGGCGGAGGTGGCGGCCCTGGCCATCTCGGCGAAGTAGGCGAATTCGGTGAAGGTGAAAGGTTCATCCCCGTACGTCGTCACGGTCAGGCCGATGAGGCCGGACTTGCCGGTACGGAGGGTGCGGGCGGCGGCCGACGGGCGGTAGCCCAGACGGTCGGCCACCTCGCGAACGTGGCGGCGGGTGGCGTCGGGCAGCCGTCCCTTGCCATTGAGCGCGTCGGAGACGGTTGTGATGGAGACGCCCGCCGCGGCGGCCACGTCCCTGATGCCGGCCCGGCCCTGTCGGCCGGCGGCCCGCCGGGTGGTCTCGGTCCGGCTCACCTGATGCTTCCCTGCTGCTGTCATGGCGAGCCGATAGTAGGGCTCGGTGGGGAGGGTGGTCCGGGTGCATATGCACGCGTTGACAGGCACGTTTCTGCATGGTTCGCCACCCCCAATGACCTTGGAAATGAAGGCATTTGGTCGCCCAGAGTGAGTGTGAGGCTTGTCGTCGGGTCCGGGCATGCCAAAACGATGGGATCTCGGGCCGGTCGCAACTCACCTGCACGAGGGACGCGCGCCACGGCGCAGGCCACCGGCGCGTGCATATATGCGCGCGCTCCCCCGCATTCCAGGCGCCCCCATTCTCGGAACGGCGGAATCCTCATAAGGTGAGCAGTATTGAGTCGACGGCGACGTCGTACGGGACGGTCGAGGAGGACCTGCGGTGAGCGAGAAGAGCCCGAAGCTGCGCGCCGAGCTGGACGGCATTCCGACATACAAGCCCGGGAAGCCGGCTGCCGCCGGAGGGCCTGTCGCGTACAAGCTGTCCTCGAACGAGAACCCGTACCCGCCACTGGCGGGCGTGCTGGAGACCGCGGTCGCGGCCGCCGGGAACTTCAACCGGTACCCGGACATGGCATGCACCGGCCTCGTGAACGAGCTCGCCGAGCGCTTCGGCGTGCCGGTCGAGCACATCGCCACGGGCACCGGCTCGGTCGGTGTGGCCCAGTCGCTGATCCAGTCGACGGCCGGCCCGGGCGACGAGGTGATCTACGCCTGGCGCTCCTTCGAGGCGTACCCGATCCTCACGCAGATCGCCGGCGCGACGTCGGTGCAGGTCCCGCTGACGGATGGGGACGTGCACGACCTGGACGCGATGGCGGCCGCGATCACCGACCGGACCCGGCTGATCTTCGTCTGCAACCCGAACAACCCCACCGGCACGGCCGTGCGCCGCGCCGAGCTGGAGCGCTTCCTGGACCAGGTGCCCTCGGACATCCTGGTGGTCCTGGACGAGGCCTATCGCGAGTTCGTGCGCGACACGGACGTACCGGACGGCATCGAGCTGTACCGCGACCGCCCGAACGTCGCCGTGCTGCGTACGTTCTCCAAGGCGTACGGGCTCGCCGGCCTGCGGGTCGGCTTCGCGGTGGCCCACGAGCCGGTGGCGGCGGCCCTGCGCAAGACGGCGATGCCCTTCGGCGTCAGCCAGCTCGCGCAGGACGCGGCGGTGGCTTCGCTGCGCGCCGAGGACGAGCTGATGGGCCGTGTCGGGGCGCTGGTGAGCGAGCGCACGCGGGTCCACGAGACGCTGGTCGCCCAGGGCTGGACCGTGCCGGACACGCAGGCGAATTTCGTGTGGATGCGGCTGGGGGAGCGGACCGCCGAGTTCGCGGCGGTCTGCGAGAAGGCCGGTGTGGTGGTCCGGCCCTTCGCGGGCGAGGGCCTGCGGGTCACGATCGGTGAGACCGAGGCGAACGACCTCTTCCTGCACACGGCCGAGGCGTTCCTCAAGGAAATTCAGTAGCTCCATCGGCTCCAGTGGTCCTGGCGGTTCCGGGAGCCTCGGGAGTCATGGGATCTGCGGGAGTGCCCGGAGTTCCGGGAGCAGGCGGCTTCGGAGCCGCCGCGTCCGCCGGAGATGTCCTGCCGGCCGGACCGTTTCGCGTGGCTCAGACGAGTTCCACGCGGATGGGATCGCCGTCGCGGACGGTGGACAGCAGGCGGGGGTCGCCGTCGAACGAGCCGAGCACGTTGCACGGGCTCGCGAGGCGGCTCTCGCCTCCGCGCGAGATCGGCGTGGGGCCGTAGGGCAGCGCGAGAGCGTCGCCCTCGGTCCAGAACGCGATCGTGCCGGGATCGACGACCTGCCGGGCGTCGCCCTCCAGGGCGACGGAGACGCCGGTGTCGAAATAGACCTCCTCGCCCCACGTGCTGGCGGAGGCGGAGATCGGAAGGGCCTCGGCCAGCGCCTTGCTGGTCGGGGTTTCGTCGAGGGTTGCGGTGAGCTGGCCCGCAGGCCATGAGATGCGTATCTGCATGAGCCGCATTCAACAATCTGTTGAATGGATTGGCTAGAGGGGTACCCCGCCCGAAGGTGGCCGAGAGTGGTGCGACATAATGCTTGTGAATGTGAACGCGTTCACAAGCGTGTCCCACTTGCTCCCGTATTGAGGGGGACACACCAGGCAGACTGCCGCTGTGATCATGGCGACGCGAAGGAGACGAGGACGTGGATCTAGCTTTGGCGCCGGAGACTCTGGCGCGATGGCAGTTCGGCATTACCACCGTCTATCACTTCCTCTTCGTGCCCTTGACGATCTCGCTCGCCGCGCTCACGGCCGGCCTGCAGACCGCATGGGTGCGCACCGAGAAGGAGAAGTACCTCAGGGCCACGAAGTTCTGGGGCAAGCTTTTCTTGATCAATATCGCGATGGGTGTCGTCACCGGCATCGTCCAGGAGTTCCAGTTCGGCATGAACTGGTCCGACTACTCGCGATTCGTCGGCGACATCTTCGGAGCCCCCCTGGCCTTCGAAGCGCTGATCGCCTTCTTCTTCGAGTCGACCTTCATCGGCCTGTGGATCTTCGGCTGGGACAAGCTGCCGAAGAAGATCCACCTCGCCTGCATATGGATGGTGTCGATCGGCACCATCCTGTCCGCCTATTTCATCCTGGCGGCCAATTCCTGGATGCAGCATCCGGTCGGGTACCGCATCAACGAGGAGCGGGGCCGGGCCGAGCTCACCGACTTCTGGCTCGTGCTGACCCAGAACACCGCGCTCACCCAGTTCTTCCACACCATCACGGCCGCGTTCCTGGTCGGCGGCGCGTTCATGGCGGGAATCTCCGCCTACCACCTGGCCCGCAAGAAGCACGTCCCCGTGATGCGGAGCTCGCTGCGACTCGGCCTGATCGTCATGATCATCGCCGGTATGGGCACGGCGATCAGCGGTGACCTGCTCGGCAAGGTGATGTACAAGCAGCAGCCCATGAAGATGGCCGCCGCGGAAGCGCTGTGGGACGGCGAGGCCCCCGCACCGTTCTCCGTCTTCGCCTACGGAGACGTCGACAAGGGCCACAACAAGGTGGCGATAGAGATCCCCGGCCTGCTCTCGTTCCTGGCCAACGACGACTTCACCTCCTTCGTCCCGGGCATCAACGACGTGAACAAGGCCGAGCAGGAGAAGTACGGACCCGGCGACTACCGGCCCAACATCGCGGTCGCCTACTGGGGCTTCCGCTGGATGATCGGCTTCGGCATGGCCTCCGTGGGCATCGGAGCACTGGGCCTGTGGCTGACCCGCAAGCGGTTCCTGCTGCCGGCGCAGCTGCGCACCGGGGAGTACGAGGTCCCGAACCTGGTGCTCTTCAAGAAGCCGCTGAGCCCGAAGTTCGCCAACCTGTACTGGATCGTCGCGCTCTGGACGATGGGCTTCCCGCTCATAGCCAACTCCTGGGGCTGGATCTTCACCGAGATGGGCCGCCAGCCCTGGGTGGTCTACGGGGTCCTGCGCACCAGGGACGCGGTCTCGCCGAACGTCTCCCAGGGCGAGGTGCTCACCTCGATGATCGGCTTCACGCTGCTGTACGCCGTGCTGGCCGTGATCGAGGTCAAGCTCCTGGTCAAGTACGTCAAGGCCGGACCGCCCGAACTCACCGAGGCAGATCTCAACCCGCCCACCAAGATCGGTGGGGACGACAAGAACCCCGACCGGCCGATGGCCTTCTCGTACTGAGGCCGAGGAGCGCACCCCATGCAACTCCACGATGTCTGGTTCGTACTCATCGCCGTCCTGTGGACCGGCTACTTCTTCCTGGAGGGCTTCGACTTCGGAGTCGGCGTACTCACCAAGCTGCTCGCCCGCGACCGAACGGAGAAGCGGGTCCTGATCAACACGATCGGGCCCGTGTGGGACGGCAACGAGGTCTGGCTGCTCACCGCGGGCGGGGCCACCTTCGCCGCCTTCCCCGACTGGTACGCCACCCTCTTCTCCGGCTTCTACCTGCCGCTGCTGATCATCCTGATCTGCCTCATCATCCGTGGTGTCGCCTTCGAGTACCGGCACAAGCGCCCCGAGGACCGGTGGCAGACCAACTGGGAACACGCGATCTTCTGGACCTCGCTGATCCCCGCGTTCCTCTGGGGCGTGGCCTTCGCCAACATCGTGCGCGGCGTCAAGATCGACGAGGACATGGAGTACGTCGGCAGCTTCTTCGACCTGCTGAACGTCTACTCGATCCTCGGCGGACTGGTCACCCTCACGCTGTTCACCTTCCACGGCGCGGTCTTCACCTCGCTGAAGACCGTCGGTGACATCCGGGACCGCTCGCGGAAGCTGGCGACCGGGCTGGGTGTCGTCACCGCGGTACTGGCCCTGGTCTTCCTGATCTGGACCCAGGTCTCCCGCGGCGACGGCGCGAGCCTGATCGCGATGGCCGTCGCGGTACTGGCGCTGGTCGCGGCGCTCGGCTTCAACCTGGTCGGCCGCGAGGGCTGGTCGTTCGCACTCTCCGGGGTCACCATCGCGGCGACCGTCGCGATGCTCTTCCTCACGCTCTTCCCGAACGTGATGCCGTCCTCGCTGAACGATGCCTGGAACCTCACCGTCACCAACGCCTCCTCCAGCCCGTACACCCTGAAGATCATGACCTGGTGCGCGGCCGTGGCCACCCCGCTCGTCCTGCTGTACCAGGGCTGGACGTACTGGGTGTTCCGCAAGCGGATCGGGACGCAGCACATCGTCGACGTGCACTGAGTCCCCGCGATGTAAGACCCGCCTGTCCGGCTGACCTCCCCGAGGGGATGTTTCACGTGAAACCGATCGACCCGCGCCTGCTCCGGTACGCCCGTTCCACCCGCCTCTTCCTGGGGGCGGTGGTGGCCCTGGGTCTTGCCGGGGCGGGGCTGGTCGTCGGTCAGGCGATGCTGATCGCCGAGATCGTGGTCGGTGCCTTCGAGCAGGAGCTCGACGGGCAGGCGCTCCGGACGCCGTTGCTGCTGCTCGCAGCGGTGGCGCTCGGGCGCGGGCTGATCGCCTGGCTGACGGAACTGGCCGCGCACCGGGCCGGGGCGGCGGTCAAGTCGGAGCTGCGGGGCCGGCTTCTGGAACGGGCCGCGGAGCTCGGGCCCGGTTGGCTGACCGGGCAGCGGACCGGATCGCTGGTGTCCCTGGCCACCCGCGGTGTGGACGCCCTCGACGACTACTTCTCCCGCTACCTGCCCCAGCTGGGGCTCGCGGTGGTCGTTCCGGTGACGGTGCTCGCCCGTATCGTCACCGAGGACTGGGTATCGGCGGCCATCATCGTGGTGACGCTGCCGCTGATCCCCGTGTTCATGATTCTCATCGGCATGGCCACCCAGTCCCGGATGGACCGCCAGTGGCGGCTGCTCTCCCGGCTGTCGGGGCACTTCCTCGACGTGGTGGCCGGTCTTCCCACCCTGAAGGTCTTCGGCCGGGCCAAGGCGCAGGCCGAGTCGATCCGCAAGATCACCGATGACTACCGGCGCGCGACGATGCGGACCCTGCGCATCGCCTTCCTCTCCTCCTTCGCACTGGAGCTGCTGGCGACCCTGTCGGTGGCCCTGGTGGCCGTGACCATCGGCATGCGGCTGGTCCACGGCGAACTGGACCTCTACACCGGGCTGGTCATCCTGATCCTGGCGCCCGAGGCGTACCTGCCGCTGCGCCAGGTCGGGGCGCAGTACCACGCCGCCGCCGAAGGGCTGGCGGCCGCCGAGGAGATCTTCGAGGTCCTGGAGACCCCCGTCGCGGGTCCGGCCGGTACGACGGAGCTGCCGGTCGGCGATCCCCTGCGGATCGAGATCGAGGGGATCACCGTCCGCTACGAGAGCCGGGGCGAGGACTCCCCGCGGCCCGTCTCGCTGACGGTCGGGCCAGGCGAGTGCGTGGCCCTCACCGGCCCGAGCGGAGCGGGGAAATCCACGCTGCTCCAGGTGCTGCTGGGGTTCGTGACGCCGAGCGCAGGACGCGTACGGGTCGCGGGCGTGGACCTGACCGAGCTGTCGCAGGCGCACTGGCGGGAGCAGATCGCCTGGGTGCCGCAGCGGCCGCACCTGTTCGCCGGGACCATCGCCGAGAACGTCCGGCTGGCCCGCACGGGAGCCGGCGACGCCGAGGTCGTCGCGGCGTTGAAGGACGCCGGAGCCTGGGAGTTCATCAGCGCGCTGCCGCGCGGGGTGGAAACCCCGCTGGGCGAGGGCGGTGTGGGACTGTCCGCCGGACAGCGCCAGCGGCTGGCCCTGGCGCGCGCGTTCCTGGCGGACCGGCCCGTGCTGCTGCTGGACGAGCCGACCGCGGCGCTGGACGGCGAGACCGAGGCGGGGATCGTGGACGCGGTCCGGCGGCTGTCCGCGGGGCGGACCGTCCTGCTGGTCGTGCACCGGCCGGCGCTGCTCGCCGTCGCGGACCGGGTGGTGCCGATGGCGGCGGGCGACGGTGCCGAGGAGCCCGCGGCCGGGCGGCCGCTCCCCCGCCGCGCCGCCTCCCCGGTCGGCGCCGAGGACTTGTCCCCCGGTGCGGCCGGTGACCATGTCCCGGACGCCGGGGAGTGGATCCTCGGTGCCGCCCCCGATCCGGTGCGGGCCGGGAGCGGCTCGGGTCCGGTCGGTTCAGGTCCGGTCGGTTCAGGCAGGACGGGTTCAGGCAGGACGGGCTCGGGCAGGACGGGCTCGGGGGCGGCGGATGACCCGCTGCGCCGGGTGCGGGCGGTCGCGCGGGCGTGGCAAGGACGGTTCAGGCTCGGGCTGTTGCTCGGGGCACTGGCCGTCGGGTCCAGCGTCGGCCTGATGGCCGTATCGGGCTGGCTGATTTCGCGGGCCTCGGAGCAGCCGCCGGTGCTCTACCTGATGGTGGCCGTCACGGCCACCCGGGCCTTCGGCCTGGGCCGCGCCGTCTTCCGGTACGCCGAGCGGCTTGTCTCGCACGACGCCGTACTGCGGATGCTCGCCGACCTGAGGGTCTCCGTGTACCGCCGACTGGAGCGCATCGCGCCCGCCGGGCTGCGCGAGCACCGGCGCGGAGACCTGCTGGCCAGACTGGTGGCCGATGCCGACGCGCTGCAGGACTACTGGCTGCGGTGGCTGCTGCCCGTCGGCACCGCCGTGCTCGTCGGAACCGGCTCGGTCGCTTTCACCGCCTGGCTGCTGCCCGCGGCGGGAGTCGTACTCGCTGTCGGACTGCTCGCCGCCGGTATCGGGGTGCCGCTGGTCAGCGGGGCCTGCGCCCGGCGTGCGGAGCGAAGGCTCGCGCCCGCCCGGGGCGAGCTCGCCACCCGGGTGGTCGATCTGCTCACCGGCACCGCGGAGCTGACGGTGGCCGGCGCGCTGGAGGACCGCAAGGGACGGGCGCGGGAGAGCGACGGGCTGCTGACCCGCATCGCCGCCAGGGGCTCGGCCGCGGCCGGGCTGGGCAGCGGTCTGTCCGCCCTGGTGTGCGGGCTCACCGTCGTGGCCGCCGCCGCTGTGGCCGCCGACGCAGTCTCTGACGGACGGCTTTCCGGGGTGGCCATGGCCGTGGCGGTCCTGACGCCGCTGGCCGCCTTCGAGGCGGTGAACGGCCTGCCGCTCGCCGTCCAGTACCGCCAGCGGGTGCGCCGCAGCGCCGAGCGGGTCTACGAGGTCATCGACGCGCCGGTCCCCGTCGCCGAGCCGGAGCAGGCCGCCGAGGCCCCCGCCGTACCGTTCCCGCTGCGGCTGACGGGCCTCACCGCTCGCCACCCCGGCCAGGAGCGTGCCGCGCTGCGGGATCTTGACCTGACCCTCGAGGCCGGCCGCCGCATCGCTGTTGTCGGCCCCTCGGGCTCCGGCAAGACCACCCTGGCCCAGGTCCTCCTCCGGTTCCTGGACCCCGCCGAGGGCACGTACAGCCTGGGCGGGAGCGACGTCCGCACACTCGACGGCGACGATGTGCGCGCCCTCGTGGGCCTGTGCGCCCAGGACGCGCACATCTTCGACAGCTCGGTACGGGAGAACCTGCGCCTGGCCCGGACCGGTGCGAGCGAGGAGCAGTTGCGCCAGGCGCTGGCCGCGGCCCGGCTGCTGGAGTGGGCCGACGGCCTACCGGACGGGCTGGACACGCTGGTCGGCGAGCACGGCGAGCGGATCTCGGGCGGCCAGCGCCAGCGTCTCGCCCTGGCGCGGGCGCTGCTCGCGGACTTCCCCGTACTGGTGCTGGACGAGCCGGCCGAGCATCTGGACCTGGCGACGGCGGACGCCCTGACGGCAGATCTGCTGGCCGCGACCGAGGGCCGGACCACCGTGCTGATCACGCATCGGCTGGCCGGCCTGGAGGCGGTCGACGAGGTGCTCGTGCTGGACCGCGGCGTGGTCGTTCAGCGCGGACCGTACGCGGAGCTGGCCGTCGCCGAGGGGCCGCTGCGGCGGCTGCTGGAGCGAGAAAGGGCAACGGACGGGACTTTGGCCAACTTTCCCCGCTAATGGGGACTAACTAGTCTCAGTCCATGTCAGCCCAGCAGCCGCAGGAATCGCCGGATCCCTCGCCGGATCCCTCGCCGGATCCCTCGCCGGATCCCTCGCCGGATCCCTCCCCGGGGATCTCGCCGGATCTCAGATCGGGAACGGCCGGAACATCGGACCCGCTGGTGCCCACCACCCAGGCCGCCATGAGTCTGCACGGCCTGTCCACCGAGCTCACGGCCCGTGTCCCGCAGCTGCTGGAAGCCATGAGGTCGGTCGGGACCGGGCTCGAACTGCACTCCACGCTGGACCGTATCTGCGAGACCGCGGCCGAGCTCGCGGACGCCCGCTACGCGGCGATCGGCGTCGTCGACACGGAGGGCCGGGGGCTCTCGGACTTCGTCACCCACGGGATCAGCCCGGCGGACGCCCGGAGGATCGGACACCGTCCCGACGGCAAGCGCGGCCTGCTCGGCGCACTGATCTCGCACTCCGACACGGTGCGGCTGGCCGATCTGACGAAGGACCCGCGTTCCGCGGGTTTCCCGCCGCATCACCCGCCCATGAAGACCTTCCTCGGCGTGCCGATCCGGGTGCAGGGAGAGATCTTCGGCAACCTCTACCTCGCCGAGAAGAACGGCGGCGGAGAGTTCAACGACTACGACCTGCACATGGTCCGGGTGCTGGCCACCGAGGCGGGCATCGCCATCGGCAACGCCCGGCTGTACGAGGCCGCCACCCAGCGCGAGCGCTGGATCGACGGATCGGTGGCCGTCACCACTGCCCTCCTGTCCGGCGGGGACGCCGACGACGCTCTCGCCGTGGTGGCCGAACAGGCCCGCCGGCTGGCCGACTCCGACGCCGGGATCGTCATGCTTCCGGCCGAGGAGGGCGGGATGGAGATCGTCGCCGTCTCCGCCGAGAACCCGGCCACCTCGCTCGGTGTGGTGATCCCGCCCGAGAGCCCGGTGGTGGACCGGCTGCTGGAGGGCGAACCGGTCTTCGTGGACGACGCGGCGGCCGACCCCCGCACGATCAGCAAGCTCACCAGCCAGTACGGCCCCTGCATGATGCTGCCCCTGCAGAGCGGCGGGCGGGTCCTGGGCGCGCTGGTCACCCCCCGGGCCCGCGGCGGTCGCCCCTTCACCGAGGCAGAGCGGACGCTGGCCACGCAGTTCGCCTCGCAGGCGGCGCTCGCCCTGATGATGGCCGAGGCGCAGCGCGACCGTGAGCGGCTGGCGGTGTTCGAGGACCGCGACCGGATCGCCCGCGACCTCCACGACCTGGTGATCCAGCGCCTCTTCGCGACAGGGCTGATGCTGGAGGGCGCCCAGCGCCGGTCCATCGTCCCGGAGGTGCGCGACGGCGTCGGCAAGGCGGTGGACGAGCTGGACGTGACGATCCAGGAGATCCGCACCGCGATCTTCGCCCTCCAGCAGGGCCCGGCGGAGGCCCCGTCAGGGTTGCGCACCCGGGTGCTGCGGGAGATCAACATGGCCGCGGTGCCCCTGGGGTTCAAGCCCGCGTACCGCTTCCTGGGCCCCATCGACGCGGTCGTCGGCGAGTCGGTCGGCAAGAACCTGATCGCCGCGCTCCGCGAGGCCCTGTCCAATGCCTTCCGCCATGCCGAGGCGGCCCGGATCGAGGTGGTGGTCGACTCCACCATCACGCTCGTGGACGGCCGGCCCGGGGTCCGGCTGGAGGTGGCCGACGACGGGGTGGGCATTGCCGAGGGCGGTCGCCGCAGCGGACTGCGGAACCTGCGCCGCCGGGCCGAGTCGCTGGGCGGCTCGAGCTCGTACGGCCCCGGCATCGGGGAGGACGGTGGCGGGACCACGGTGGTGTGGGAGGCCCCGCTCCAGCCTGCTGTCCAGGTCTGATCCGGCCCGGGCGGCGAGGGCTCAGGCCTGCCGCTGCGCGATCCGTTCGGCCAGGATGCGCTCGATGACCAGGGCGACCCCGTCCTCGTTGTTGGCGACCGTGCGCCCGGACGCGGCAGCGATCACATCGGGGTGGGCATTGCCCATCGCGTACGAGGTGCCCGCCCAGCTGAGCATTTCCACATCGTTCGGCATGTCCCCGAAGGCGACGACCTCGGCGGGGGAAATACCCCGCTCGGCGCAGCACAGGGCCAGCGTGCTGGCCTTGGACACGCCCGGCCCGCTGACCTCCAGCAGGGACGTGGGGCTGGAGCGGGTGATCGAGGCGTACTCGCCCGCGGCGGAGCGCGCCAGCGTCAGGAACTCGTCCGGGGCCAGCTCGGCGTGGTGTGCCAGCAGCTTGAGCACGGGTGCGGCGCTTTCGTCCGTGTCCTCGTGCAGCAGCTTCTCGGCGGTCGCGACCCGGGCACCCGGGTCCTTGAAGAAGGGCGGGTACGCGGGCTCGTAGTTGATGCCGGTGGTCAGTTCGACCGCGAAGGAAGTGCCGGGGGCGGCAGCCCGCAGGGCATCGACAACGGCGAGTGCGGCCACGCGTGGGAGAGCCCTGACCTGTACGAACTCCCGTCCGGCATGGAGATCGACCACTGCCGCGCCATTCGCGCAGATCGCGAGGCCATGGCCGTGGACATGGTCACTGACCACATCCATCCAGCGGGCCGGGCGGCCGGTGACGAAGAAGACCTCGATCCCGGCCTCCTCGGCGGCGGCGAGCGCGTCGACGGTACGTGGCGAGACGGACTTGTCGTCGCGCAGCAGGGTGCCGTCGAGGTCGGTGGCGATGAGCCGGGGCGCGGGGGTTGGCCCTTCCGGGCGCTGGGGAGCCGAGGTCACGGCTCCATCTTCGCCCATGGCCGCTGGCGTCCCGACCATGGGCGTCAGGCCCGTCACCTCGGGCGATGTTTCACGTGAAACACCGTGTTTCACGTGAAACATCGGCTCGCCGTAGGCTCGGGGCATGAGTCTGTGTCTGAGCACGGTGATCCTTCCGGTACGTCGGTGGCACGAGGGGGGACGCGATCAGTGGCTCCGGGCCGAGCAGCTCGGATTCCATACCGCCTACACCTACGACCACCTGTCCTGGCGGACCTTCCGCGACGGCCCCTGGTTCGGCGCGGTGCCCACCCTGACGGCGGCGGCCACCGCCACCGAGCGGATGCGCCTGGGCACGCTCGTCACCTCGCCGAACTTCCGCCACCCGGTGACCCTCGCCAAGGACCTCATCAGCCTGGACGACATCTCGGGCGGACGTATCACCCTGGGTATCGGCGCCGGCGGCAACGGGTTCGATGCGACCGCGCTGGGCCAGGAAGCCTGGTCGCCGCGTGAGCGCGCCGACCGCTTGGCCGAGTTCGTGCCGTTGTTGGACCAGCTGCTGACCGAGGACTCGGTGAGCCACGAAGGCACCTTCTACTCCGCCGAGGAGGCCCGCAATATCCCCGGCTGTGTGCAGCGGCCGCGGCTGCCGTTCGCGGTCGCCGCGAACGGGCCGCGCGGTATGCGGCTCGCCGCCCGGCACGGCCAGGCCTGGGTGACCACGGGCGACCCGAAACTCTTCGAGGAGGGCACGCCCGAGCAGTCGCGGGAGGCCCTGCGCGGGCAGCTCGAACGGCTCGGCAAGGTCTTCCAGGACACCGGGCGGGATGTCGAGTCGGTGGAGAAGATCCTACTGACCGGCTTCACGCCCGAGGCCAACACCGTGCTGGCGTCGGTGGATGCGTTCGTCGACTTCGCGGGTCGCCACCGCGAGCTGGGCTTCACCGAGCTGGTGATCCACGCTCCGATCCCGGACTCCGACTTCGCCTCCGACGAGACCGTCTTCGAGAAGATCGCCACCGAGGCCCTGGCCCAGCTCGACGGCTGATCCACCGGTGGTCGCCGCTCCCGAGCGGGAGCGGCGACCACCGGAACGCCGGCTACTGCCCTGCGTTCAACTGGGCGAGCAGACGCTCCGCGGACGGCAGGAGCCAGTCGGGCAGGTCGTCCCCGGGCAGCGCCCTGGCCTCGTCGATCAACGCGGAGACGCGCGCGGCGCCCGCTCGGGCCTCGCCCCGCTCGTGCTCCGTCCAGGCCGCGTTGTTCAGGCACTGGAACCGGTCCCGCAGGTAGTCGGAGCCGATCTCCGCATAGCCACGGGCGGCCCGGTCCCACAGCTCGATCTCCGCCAGGCGCAGCGCGTCGACCTCCGCCCCCTCCAGCCGGGCTGTCGGCTTCGGCCCGGCGCCGGCGAGGGCCTCGTCCCCGTACTCGTCCTCTTCCGCATCGGACTGCTCGTTCGCGCTGACGTACCGATCGAGCACCTGCGCCAGCTGGTGCCAGGTCTGGGCGAGTTCGGAGCGAAGCTCAGGCACTCCGGGATCCGCAGCGAGCGCCGCCTCCAGGACCGCGGCCGCCTCCTCCATCCGCTTCCGGGCCTGCGCCACCGTCGCGGCGGTGACCTCCTCGCGCAGTCCCAGCCAGGCCAGGGAGCGCAGGACGCGGACCTCGGCGAGCGGGGCCTCGCCCGTCAGCCGGTGCAGCTCCAGGGCCCGCTCGTACGCGGCGACCGCCTCGACGGCCAGTCCCGCGTCGCTGAGGGTGTCGGCGGCCGACTGAGCGAACCCCGCCTGCGGGCGCGGATCCTCCCAGCCCTTGGTGATCTCCGCCGCCAGCAGGTACTGCTCCGCCGCCGGCCGGGGTTCGTTCAGTCGGCGCAGCAGGTCGCCCAGGAACTCCCGTACGAACACCGCCTGCTGGTCGCCGTGCTCCAGCAGGTCGGCCAGCGCCGACTGCAGGACCTCCGCCGCCTCGGCGCTGCGACCGGATCCCGCGTAGGCCCGGGCCAGCAGCAGCCGGGCCTGCGCACCGCCGTCGGCCGTCAGCCCGGCCCGGTCGAACCAGTGGGCGCTGGTCAGCGCGTGCTCTGCGGTCTCCACCGCCGCGTCGCCCCGCCGCAGCAGGATGTCCGCGAGGGTCAGCCGTACGACGCCCTGAGCTTCGGCGTCGGTCACCTCCTCGGCGTGCTCCAGCGCGGAGCGCGCCGCCGCTTCCGCCTCCTCGGGCCGCTCCAGCGACAGCAGGACCCCGGCCCGCAGCACCAGCGGATCCACCGCCTGCCACGGCCGGCCCGCCGTGACCGCCCGCGCGGCGGACGCCGCCAGCAGGGGCAGGGCCCGTTCCGGGTCGCCGTGGGCGAGGCTCACCCGGCCCAGCATTTCCTCGGCCTCCGCCACCAGGTCCGCCAGGACGCCTTCGTGGGCGGTGACGAACTCGGTCAGCTCGGCGGCCAGCGCCCCGTGATGGTCGTGCTGGTCGTCCGCGTCGGGCATCTCCACCGAGCGCAGGTACGACTCGATCCGGATCGCCGACAGTTCCGCGAGGGCGATGCGCCGTGCCCGCAGCGGCTCGGTGGCGTCCAGTGCCTCGGCGGCCCGCAGCGCGCCGCTCAGCAGCGCCCGGACCTCCGCGGGCGGGGCTTCGGACTGCGCTGCCACCCCGGCCAGCCGCAGCTCCGCGAGCGCCGCGCGCTCGGCGAGGCCGAGCGCCCGGTAATCGTCCCGGACCGCGCTCAGCAGCCGAGCTGCCTCACCGGCCCCGCTCCGCGCGGCGGCCAGCGCCCGCTGGTCCGCGAGGTCGGCGCGGACCAGGGGGTCGACCTCCTGCTGCGCGTCCGCCCGTACGGCCACCTCGGCCCAGAGCGCGTCCGTACACGGATGGCTCAGGTCCCGGGCGCGGCGGGCCCGTTCGACCAACTCGGCGAACCCGTCCGGCGCCGACACCGGCCCGGACCCCGCGGACGCGGAGGTGGGGACGGAGCCGGGGACGGAGCCGGGGGTCTGCGGCAGCGTCGCACTGCGCACCCCGAGCGGCAGCCCGCCCACCAGCGGCTCCCGGCCGACCCGTGCGAGGAACCGGTCCGAGACCCGGGTCGTGCCGTTGCGCGCGTCGAACTCCCGGACGATGTCCAGGCAGCCCGCGTGCAGCACCTCGTACAGCTCGGCGACGGTACGAGGGCTCCCGTCGTAGGCAACGGCCGGTGTCCGCCCGTACCCCAGCTCCTTCAGGCGGCGCAGCAGCACGAGGATGCCGCCGTGGAACGCCAGCCGGTCGTCGAGGTTGGCGAGCGGGGCCACGTGTGCGGCGTGTTCGGCCAGGATCTCCAGGCCCCGCGGCTCGTTGCCCGTGAGCGCGCAGAACTCGATGTGCTTGCCGACCGAGGGCAGCAGGCTCTCGTTGCCGCGGGCCATGCGGTAGCCGCGCAGGTGGTGGGAGCGCGCCTCGTCGGCCCGGCCGAGCCGCAGCAGCGGCAGCAGCGAGGTGGCGAGCAGCCGGTGGGGCTCCTCGGCGCAGGTCAGGTCACCGTCGAGGACCGGCTGCCAGTGCTCCAGGGCCTCGGCGTCGTTGCCGTTGAGGACGGCGTACTGGCCCTGACCGTTGAGTTCGCAGGCACGGCAGTCGCTCATGCTGTCGCGATCGGCGGCCAGCCAGCGTCGGAAGGCCCGTTCGGCGCGCTCGTCCTCGCCGATCGCGTCGGCGAGCCACATCTCCGCCTCGCGCACGGGACGCTCGCTGTAGCCGGCGATCCGGTAGCGGCGTTCCATCTCGTCCAGCCAGCCGCTGGCCGACTCCAGCGGGACCCCGGGGGAGTCGGAGATGGCCGTGGCCACCCACTTGAACTGCCAGAACAGCGCGTGCGCCTCCCATTCGGAGAAGGCGCCGGGGTCCTTGTCGTACTCCTGGAGCAGCCGGGCGAAGGGCACCAGGATCTTCGGGGACTCGGAGCTGTAGAGGTAGGCATTGATCAGGTTGTCCAGTGCCTCACGGAACAGGGTCCGGTCACCGCTCGTCTCCGCCGCGCCGGTCAGGGCCTCGGCGTGCGCGTTGCGCGCGGCGCCGTTCGGGGATTCGCGGTTCTCCGCCAGGCCCCGCACGATCTCCTCGCGCGTCAGCGTCGTCACTTCTGGTCCCCCGGGGTGTCGCGGTCGTCGGTGGAGTGGGTCGTCCATTCCAGGAGTCCGAGGAAGGCCCGGTTGAGCAGGGTGGAGTCGGCGGGACGCAGCGGCCGCTGGGACATCAGCAGGGCCTGGCCGTACAGCGATTCGACGGCGGTCCCGGTCAGCGCCTCGTCGGGCAGGGCGGCGATCCGGCGGATGAGCGGGTTGTTGTGGTTGAGAACCAGGCGGGCGCGGGGCGCGGAGCCCCGCAGCGCGCCGAGGATGCCGCTCCACAGGGAGTCCGCGCTCTCCAGTGCGGCGGTCCGGTCGCGCTCCTGGCATGCCTGGCGGTCGTCCAGGTAGAGCGCGGGCACGGCGACGGGCTGGAACGCGCGCAGCACCACATCGCAGCTCTGGGGTTCCAGGCGGGTGCGCGCGGTGGCGAGGAAGGGGGCGAGGGCCAGTTCGGCGGCGGTCGGCACCGGGTCGAGCCGTTCGGTGACGGCCCCGGCGTCCAGCTCGGTGACCTTCAGCTCCGGCCGGACGGCGGGCAGCAGGGCCAGTAGGTCCGCGTCGTAGGTGTATCCGGCGTTGATGACGCCGAGCCCGTGGGCGGCGGCGATCGGCGCGATCTGGCGGAACTCCTCGACGGTGCGGGTGAAGTGGATGTCCGTATGGGCTGCTGCGAACTCCTGGAGGCTCATCGAGCCGTCGCTCGTCTCGAACGGCAGCCACGGCAGCATCAGCCCGAGCAGCTCGGGATCGTGCCGGGCCATCGACTTCACACCGAGGTGGTGGACCTGGAGGAAGGCGGCCAGTCGGTCCGGATCGCTCGCCGCGAGCTCGGCGAGCCAGCCGCGCACGCGGGCGCCGAGCGCGTCCCGGACGGCGGCGAGGGTCTCGTCGTCGTACAGGTTCTCGCGGGAGGCGGTGGGCCGCAGGGTGTCCGTGTCGAGGACGGCGCGGACGAAGAACGCCCAGTCGGGCAGCAGGTTGTCGGCCCGCTCGGTCAGCAGCATGCCCTTGAGGTGGACGCGGTGTCCGGCCCGGTGGGCGGGGCTGGTCGGTTCGGGCAGGACGTACGCCACACCGCGCACGCCGGCGACCGGAAGATCGAGGTCGATGCTGTCGAGCGGGGTGAAACCGAAGAGCTGCGCGCAGTGCCCGGCGAGCGCGACGCGACGGGCGTCCGGGGTGTGGAAGGACCGGTCCCACACGGCGGGCCGGTCGGTGACGGGACGCGGCTCGCCGCCCTCGCCGTCGTCGAAGGTGATCTCGTACGGCAGCAGGGAACCGTAGTCGCGGGCCAGTTCCTCGACCTTGGCCGGGACGGCCC
Organism: Streptomyces sp. NPDC097617; assembly: GCF_044761485.1. Taxonomy (NCBI): domain Bacteria; kingdom Bacillati; phylum Actinomycetota; class Actinomycetes; order Kitasatosporales; family Streptomycetaceae; genus Streptomyces; species Streptomyces sp. NPDC097617. Next base: position 25,969 of record NZ_JBIWCL010000039.1, read on the forward strand.
ATTCCGCGGCGCCCGGACGCGCTTGCAGTACGACGGTGGTACCCGGCTCCGGCCGTGCCTCGTGCGGCAGTTCGCGGACGGTGTACGAGCCGTCGTCCGTGGCCAGCCATTCGACGGGCGCGGCGTGCGGGTCGCGCGCGGAGCGGGTGACGACCCGGATCTGACGCGCCACGACGAAGCACGCGAGCAGTCCGATGCCGAACTGGCCGAGGAACTCCTGACGGGTGGCCTCCAGGCCCTGCTCGTTGAGATCGCCGTCGCTGTCGCCGCTGTCGGCGCGCTTGGAGCTGCGGCCGATGGTGGCGAGGAGGTAGTGGGCCTCGTCCGCGGTCAGGCCGATGCCGCTGTCCTCGATGGTCACCCGGCCGCCGGACGCCGACAGGCGGATGCGGATCTCCGCCGCCGGATCGAGGGCGTGGCGCGCGGTGATCGCGTCCACCGCGTTCTGCAGCAGCTCGCGGACGTAGACGCGCGGGCTGGAGTACAGGTGGTGGGAGAGCAGATCCACCAGGCCGCGCAGATCGACCTGGAAGCTGTGGGGAGCGGACGGGGACGTGGACGTGGACGTCATAGGGCGTCACCTCGCGTACATACGGGGATGGTTCGGTGATCGCGAGGTTCCCCCCTCACAGATCCCGGAGTGGTTCACACATTAGGGGGATGGTCCGACAATCTCTCCGTCAATTCCCGCACCCTGGATCCGGGCCCCTGGCGCCTGGCCCCCGGATCTACTGGAAGCGGAGGAACCGCGGCGGTACGGCGTCCACCAGCCACACCCCGTTGGCGCTGACCCGGAAGACGTGTCCGGCCGCCCGCATCGCCCCGGCGTCCACGCCGAGCACGACGGGCCGGCCGCGTCGGGCGCCGACCCGGGTGGCCGTCTCCCGGTCGGGGGACAGGTGCACGTGGTGGCGGGCCATCGGGCGCAGGCCTTCGGCGCGGATCGGGTCCAGGGCCGCGGCGACGGTGCCGTGGTAGAGGTACGCGGGCGGTTCGGCCTCCGGAAGGTCCAGGTCCACGGCGACGGTGTGCCCCTGGTTGGCCCGGATCCGGGTGCCGTCGACGGCGAACCGCTGCTTGTCGTTCGCGGCGACGACATGGTCGAGCTCGGCCCGGCTGACGTGGAAGCCGTGGGCGGCGGCCGCGCGCAGGAGATCGTCGATCTCCACCCAGCCATGGGGATCGAGCACCAGTCCGATCCGTTCCGGCTGGTGTCGCAGGTGTTTCGAGACGTACTTCGACACCTTCACGGTGCGTCTTTCATCCATGGCTCCAGCGTGCCCGGTCGGGTGGCCCCGCGGCAGGCATTTTTCCGGGGCGAGCGGTGGTGGACGCCCTCTATCGCTATTCCAAGATGCGGAATATATTTTCCACTGCCGCTTCTGTTCAGAGGGAGAAACCATGACAGCCCAACCCTCACTGTCACGCCGCGCCGCTGCCGAGCTGGTCGGTACCGCCGGCCTGCTCGTGGTCGTGATCGGCTCCGGGCTCAAGGCCGCCGAGCTCAGCCGTGACACCGGCGTCGCCCTCATCGCCAACTCGCTCGCCTCGGCCATCGGCCTCGGGCTGATCATCACCCTCTTCGGACCGCTGTCCGGAGCCCACCTCAACCCGGTGGTCACCCTCACCTCCTGGTGGTCCCGGCGGACCGGCGGCGAGGGCCTGGGCGGACGCGAGGCGCTCGTCTACACCGCGGCCCAGAGCGCCGGGGCCATCGGGGGCGCCCTCCTCGCGGAAGTCATGTTCGGCCGGACGCCGGGCACCTTCGCCACGCAGGTGCGCGACGGCGGTCACCTGCTCATCGGCGAGGTGGTCGCCACCGCCGGTCTCGTCCTGCTGATCCAGGGTCTCGGCCGCACAGGCCGTCCCCGGCTCGTCCCGGCGGCGGTCGCGGCGTACATCGCGGCCGCGATCTGGTTCACCTCCTCCGGCTCCTTCGCGAACCCGGCCGGCACGCTCGGGCGCAGCTTCAGCGACTCCTTCACCGGCATAGCCCCGGAGTCGCTGCCCGGATTCGTCGGCGCCCAGCTGGTCGGCGGGATCCTCGGGCTGGCCCTGGCCGCCCTGCTGTACGGGACCGGGCCCGGCGGCGGCCGGACCACGAAGTCAGTGCCGACGTCGGCGGCGGTTCCGGTTCCGGTCGAGACCGTCGTTCCGGCGGCCCTGCCGGAGACCGGACCGGCGGACGGAGTGGGTCCCGCCAAGGCGGCGTACGAGACCGTCGGGTGAGACGAGGTCTCAGTTGCCCACAGGAAAAGGGGAGTTGTCCACAGGTATTTGGGAGGGTTTTGACGGCAAAACACATGATCCAGCGTGTGGAACCTGTGGACTAATCCCGACCCGCCGTCATCACCGCTCCCGGCGTCGCGCCCGCTCCCGCCGGCGTCACCGATCGCCCCGGCGCGCCAGATCGTTCATGGTGCGGGCCTGGAGCTCCCGCTCCGTCGCGGCCCGGACGAACTCCGCCACATGGTCGGCGCCCACCAGCTCCTGCACCGCCCGTACGGTCGCGGCCGGCAGCGCCACCGGGGAGGGCCCCGTCGGTCCCGGTGAGCCCGCCGCCCCCAGGTGTCGCTGCAGGTGCCGGGTCGCGAAGAGCCGCATCGCCCGAGCCAGCTCCGCGTCCACCGTCTGCTGGGCCAGCGGCCGCAGCCGCCGGACCATCGTCGCCGCCTCCGCCGCGTCCGCGTCCGTCGGTGGCACCTGCCCCAGGTAGCGCGCGAACACGTGCTCGGTGGTGAACTCCAGGAACCGCGAGGCGATGTGCTCCACCTGTCCCCGCAGCTCCCGCAGGTGCCCGGTGATCGCAGGCAGCGGCACCCCGGCCGCGTACAGCTCGGCGGCCACCGCCAGCTCCTGCGGGGAGGGCACGAGGAACCGGTCCGGGCGCCCCGGGATCCGCTCCAGCACCCCGAGGTCGCAGGCCTCGTCCACCGCGTCGTCGTCCGGTCGGCCGCCGAACCGTTCGTTCAGCTCCTCCCGGCTGATCCGGGCCGCCTCCTCATCCGTCCACGGCCCGTGCACCTCGGCGACCAGCCCGAGTACGCCGCCCAGACCGCGCCCGGCGTCCCAGGCCTCCAGCAGCTCCTTGATGGAGGCCAGGGTGTAGCCGCGGTCCAGCAGGTCCGCGATCTGGCGCAGCCGCGCCAGATGCGTGTCCCGGTAGACGTTGGAACGGCCCCTTCGCTCCGGCTTCGGCAGCAGACCACGGTCCTGGTACGCCCGGATCGTGCGTACCGTCGCCCCACTGTGGTGCGCCAGATCCTCGATCCGGTACTCGGCTACTGCCTGATCGGTCAATCTCGGCTCCCTACGACATTGTGGCTCGGCCGACCGCGCCCGCCGCGGCCCGGGCGGCGGGTGATGCCGCAAGGTACTCGACCGCCCTGCGCAGCGAGCCCTCCTGCGAGGGATGGTACGACCGCCGGAAGTAGCGGGGTATGGCCGTGCCGAGCTCTCTCCATGTGGGCAGCAGGCCCTTGGCCACCGCGCGGTTGTGCGCGTGGAGCGAGTAGCGCGGCCGGCCGGCCGGTTCGGGGTCGTTGCGTATGAGGTACGAGGCTCCCCACACCCACAGCCAGGCCAGTACGGGCGCGACCACGACCATCCCCTCGACACGCCGCGCGTAGCGGGGCAGACCGGCTCCCCCGCAGTGCTGGTACATGTCGAAGGCGACGGAGCGGTGCTCCACCTCCTCCGCGCCGTGCCAGCGCAGCAGATCCAGCATGATCTCGTCGGCCCCGGCCCGGTCGAGCCCCTCGGCGCGCAGCACCCAGTCCCCGAGGACCGCCGTGAACTGCTCGATCGCGGCGACCACGGCCAGCCGGAAGCGCAGCCACTCCCGGTCCGTGAGGGGTACCCCGAACGGCGGCGTCTCCCCGAGCAGCTTCTCGAAGAGGAAGTCCACGTGCCGTGTGTACGCCTGAGTCGGCAGCCGCTGCTCGGCGAGATGGTCCAGTACGTAGGAGTGCTGCACGCTGTGCGTGGCCTCCTGGCCCATGAACCCCTTGACGTCGGCGCGCAGCTCGGGATCGGTGACCAGTGGCAGGCCTTCCTTGAGGACTTTCACGAACCACCGCTCCCCGGCGGGCAGCAGCAGGTGCAGCACGTTGATGACGTGAGTGGCGGTGGGCTCGTCCGGTATCCAGTGCAGCGGGGTGGTCTTCCAGTCGAAGTCCACCCGCCGCGGGTTGATCGGGTGCGGCCCGGGCGGGCGCTGCCCGCCGACCCGGTCCGCGGTCCCGCTCACAGTTTCGGCTCCAGCCTCGCGATGCGCCGCAGCGCCCGCGGGGCGAAGCGGGACATCCACAGGGCCCCCTTGGACTCCGGAGTCACGGGGACGACCGCCTCGTTGCGCACCACGGCTCGCAGGATCGCGTCGGCGACCTTCTCCGGCGGGAAGTTGCGCAGCCCGTACAGCCGAGAGGAGCGTTCCTGGCGGCGCTTCTCCTCGGCCTTGTCCACTCCGGCGAAGCGCGAGGTGGAGGTGATGTTGGTGTTGACGATGCCGGGGCAGATCGCGGAGACGCCGATCGACTTGGAGGCCAGCTCGGCGCGCAGGCATTCCGACAGCATCAGCACCGCCGCCTTCGAGGTGCTGTAGGCGGGCAGGGTCCTGGAGGGCAGGTAGGCGGCGGCGGAGGCGGTGTTGACGATGTGCCCGCCCTGTCCGCGTTCGGCCATCTGCTTACCGAAGATCCGGCAGCCGTGGATGACGCCCCACAGATTGACGTCCAGGACCTTTTTCCAGTCCTCGGCAGTGGTGTCGAGGAAGGCTCCGGACAGGCCGATCCCGGCGTTGTTGACCAGGACGTCGACGATTCCGTACTCGGCGGCGACCTTCGCCGCGAGCTTCTCCATCGCCTGCTCGTCGCTGACGTCCACGCACTCGCCCCAGGCATCGGCCGCGCCGACGAGGCGGGCCATGTCGGCCGTGCGCGAAGCGCCTTCGGCGTCGCGGTCGACGGCCACCACCCGGGCCCCGGCCTCGGCGAAGGCGAAGGCGGTGGCCCGGCCGATTCCGCTGGCCGCGCCGGTGACCAGGACCAACTGGCCCCCGAAGCGGTCGGCGTACCTGCCCGGGGCCTTCTGCTCCGGCGCCCGCGTCGCGGGCTCCTCCCGGTCGTTGACGAAGTCGGTGATCCAGGCGGCCAGCTGGTCGGGGCGGGTCCGCGGCACCCAGTGCTTGGCGGGCAGGGTCCGCCGCAGCAGGTCCGGCGCCCACTGCTCCAGACCGTCGTGGAGCCGCTCGGACAGGAAGGCGTCCCCGGTCGGGGTGATCAGCTGCACCGGGACGTGGGCGTACGCGTCGGGGCGAGGCCGGCGCAGTCGTGGTCGCACGTTGTCGCGGTACAGCCAGGCGCCGTGCGCCGCGTCCGAGGGCAGCGAGGCCGTCGGATAGGCACCGGCCGGAACCTTCTCCATGCGCTGGAGCATGGCGGGCCACCGCTTGCCGAGCGGCCCGCGCCAGGCGAGCTCCGGCAGCACGGGGGTGTGCAGCATGTAGACGTACCAGGACTTGGCGCCCTGGCCGAGGAGCTGCGCCGCCGCACGCGGGGTGGGCCGCGTCATCCGCTTCTTGATCCAGTGTCCGAAGTGGTCGAGGGAGGGCCCCGACATCGAGGTGAAGGAGGCGATCCGGCCCTCGGTGCGGGCGACCGTCGCGAACTCCCAGCCCTGTACGGAACCCCAGTCGTGGCCGACCAGGTGTACCGGCCGGTCCGGGCTGACCGCGTCCGCCACCGCCAGGAAGTCGTCGGTCAGCTTCTCCAGGGTGAAACCGCCCCGCAGCGGCTGCGGCGCGGTGGAGCGCCCGTGGCCGCGTACGTCGTAGAGCACCACGTGGAAGTGCGTGGCGAGGCGCTCGGCGACCTCGGACCAGACCTCCTTGCTGTCCGGGTACCCGTGCACCAGCACCACCGTCGGCCGGTCCGTCTCACCGAGCTCGACGACGCACAGCTCGACCCCACCGGTGCTCACCCGGCGCTCGCGCGCACCCGCCAGGCCCGCCGCTCCTGCTTCGCTCATGGCGCTCATGCTGCCTTCTCCTCGGCCCAGCGCCGCACGTGCGGCAGATCGTCGTCCAGCCAGAACGCGCTCTCCTCGGGGTCCCGGGAGTCGGTGACGACCAGGATCTCCTCGAACTTCGCGCCGGTGCCACGGAACCCGAGGTGCGGTTCCACCGCCCACAGGCCGGGCTGCGGCGGATGGTCGGAGAAGTGGTAGGGGCTCCACAGCGGGGACCAGCCCTCACGGTGACCGTGCAGGACGTCACCGGCCAGCCCCTTGAGGGACTGGGTGCCGAATCCGAACGCGGTAGGCGACCAGCGCCGCTCCTTGACCCGGTCGATCTTGTGCGCGATCACGCCGAAGGGATAGGCCCGGTGCCGGTTGGCGTACCCCTGCCGGGTCATCAGCCGTTCGACGTTCTCGTAGATCTCGCGCAGCGAGCGGCCCTCGCGCACCTGCTCCAGGATCAGCACGCGGTGCGCCTGGAGGTCGGACATGAGCCGGTCCTGCACCGGGTTGAGCCCGAGGCTGCCCGAATACCCGATGTCGGCCGAGTAGCCCTTGTAAACCGGTGCCATGTCGAGGATGAAGGGCATCCCCGGCTCCAGCTTCCGGTTGGTCGGGAAGAACTGCAGCGGGATCCTGAAGTTCGCGAAGGCGGTGCGGTCCCCGAACCAGGCGAAGGGCAGGTGGAACCAGTCCCGGACGCCGCGCTCCCGCAGCCACTCTCGCTGCATGCGCGCGGCCTCGCGCTCGGTCACTCCGGGCCGCAGCTGGGCCGCGACGGCCTCGGCGCACTCGTACGAGAGGCGCTGCACCTCTCTGAACCCGCTGAGGTCGCCGGCGGGTCGTGCGGAGCGTGGTCGCGCGGTGCGTTGCTTGGTGTCCCCAGCCATGTCAGCCCGTCCATCCGTGTAGCCGTACGCGCACGTAAGTTGACACTGATGAATGTGACAATGACTGGAGATCACGTCAAGGGTCGTGCACGGACCTGTGGACAAAGTTGTCGGGTCCACATCAGCCTCCAGTACGGGCATGTACGCCTGAAGGCTGAGACGGGATCCAGCTCCAGGTCTGACGTTTCACGAGAGCCGCGCCACTAACGTCGAAGCCGTGACTGTCATCGCGACCGAAAGCCTGAGCAAGCGGTACCCCCGAGTGACCGCCCTCGACCGGCTCTCCCTGGACATCGGGCCTGGTGTAACCGGCCTCGTTGGTGCCAACGGAGCCGGCAAGTCCACGCTGATCAAGATTCTGCTGGGACTGTCCCCCGCCACCGAGGGCAGCGCCGCCGTGCTCGGCCTCGACGTCCGCACGCATGGCGGCGCCATCCGTGAACGCGTCGGATACATGCCCGAGCACGACTGCCTGCCACCCGACGTCTCGGCCACCGAGTTCGTCGTCCACATGGCGCGCATGTCCGGGCTGCCGCCCACGGCGGCCCGCGAGCGCACCGCCGACACCCTGCGCCACGTCGGGCTGTACGAGGAGCGCTACCGCCCCATCGGCGGCTACTCCACCGGCATGAAGCAGCGCGTCAAGCTCGCGCAGGCCCTCGTCCACGACCCGCAGCTGGTGCTCCTCGACGAGCCGACCAACGGCCTGGACCCGGTCGGCCGCGACGAGATGCTCGGCCTGATCCGCCGCGTCTACACGGACTTCGGCATCTCCGTCCTGGTCACCTCCCACCTCCTCGGCGAGCTGGAGCGGACCTGCGACCACGTGGTGGTCGTCGACGGCGGCAAGCTGCTGCGCTCCAGCTCCACCAGCGACTTCACCCAGATCACCACAACCCTCGCGGTCGAGGTCACCGACTCCGACACCCACCCGGACGGCACCGCCGCCCTGCGCAAGGCACTCACCGAGGCCGGCGTCACCCTGCACATCGGAGAGGAGCAGGGCCTGCCCGGAGCCGGCCACATCCTCCTCGTCGAGGCCACGGGCGAGGAGACGTACGACACCGTCCGCGACACCGTCGCCGACCTGAGCATCGGCCTGGTCCGCATGGAACAGCGCCGGCACCACATCGCCGAGGTCTTCCGCGACAACGACCAGCCCTCGCCCACCGTCCAGCAGAAGGGAGCCGGTTCCGATGGCGCCTGACACCTCGACCCAGATCCACAACATCGGCTACCGGTCCTACGACGGACCCCGGCTCGGCCGCGCCTACGCCCGCAAGTCGCTGTTCTCGCAGTCCCTGCGCGGCGCCTTCGGACTCGGCCGCTCCGCCAAGTCCAAGGTCCTGCCGATGCTCCTCTTCGCGGTGATGTGCGTACCCGCGCTGATCATCGTCGCGGTCGCCATCGCGGTGCCCGGCTCCTCCGACCTGCCGATCAAGTACACGACGTACGCCCTGACCACCCAGGTGATCATCGGCCTCTTCCTCGCGTCGCAGGCCCCGCAGTCGGTCTCGCGCGACCTGCGCTTCAAGACGGTGCCGCTCTACTTCTCGCGGCCCATCGAACGCGTCGACTACGTCGTGGCCAAGTACGCGGCCATGGCCTCGGCCCTGTTCATCCTCACCGCGACCCCGCTGCTGATCATGTGGATCGGCTCGCTCCTGGCGAAGTTCGACTTCGGCCACCAGACACAAGGATTCGGGCAGGGACTCGTGTCCGTTCTGCTGCTGTCGTTGCTCTTCGCGGGACTCGGCCTGGTCATGGCCGCGCTCACCCCGCGCCGCGGGTTCGGCGTCGCCGCGATCATCGCGGTCCTCCTGATCCCGTTCGGTGCGGTGACCGCGGTCCAGGGGATCGCCTACAGCACCGGGAACACCGGAGCCATCGAGTGGATGGGCCTGTTCTCCCCGATCACCCTCATCGACGGCGTGCAGACCGCGTTCCTGAGCGCGACCTCCGCCTTCCCCGGCGGCGAGGGCCCCTCGGCCGGCACCGGCGTCGTCTACCTGCTCGTCGCCCTCGGCCTCATCGTCGGCTCCTACGCCGCCCTGATGGCCCGCTACCGGAAGGCCGGGCTGTGACCACCATCGACATCGACCACACCTCCCGCTGGTTCGGGAACGTCGTCGCCGTCAACGACGTGACCATGAGCATCGGCCCCGGTGTCACCGGGCTCCTGGGTCCCAACGGCGCCGGAAAGTCCACCCTCATCAACATGATGGGCGGTTTCCTCGCCCCCTCCACGGGCACCGTCACCCTCGACGGAACGCCGATCTGGCAGAACGAGCAGGTCTACAAGCAGATCGGTGTCGTGCCCGAGCGCGAGGCCATGTACGACTTCCTCACGGGCCGGGAGTTCGTCGTCGCCAACGCCGAACTCCACGGCCTCGACGACGCGGCCGCCCAGCGGGCGCTCGCCACTGTCGAGATGGAGTACGCCCAGGACCGCAAGATCTCCACGTACTCCAAGGGCATGCGCCAGCGCGTGAAGATGGCCTCGGCCCTCGTCCACGACCCGGCCGTCCTGCTCCTCGACGAGCCGTTCAACGGTATGGACCCGCGCCAGCGCATGCAGCTCATGGACCTGCTGCGGCGCATGGGCGACGAGGGACGTACCGTCCTGTTCTCCTCCCACATCCTGGAGGAGGTCGAGCAGCTCGCCTCGCACATCGAGGTGGTCGTGGCCGGCCGGCACGCCGCCTCCGGCGACTTCCGCAAGATCCGCCGCCTGATGACGGACCGCCCGCACCGCTACCTCATCCGCTCCTCCGACGACCGGGCGCTCGCCGCGGCCCTGATCGCCGACCCCTCCACCGCCGGCATCGAGGTCGACCTCAAGGAAGGCGCGCTGCGCATCCAGGCCGTCGACTTCGGCCGCTTCACCGAGCTGCTGCCCCGCGTCGCCCGGGCACACGGCATCCGGCTGCTGACGGTCTCGCCCTCCGACGAGTCCCTCGAGTCGGTCTTCTCCTACCTCGTCGCGGCCTGAAAGGAGCTGGCACCCATGTACGAACCCACCGTTGCCCGGCTCACCTACCGGGCCCTGCTCGGCCGGCGCCGCGCGCTGATCCTCTTCGCGCTGCCCGCCCTGCTGATCGTCATCGCCCTCGTCGTCCGTGCCTTCGTCGGCGTGGACGACAAGGTCGCGGCCGACCTCCTCGGGGGCTTCGCCCTCGCCACCATGGTTCCGCTGATCGGTGTCATCGCCGGCACCGGAGCCATCGGGCCCGAGATCGACGACGGCTCGATCGTCTACCTGCTCGCCAAGCCGGTGAAGCGCCCGACGATCATCATGACCAAGCTGATCGTGGCGATCGCCGTCACGATGGTCTTCTCCGCGATCCCCACCCTGATCGCCGGATTCATCCTCAACGGGAACGGCCAGCAGATCGCCGTCGCCTACACGATCGCCACTCTCGTGGCCTCGATCGCCTACAGCGCGCTGTTCCTGCTGCTCGGCACCGTCAGCCGGCACGCGGTCGTCTTCGGCCTGGTCTACGCCCTGATCTGGGAATCGCTCTTCGGCAGCCTGGTCGCCGGAGCCAAGACCCTCAGCGTCCAGCAGTGGGCCCTGTCCGTCGCCGAGAAGGTTGCCGGGAACGGATACGTCGACGCCACCGTCGGCCTGCCCACCGCCGTGATCCTGCTCTGCGCGGTCACCGTCGGAGCCACCGCATACGCGGGACAGAAGCTCCGCCGCCTCACCCTGGCCGGCGAGGAGTAAGCCCCGTCGCGGCACCGTGAATCTGTGCCCCGCCCGGCCCACCGGCCGGGCGGGGCACAGGTTTGCGCGGCATCATCGGTGCATGGTCGAGCACACCGAGCCGGAGCCGTCCAGGCCACTGCGGTCCTGGATACGCTCCTCGCCCGGAACGCACATCTGGCTGCTGATCATTGCCATCACCAGCATCATCGTCGCGATCGCGCCCGACCAGATCGACCGGGTCCTGCTGCACCGCAACAGCAGCAACATCACCCAGCTCGTGAAGTACCCCGTCCGGGCACTCGTCAGCAGCGCCTTCTGGATCGTGAACCCGGCCTCGCTCGCTCTCTACGCCGTGCTCTTCGAGCTGTTCCACGCTCCCGTCGAACGCTGGCTCGGCACCCTGCGCTGGCTCCTGATCGTCGCGACCGCCCATGTCGTCGCCACCCTGGTCAGCCAGAAGGTCCTGCTGACGGCCATCCAGGACCACCGGGCCCCGCACAGCATGACCCACGTCGTGGACATCGGCGTCAGCTACGGTCTCGCGGCCTCCATCGGCGTCCTCACCTACCGGATCCCCGGCCCCTGGAAATGGCTCTACCTGGCGGGCGCGCTCGCCTTCTTCGGGATCCCGCTGGTCACCGGCGGCACCTACACGGACCTCGGTCACGCCATCGCGCTCTCTGTCGGCCTGCTCTCCTGGCCCCTCACCCGCAACGCTGTTTCACGTGAAACATGACGAGCCACGGAGCCCCGAGGGCTCCTGGTGGGTGTCCTCCTCCGCTTTCGCGATGCCGTGCTCCCAGGCCCAGGCAGCGATGCCCACCCGGTTGCGGGCCCCCAGCTTGGCCTGGACGTTCGCGATGTGGGTCTTGGCCGTCCCCGCGCTGATGAACAGCTCCGCGCCGATCTCCGCGTTGGTCAGACCCCGCGCCACCCGCTGCACGATCTCCACCTCGCGCTCCGTCAGCGGATGCGCCGCGGGCGGGGCGACCGGACCCTCCTGCGTCAGCCGGCTCAGCAGCCGCACCGTGATCTGCGGGCTGATGAGTGTGTCCCCGGCCATCGCCGCCCGGACCCCCTCGATCAGCAGCGCCGGCCCGGACCGCTTCAGCAGGAAGCCGCAGGCGCCGTTGCGGAGCGCGGTGTGCACGTACTCGTCCAGGTCGAAGGTGGTCACCACCACCACGCGCGTCTGCGGCGAGAGCAGCCGGGTCACCTCCAGCCCGTCGAGCCGCGGCATCCGGATGTCCGCCAGCACCACGTCCGGCCTCAGCTCCCGGGCCAGCGCCACCGCGCTCTCCCCGTCCGCCGCCTCCCCCACCACGGTCATGTCCGGCTGCGAGTCGAGGATCAGCCGGAAGCCGCTGCGGATGTCCTTTTGGTCGTCGGCTATCAGGATGCGTGTGGTCACGCCGTCATGATCACCCGAGGGTGCGCCCGCGCGCCGGGAATACGGCGCAAACCCGCCATCCGCCGTCGGCGCTCGGCCCGGCCCGCAGGGTCCCGCCCGCTGCCTCCACCCTTCCGCGCAGGCCGGCCAGCCCGGTTCCGCCGCGCCTGCGCAGCCCCAGCAGTCCGTTCGCGCTGCGGGCCGGCGCGGAGTTGGCCACGCTCAGCTCGATCCCCTTCGCTGCCCTGTGCAGGCGCACCCGCACCACCGCCGCTCCGGGCGCGTGCCGGCGTACGTTCGTCAAGGCCTCCACCGCCACCCGGTACGCGGTGGTGTCCGCCTCCCGCGACAACGCCCGGACCGCCGCCGGATCGGCGTCCAGTACCCCGACCTCGAACCGCTCCACCAGGCCGGGCAGCTCCGAGGTCCCCGGGACCGAGACGGACCGCGCACCGGCGGCCTCCCGCAGTGCGTGCACCGTCCGGTCCATCGAGGCGAGCGCGCCGAGGCCCGCCGCCTCGATCCGTTCCAGCGCACGGACCGCCTGCTCAGGGTCCTTGTCCGCCACGAACCTGGCTGCCTGGGCCTGCACCACGATGGCGCTCACATCGTGGGCCACGAAGTCATGCAGATCCCGAGCCAGTTCCAGCTGTTGGTCGCGCCGGCCGTCCCGGACGGCTTGCCGCGTCCGGCTCGCCTGTCGGCGCAGATACCCTCCGGCGGCCAGGGCCCCGAGCGCCGGCAACGCCCAGAACGCCGCCGCCCCGCACACCTCCAGCCACGACGACTTCCCCCACATCAGAGGGAGTGGCCAGAGTGCGACGGCGGCCACGCCCAGCGAAGCGGCCACCGCTCCGGAGCGCACCGGAGACCAGCGGGCCACCAGAGCCAGCAGCGGCAGCAGGGGGCCCACCCAGAGCAGCAGCCACACCGCGGGCACCCCCAGGAACGCGGCGAGGAGCCCGCCGACGGCGGCCACAGTCAGCAACGGGGCATACACAGCACGCGTGTTCACGGTCATGAGGCCGACCCTACGAGGGTGCGAGGGGCCGGAGCATCTGCCATTCGGCAGAGCCGGCCGACGTGGCGCCGCCACGGGCCTGCTGATCGGCCGATGGTCCCGACAGGCCCGCCCGACCAGGCTTGAGGCATCACCGACCGTCTCATGCAAAGGACTTGGACCATGGACACGCTCACAGCCCCCGCCGCTGCCCCCGCCTCGGCCGATCCGCTGGGCCGCCCACGCGGCCGCCCTCACCCTCGCCCCCAGCGGCCTGTGGAGGGTGGCCATCGCAGTCGGCATACCCGTCGGCTGGGGAGTCGGCAGTGGACTGGAAGCCGAACTCTTCCCCGGCAAGTGGTCCTTCTACCTGGTGGCGCTCAGCCTCTTCGCCGAAGGCCTGGGCCTCCTCAGCCTCGGTCTCGTACAGCGCTGGGGCGAGGTCGTGCCGAGCTGGATCCCCTGGCTGCGCGGTCGCCGGATCCGGCCCCTCGCGACGGTCGTACCGGCTGCTCTCGGAGCCGTCGCGGTCACCCTGGTCACCGTCTTGGCCGCCTTCCACTGGAGCACGAGCATGGCGGCGCCGGGAGCGCCCACCGGGGCCGGCTGGTGGCCCCTCTGCTACGCCCCTCTGGTGCTCTGGGGCCCGCTCCTCGCAGTGGTGACCGTCGCCTACTGGCGCCGCCGCCGGATCCACGGCTGATGCACGGAAATTCGCTGGTAAGCGACCTGCGCCGGGTGCAGAGTGAGTGGTGCGGGGAGCAACAAAAGGTCCGGGGCAGCCACTTCGAGCGCGCCGTCCGGCGCGGGCTGCCTCGGACCTCTCCCCCGTCGTGCGCGCTACGCGGCGCCCAGCAGGCGCTCCAGCACCACCGCGATGCCGTCCTCCTCGTTGGAGGTCGTCACCTCGTCGGCCACGGCCTTGAGCTCCGCATGGGCATTGGCCATCGCCACCCCGTGCGCGGCCCAGCCGAACATCGGGACGTCGTTGGGCATGTCACCGAAGGCGATCGTCTCTGCCGCCTTGGCCCCCAGCCGGCGGGCGGCCAGGGACAGGCCCGTGGCCTTGGTGAGGCCCAGCGGCAGGATCTCGACGATGCCGGGACCCGCCATGACGATGTCGACCAGGCTGCCCACGGTCGCCCGGGCCACCTTGACGAGCGCGTCGTCGTCCAGCTCGGGGTGCTGGATGTAGAGCTTGTTCAGCGGAGCCGTCCAGAGCGCCTTGGTGTCGTCCAGGTATATGGCCGGAAGGCCTTCCTGCACCTGGTACCCGGGTCCGAACAGGACCTCTCCGTCCACCCCGTCCCGGCTGGCCGCCAGGGCCAGCGGACCGATCTCGGCCTCCAGCTTCGACAGCGCGAGACCGGCCAGCTGCCGGTCCAGCGTCACCGAGGTCAGGAGCCGGTGGGCACCCGCGTCGTAGACCTGGGCGCCCTGCCCGCAGACGGCGATCCCCTTGTAGCCGAGGTCGTCCAGTACGTGCCGGGTCCAGGGCACGGCGCGGCCGGTGACGATGATGTGCGCCGCGCCCGCCGCGGTGGCCGCGACGAGCGCTTCACGGGTGCGTTCCGAGACGGTGTCGTCGCCACGCAGCAGCGTGCCGTCGAGATCGGTCGCGACGAGTTTGTACGGGAACGGGGCCGGGCTCACTTGGCGATCGGCTCCAGGACCTCGCGGCCGCCGAGGTAGGGACGGAGCGCCTGGGGCACACGCACCGAACCGTCGGCCTGCTGGTGGTTCTCGAGGATCGCGACGATCGTGCGCGGTACGGCGCACAGCGTGCCGTTCAGCGTGGAAAGCGGCTGCGTCTTCTTGCCGTCGCGGTAGCGGATCGACAGACGGCGGGCCTGGAAGCTGTTGCAGTTCGAGGCCGAGGTCAGCTCGCGGTACTTGCCCTGGGTGGGGATCCACGCCTCGCAGTCGAACTTGCGGGAGGCGGAGGCGCCCAGGTCTCCGGTGGCCACGTCGATCACCTGGAACGGCAGCTCAAGGCTGGTCAGCCACTGCTTCTCCCATTCCAGGAGCCGCTGGTGCTCGGCCTCGGCCTCCTCCGGCGCGACGTACGAGAACATCTCGACCTTGTCGAACTGGTGGACGCGGAAGATGCCGCGGGTGTCCTTGCCGTAGGTACCGGCTTCACGGCGGAAGCACGGGGAGAAGCCGGCGTACCGCAGCGGCAGCTTGTCGCCGTCGATGATCTCGTCCATGTGGTACGCGGCGAGCGGGACCTCGGAGGTGCCGACCAGGTAGTAGTCGTCCTTCTCCAGGTGGTAGACGTTCTCGGCGGCCTGGCCGAGGAAGCCGGTGCCCTCCATGGCGCGCGGGCGGACCAGCGCGGGGGTCAGCATCGGGATGAAGCCGGCCTCGGTGGCCTGCGCGATGGCCGCGTTGACCAGCGCCAGCTCCAGCAGGGCGCCGACGCCCGTCAGGTAGTAGAAGCGCGAACCGGAGACCTTGGCGCCGCGCTCGACGTCGATGGCGCCCAGCAGCTCGCCGAGCTCCAGGTGGTCCTTGGGCTCGAAGCCCTCGGCGGCGAAGTCGCGGATGGCGCCGTGCGTCTCCAGGACGGTGAAGTCCTCCTCGCCACCGACCGGGACGTCCTCGTGGACGATGTTGCCGAGCTGGAGGAGAAACCGCTTGGCGGCTTCGTCGGCCTCGTTCTGCTCGGCCTCGGCCGCCTTGACGTCCTGCTTGAGCTGCTCGGCCTTCTTCAGCAGCTCGGCCCGCTCCTCCGGGGAGGCCTTGGGGATGAGCTTGCCGAGCGACTTCTGCTCATTGCGGAGGTCGTCGAAGCGCATGCCGGAGGACCTGCGGCGCTCGTCGGCGGAGAGGAGTGCGTCGACGAGTTCGACGTCCTCTCCACGGGCGCGCTGCGAGGCGCGGACACGGTCAGGGTCTTCACGGAGCAGCCGGAGGTCAATCACCCCTCCAGGCTACCGGGCTGGGGTTCCAGGGATCACACCGATATCACGCTGCGTGTCGCTATGTCCTAATTGCAACGAATGGATAAGTCTTGTCGACTGACCTGAAGTGGTCCTTCTCGGAGCGTCAATAAAAGCGGTCCCATTCCCCGAAAAGGGGCAGAATGTCGACGCTCGAGCGGGCGCTGAGCAGGGGTGGAGCGGGTTCTTGTCCACAGGAATTGCCGCGGGGCGGATCTTATCCACAGGCTGTGTGCTGCATCTGTGGACACAGGAATAGATCATTCCTGATCGGTGGGCGGCCTGGACGGATCGGTGCTCAAACCACCCTCACACACTCATTCGGGTGGGAATGGCTCGCCCCAAAGAGTTGATCGGCGATGCGGGGGTGACACCGTTCACCTCCCGCTCCCCAGAGCGAAACCTGAGCCACCCGGCCGATTTGTCGACCTTGTCAGGCTGTTCTGTCGACTTGTCCCCAGGTCCCCATCTCGGCCTGTGGATAACTCTGTGGACAAAGGGCGAGGCCCTACGCCCGCCCGTCGAGGCAACGCGCCAGCCAGTCGGAGGCGGCCGTGAAGTCACTGTCGGAGGTTCCGGCCCGAGGGGCGCGGACATCACTCTGAGCGACACCGGCGCGGGGGTAGGACCCGAGGAAGCGGACCTGGGGACAGGTCCGCTTGAGGCCCATGAGCGCCTCGCTGACCCGCCGGTCGGAAATGTGGCCCTCGGCGTCGACGGCGAAGCAGTAGTTGCCGATGCCCTGTCCGGTCGGACGGGACTGGATCAGCATCAGGTTCACCCCGCGGACCGCGAATTCCTGGAGGAGTTCCAGCAGCGCACCGGGGTGGTCGTCGCCGAGCCAGAGCACGACCGAGGTCTTGTCCGCGCCGGTCGGCGCGGCCGGCCGCGCGGGGCGACCCACCAGCACGAAGCGCGTCTCGGCGTTCTCCGCGTCGTGGATCTCGGTCACCAGCGGAACGAGCCCGTAGGTGGTGGCGGCGAACTCGCCCGCGAAGGCGGCATCGAAGCGGCCCTCCTGGACCAGCCGGGCGCCGTCGGCGTTCGAGGCGGCCGACTCCCACACGGCGTCGGGCAGGTTCGCCTTCAGCCAGTTGCGCACCTGCGGCTGGGCGACCGGGTGCCCCGTGACGGTCTTGACCTCCGAGAGGGCGGTCCCGGGCCGTACGAGCAGCGCGAAGGCGATGGGCAGCAGCACCTCCCGGTAGATCATCAGTGGTTCGCCCGAGGCCAGCTCGTCGAGGGTGGCGGTGACCCCGCCCTCCACCGAGTTCTCGATCGGGACCAGGGCAGCGGCCGCCTCGCCGTTGCGTACGGCGTCCAGGGCGGCCGGGACCGACACCATCGGGACGAGCTCCCGGGTCGCGGCTTCCGGCAGGGTGCGCAGGGCGGCCTCGGTGAAAGTGCCCTCGGGACCGAGATACGTGAAGCGGGTGGCTGACATGCGATCAGCCTAGTGCCGGGGTGCCGCCCACCGGGTTGCTGTTCATCCCTCGAGCAGCCGCTGCCCCACGTACTCGTCGCTGCGGGGGCCGGGCGGAACGGCGTACAGGCCGCTGGACTCGTGCCGGATGAACGCCGACAGCGCGTCGCCGCGGTCGAGCTTGCGCTGCACGGGTACGAATCCGCGCAGCGGGTCGGCCTGCCAGCAGACGAAAAGGAGCCCGGCGTCGGGAGCGCCGTCGGCGCCGATCCCGTCATGGAAGGAGAAGGGGCGCCGCAGCATGGCAGCCCCGCCGTTCTGTTCCGGGGCCGAGATCCTGGCGTGGGCGTCGGAGGGGATGACGGTCTTCCCATCCGCCCCGATCTTCTCGAGCGCCATCTCGGTGGTCTCGCCGCCGCCCGTCAGGGGGGCGCCGGTGGCCTTGGTACGGCCGATGACCCGCTCCTGCTGGTCAGGAGACTGCTTGTCCCAGTCGTCGAGGAGCATGCGGATGCGCCGGACCACGGCGTACGAGCCCCCGGCCATCCAGGCGTGCTCGGCGGGTCCGGGTCCCGCATCGGGGACGAAGATCCGCTTGTCGAAGTCGGGCTCCGAGGGCTTCGGATTGCCGGTGCCGTCGACCTGGCCCATGAGGTTGCGGGCGGTCATGGGGCTACCAGTGGCGCCGGGAGACCGGTTGAAGCCGTTCATCTGCCAGCGGACACGGGCCGCCTCCCCGGCGTCCTTCTGCAGGGCGCGCAGCGCATGAAAGGCGACGAGCCCGTCGTTGGCGCCGATCTGGACCCACAGGTCGCCGTTGCTGCGCCGCTCGTCGAGCCGGTCCGAGGAGAAGCCCGGCAGCGGGTCGAGGGCGGTGGGGCGACGGGCGGCCAGGCCGGTGCGCTCGAAGAAGGAGTGGCCGAAGCCGAAGGTGACGGTGAGGGAGGACGGACCGGCGTCGAGGGCGATCCCGCTGTCGGAGGTCGAGGCCGGCTCGCCCGCCATCAGCCGCCGAGCGGTTTCGGACCAGCGCCGCAGCAGGGCGGCGGCCTCCGTACGGCCCGCTCCGGCGGCGAGGTCGAAGGCGACAAGGTGCCCCTTGGCCTGCAGCGGGGTGGTGATGCCGGCCTGATGGTCCCCGTGGAAGGCGACCTGTGTGGCCCCGAGGGAGCTCAGGCTCCCGGCCGCGCCCGAGCCGGAGCCGCTCCCGGGGCCGGCGAGCGCAGAGTGTGCGAGGGCGCCGCCGGTGCCTCCGAGGGCGATCCCGACGGCGCCTGCGGCGCCGACGGTACCCAGCAGCCTGCGCCGGGAGATCTCGATGTCGGGGTTGGTCTCGGTCACGCTGGTCAGCCGATCTTCACGGTCTTCTGGACGGTGGTCTGGTCGATCTCGGAGGTACGCACGGTCACATCGATACGCCATTCACCCGCGAGCGGCAGCTGCACACCGGAGGCGGTCCAGTGCCCGGGTGCCGCCTGCTCGGGGACGAGCGGCAGGGGGCCGATGTCCTTGGCAGGGAGCGTGAAGGCGACCTTGATCTCGGGAAGGCCGAGGGGTGTGCCGTCCGGGGCGTCGGACCAGAGGTGCAGGGTGTTGGCGCCGACCCGTCCCGGGTCGAGTTCGAGCCGGACGGACCCCTTGCCGTTCGGGCCGCCGGTGTCGAAAGGCAGGGTGATCTTGACGGCGCGGTCGGGGACTGCGGTGGCGCTGGAGCCGCGGCTCGCCTCCTGCTCCACGGCCCGTCCGGGTTCGGTGCTGGTGAGCACTGTGGTGACGGCGAGCAGGATCACGGCGATGGCCGCCTCGGCGAGGACGGAGCGGCGCAGGCCGGCGCGGTCCGGATCGGCGTCCCGCACCTGCTTCACCCGGGCGTTCTGCCGGGCAGCCCGCTGCCGGGCGAGCTGGGCGGCACGCTGTGGGTCCGCAGGGACGGTCACGGCCTCTGTTTCACGTGAAACATCGGCGGCGTCGGAATCGCCGGAGCCGCCCCCCAGGGCTGTTTCACGTGAAACATCCTCCAAGTCCTGCCCGGCGGCTGCCGCGGGAGCATCGGCGAGCCGCGCCGTCCACTTGCGGGAGACGTAGGCGATGGCGAGGAGTACGGCCACCAGGGCGACTTTCAGGAGCAGCAGCTGCCCGTATTCGGTACCGGTGAGGGCCGACCAGCTGCCGAGCTGGCGCCAGGACTGGTAGATACCGGTGACGGCGAGTATCAGGACGCTGACGAAGGCGACCGTGGAGAAGCGCCGGACGGCCGCGCGCTCGATTCCCGGAACCTTGTGGAGGGCGACGAGCAGCGCGACGAGACCGCCGAGCCAGGTGGCGACGGCCATCAGGTGCAGGATGTCGGCGGGCATGGCTATCCCGGGCTGGATACCGGTGGAGGCATGCTCGGACAGGGCCCACGTGGCGGCGATGCCGCCGGCCACGACGGCGCCGCCCATGGCCAGCCCGAAGGTGAGGTCGCTGGTGTCGTCCGGCCTCCCGGCCTCTTCGGTTCCGTCGGACGCCTCGGTGTCGCCGGCCTCGTCGGTCCCCTGGGCCTGGGCGGCCCCGTCGGGCCCGGCGCTCGCCACGCGGCGCGCGTACACGCCGAAGAGGACGGCGACGAAGAGTGCGGCCGCACCCAGCAGGAGCAGCCGGGAGACCAGCGAGGCTCCCGTCTTGGTCTCCAGGACGGCCCTGAGCCCATTGAGGTCGAACACGTCGGAGAAGTTGCCGGACCCCGTGTACGGGGTCCGGAGCACCAGCATCGCGAGGGTGGCGGCGGTCAGGGTGACCCAGGCGCGCACGACCAGCTTCTGCAGCGGCCGCTCGGCGGCGCCCCGGCGCCAGCACAGCAGGATGAAGGCGGCCCCGCCCACGAGCACGGTGAAACCGACGTAGGAGAGGTAGCGGGCGATCCCGTAGGCGATCCCGACGGGTCCGCCGCCCGCCTGTGCGGCGGGCAGGGTGACGTCGGTGGCCGAGGGCGCCCCGATGGAGAAGGTGAAGGCGCCCGAGATGGGATGACTGTCGGCCGAGACGGCCTGCCAGGCGACGGTGTAGGTGCCGTCCGGCAGTCCGGCGTGCAGCGCGGTGCCGTACCGGACGGTGTTCCCGCTGCACATGTCGCGCAGCTCGCCGGTGTCCACGCGCTTGCCCTGGGGGTCCAGGACGCGGATGGAGTCGTCACCCATCGCGACCTGCTCCGAGAAGGAGAGCGTGACCTGGGCGGGGGCCGTGGCGACCACCGCCCCGTCCTTGGGGTCGCTCGCGGTGAGTGCGGCGTGCGCCGTGGCCGGGGAGGCCGCGGTGAACAGGGTTGCCAGCAGAGCCGCGAGGACCAGCGCGAGCCGTGGCAGGAGTGCCGTGGCACGGGCGCGGGCCGTGGAGGGGGCGGGGGCGGTGGCCGTCATGGCGTGTCAGTTCCTCGGTCCGTCAGTGGCCGTTGACGGCCGTAGAGGTCGGAGCCTGCGCGGTGTACGTCCGGTCCTTCACGTCCAGCTCGACCTTGACCGTGCCGGCCTTCTCGAAGCGGAGCTCGACGGTGACCTTGTCCCCGACCTTGGGAGTGTTCTTGAGCCCCATGAACATGATGTGGTTCCCGCCGCGCTCCAGCCGGAGCTCCCCGTTCGCCGGCACGTCCATCGACTGGACCTGCTGCATCTTCTGGTCCTTCGTCTCGTGGATCTGGAGATCGTCGGAGAGCGGGGACGTGGCGCCGGTGAGCTTGTCGGCGGCCCCGGAGCCGTTCTTGATGACCAGGAACCCGCCGGCCATCTTGTCGTTCACGGGCTGGGGCATGAAGGCGCCGCTGACGGTCATCTTCGGCTCGGAGTCGCCGGAGCAGCCGGATATGGCGAGGGCTGCCGTCAGGGAGAGAGCGACGGCGAGGGTGCGGGTGGTGCGGGCGTTCACGGGTTCTCTCCCTTGACGAGCTTCGGCAGGTCCTTGGTGTAGTCATCGACGGTGGTGCCCTCGCCGTAGAGGACGTAGCCCTCGTCCGTCTTGGGCGAGAACGCGATGACCTGGGCGCCGTGCATGGAGACCACGTCGCCGTTGGCCACCGTCTTGGCGGCCTCGATACCGATGCCGAGCGTGCGTGCGGCGGCCTGGATGGTCGCGAAGTCCCCGGTGAGTCCGATGAAGGACGGGTCCTGCCCCTTGAGCCACGCGCCGAGGGATTCGGGAGTGTCCCGCTCGGGGTCCGTGGTGACGAAGACGACCCGCAGGTTGTCCTGGTCGGCCTTGGGGAGTGCCTTCTTGGCCACGGCGATGTTGCTCATCGTCAGCGGGCACACGTCGGGGCAGTTGGTGTAGCCGAAGTAGATGAGCGTCGGCTTCCCCTTGGTCTGCTCGCGCAGGTTCCAGGGGTTGCCGGTGGTGTCCGTGAGGACGAGCTCGGGCTTGCCGAAGGGGCGGTCCAGCACGGTCGCGGCCTTGGTGTTGCTCTGGCCGCCCGCGATCTGGGTGACCCCGCTGGGCTTAGCGGTTTCACCGCCGCAGGCGGTGAGGGTGAGTGCGGCCGCCGCGAGCAGAGCGGCGACCGTCACACGTGTGGTGCGCATGGAGAAATGTCCCTGGGATCGGGGGTGCTACGGATATCGGAGTGACGCGCCCCTGGGGCGCGGCAGTCAGGCGGAGCGGCGGCGCGAGGCGATGCCGAAGGCGACACCGCCGAGTCCGACGACGATGCCGGCGATGCCGAGAACGCGTGCGGTGGTGTCGGAGCCGTTCTCGGAGGCGGCCTTGTCGTGGCCGTGCGCGGCGTCCTTGTCGGCGTTCTTCGCCTCGTCGGCCTTGGCGCCGTCGTGGTGGTCGTCGCCCTTGGGGGCGGTCAGCTTCAGGACGGGCGCGGGGCTCTGCGGCTCCGCGGCGCCCTCCTTGGCCTCCTCGATCCAGCGGACGACCTCGCCGTTGTCGTAGGTCTGGATGGACTTGAAGACCAGCTGGTCGGCGCTCTCCGGCAGCTTGCCCACGGAGAGCGGGAACTGCTGGAACTTCCCGGGCTCGATCTTGCCGCCGGTCCAGGTCACCTTGGTGACGGCCTCGTTGATCTGCTTGCCGTGGACCGTCAGCGGCTTGTCGAGCTTGCTCTTCTCGACCGTCACGGTCCAGCCGGGAACGTCCTGCGGCATGACGGAGGTGAGCGGCTGGTCGATCGGGAAGTTGACCTCCAGCTGCGTGGTCGACGCGTTGTCCCGCTCGTTGGGGACCTTGAAGTTGATCGTCGCGTAGCCGCCCTTGGGGGCCTCGCCGACGGGCTGCACGCCGACGTGCGCGAAGGCGGTGCCCGAGAGGACGAGGACGGAACCGGCGGCGATGGCGGCGGCGATGGAGACGCGAGAGGTCTTCATGGCAGGAACACTCCACGGAAGCAGTGGTGGCGGAGGCTCCGCGCACGGGCGCGCGCGGAGTTCGCGGCACCGGTACTCCCGCTCTGTGTCCGGGAAGGAGGGTGCCGCGTCAGGCTGCGAGGGCGAGCGCCTCGGGCGGGCCGCGCCGGATCACCGTGTGCTGGAGTGCTTCCCGGCCGGTCGGGACAACGGGGTCGGACCCGGTCCGCGCCTGCGGGGTACGGGCGGACGCCCCCGGGAGCCCGGCGCCGAGGGCGCGTACGAAGGCCAGCGCGGCGCGCAGCGGCCGGATCGGGGCCGCTTCGGCCGAGCGCCGGGACAGTTCGACGAGTCGGAAGAGCGCGGCGTCGCCCCGGCCGAGCAGCCAGCCCGCGGCGAGTGCGGCCAGCAGGTGACCGGCCAGCATGGCCGGGCTGAACAGCCCGGTCGCGGGCGCGGTGGTGAAGACCTGAGCCACATGCGCGTGCGCCCCGTGGCCCTGCGCCACGATCTGCGCGACCTGCCCGCTCTGTCCCGCCTGCTCGGCGAGGGCGGCCGGGTCCAGGCCCGCGGCCTCCAGGATCTGCCGGGCGTCGGCCGGGCTGAGCGGTACGGAGTTGCCCCCGCAGACCAGCTTGGCGGCGAGTTCAGCGAGCGTGACGTCGGCGGTGCCGGCCGGTGCCTGCGCGGCCGCGGCGCTGTGCTGGCCGAGGCCGAACAGCGCGTGCAGGCTGAGCTGTCCGGCGGTGAGCCCGGCGGCGATGCCGGGCAGAGTCCGCCGGCGGCCCGCGAGCGGGGCCGCGACCGCGAAGACGGCGAGGAAGCCGAGGCTGAGGGACCACCAGGGCACGGTGGCGCAGGACGCCAGGGCGTGCCCGGTCGCGGACAGCACGACACAGACCGCGGTGAACACCGCGGCCCGGATCAGCCGGAGGCCCGCTCCGGCGTGCGTCGCGTGGGGGTCAGACATGGCCGGGTCATCATCGCACTGCCCCTGCGCCCCTCATACGGCAGGTCCGGAAGGTCCGCATGAGTCCTCTCTGCGAGGACCATCCGG
The DNA here is from genome assembly GCF_044761485.1 of Streptomyces sp. NPDC097617. NCBI lineage: Bacteria > Bacillati > Actinomycetota > Actinomycetes > Kitasatosporales > Streptomycetaceae > Streptomyces > Streptomyces sp. NPDC097617. The sequence goes on from NZ_JBIWCL010000039.1 coordinate 49,716, forward strand.
GTCCGCCGCGTACACCGCTCCCCGGGAGAGTCACATCGGCCGATCGGGCGTATTGAGGTCTCGGACGGTCGCAGGGCGCTTACGCCCCCTCGCGGGCGGCAATACGTAACCGTATGAGCATCTGGTGGTCTCTCCACTTGAGGCGCGAAGCCGCGAGCGTGCCGCTCGCCCGGCGACTGCTGCTGGGGACTATGGAGACCGCGGGGGTGGATCCGGACATCTCCTTCGATCTCTCGGTGGCGCTGAGTGAGGCGTGTGCGAACGCGGTGGAGCACGGCGGGGGCGGCGAAATCCCGAACGATGCCGAGGCGTACCACGTCACGGCCTATCTGGACGGGGACCGCTGCCGCATCGAGGTGACCGACTCCGGTCCGGGGTTCCCGCCCACGACGGTGGCCCGCCGTAGACCCTCCCTGGCCGAACACGGCCGGGGTCTGCACCTGATCGCCGAGCTCGCCGACCACGTCCGCTTCCGCAACCGGCCGGGCCGGGGCGCGGTGGTGAGCTTCGACAAGATGCTGAAGTGGCGCGACGGCGCGCTCCTGAAGGTCTCGTAGAAACGCCGGTGGGCGGGAACCCCGTAAGGGATCCCGCCCACCGGTACGAGACGCTCGGGCGTCAGCCCTTCAGGTCGGCCATCCAGGCCTCGATGTCGCTGGAGGTGCGGGGGAGTGCGGCGGAGAGGTTGTGGTTGCCGTCTTGGGTGA